>DWYM01000110.1 GCA_019118665.1 Candidatus Mediterraneibacter intestinipullorum
CACATCATTTCTACTTCATGTGAATAAATCATGTTAAAACTCCTTTCAATATGTATGATTTTCTTCGCATATGGCACACAATTCCGCACAAAAACCGACAGTCCTGTCCCTGAACCGTTGAAAACACGGACTGTCTGCACGGCACAGATCCTCCGCCACCTGCCGCGGGAAATCTATCTGTCCCATATATGGATTATTTTCGCATAATTTACATTATTCGTCAATCATCAGTTTGTCTGTTTTTTATCAATTCATCTGTGATATCCTTTTTCTCTGCTGTCCGGCCTACATTCCGCCCTGTGTGAGCACCTGACGGTTCTTCCACACATAGTCAAACAGAGAGATAACGGTCAGCGCGACAGCGATCCAGACCAGTACCGTGCCGATCAGGTCAAACACTCCTCCAAGATCCGAGATAAGCACGATGATCATGGCCATCTGGAACACGGTCTTGAACTTGCCCCAGTAGCTCGCCGCGATCACAATGCCCGCGTCCGACGCCACGAGGCGGAATCCGCTGATAATGAACTCCCTCGCAATGATCACGATGACAATTGCCGCGTCCAGCTTCCCGGATGGGATCAGGCAGATCATCGCGGAGCAGACGAGCAGCTTGTCCGCCAGAGGATCCATGAACTTTCCAAAATTTGTCACCACATTATGTTTCCGGGCAATCTTCCCATCCAGCAAGTCCGTAAGGCTGGCGACAACGAAAAGCACCAGCGAGATCCATTTGTTTGCCGCGCCTCCCACGTCAGTGAGCATAAAAAACACAAAAAACGGCACCATGATAACTCTTAATACTGTCAGCTTATTTGGCAAATTCATATCAATTCTCCTATCAGATCATACTCAGACGCTCCGGTCACCTTCACACGCACGAAATCTCCGGAAATCAGTTCTTCATCTGTATTGATAAAAATGAGACCGTCCACGTTCGGCGCATCCCGGTACGTCCGCCCCACATAGGCATTCTCATCCGCCACCTTCCCCTCGACCATCACAAGCACTTCTCTGCCTGTCATATTCCGGGCATTTTCAAAGACAATGTCCTGCTGGAGTTCCATGAGCTCTGCCTGACGTTCTTTTTTGGCTTCCTCGTCGATCTGGTCCGGCATGACTGCGGCTGGGGTGTCTTCCTCTGGCGAGTAGGTGAACACGCCAAGCCGGTCGAATTCCATCTCATCCACAAAATCCATCAGCTCCTCATGCTGGGCTTGCGTCTCCCCAGGGAATCCGGTGATCAGCGTGGTACGCAGGCAGATGTCCGGAATCTCTCTTCTCAGCTTACCGATGATATTAACGAGTTCCTCTTTTGACGCCCTGCGCCCCATCCGCCTGAGGACCGCATCGTTCGCATGCTGGATCGGCAGGTCAAGATAATGACAGACTTTCGGCTCTTCCTTTATGACCTGGATAAGCTCGTCCGTGATCTCCTCCGGATAACAGTAGAGGATGCGGATCCACCGGATCCCACTGATCTTACAGAGCTCTTTTATCAGCCTGTGAAGAGATTTCTCTCCATACAGGTCCTTTCCGTAAAGCGTCGTCTCCTGAGCCACCAGGATCAGTTCTTTCACGCCCTGTTCCGCCAGCTCTTCCGCCTCTTTCACGAGACGTTCCATGGGGACGCTGCGGAAGTTCCCCCGGATCTTCGGGATGATGCAGTAAGTACAGTGCTTGTCACACCCTTCCGCGATCTTCAGATAGGCGAAATGCCCGCCTGTTGTCACCAGGCGCTTCGTCTCCGGCATCGGAAGCGCGTCCAGGTCCGAGATCACGACCGAATGCCGTCCCGCAAGCGCGGCGTCCACCGCGTCAAGGATCTGGTCATAGGCTGTTGTTCCCAGCACCTCGTCCACCTCTGGGATCTCATCGATGATCTCCTGCCTGTACCTTTCGGCCAGGCAGCCGGTGACAATGAGCGCCTTTGCCTGTCCGGCCTTTTTATACTCTGCCATTTCCAGGATATTCTGGATGCTTTCTTCCTTGGCGTCATGGATGAAACAACAGGTGTTGATCACAATGATATCCGCCTGCGTCTCATCATCTGTCATTTCATATCCGCGGGATGCTAAAAGTCCGAGCATGACCTCCGTGTCCACGAGATTCTTGTCGCATCCAAGAGAGATGAATAATATCTTCATAATACGATAAATACCTCCGTTTTCAGTCTGTCAGAAAAAGGCAGATACCACATGTGCATCTGCCCGTCCTGATTTTACTCTTCTGCATTTTCAGCCATGATCTTCAGCTGACCTTCATTGAGTTCCTCGATGGCAATGGAAAGAGGCTTTTCTCCTTCTTTCGCGTCAACGAGCGGAAGGTCTCCGGCGATCAGCTGTCTCGCCCGCTTGGATGTCGCCATCACAATCGAATAACGGCTGTTGACGATCTTTGTTTCCCCCTCCTCTACATCTTTGTTGACCACTTTCATCAAATCTGTGTAAGATGGATGCAGCATGTTCAATCTTCTCCTTTCAATCCTTTCAATCTTTCCAGGCCTTCTTTTATCTCTTTCATAAATGCTTTGTTGCGAAAGCTTCTGTGATGTTCTCCCTGAATGATCTCATGCATTTCTTTCACGCATGTATCCAGTTCATCGTTGACGATCAGATAATCGTACCTGTCCATGCCTTCCGCCTCTTCGCAGGCCCGGTCCATCCGGGAACGGATCACGTCCATCGTCTCTGTCCCTCTGCCCACAAGACGCTGTTTAAGCTCTTCGGCGCTCGGCGGCGTGACAAACAAAAGCAGGGTGTCCGGAAATGCTTTCTTTACTTTCAGCGCGCCCTGGATCTCGATCTCCAGGATCACGTCTCTCCCCTCTTCCAGCTTTTTCTCCACATATTCCCGCGGCGTACCATAGTAATTTTCCACATATTTAGCATACTCTATCAGTTCGCCTTTGGCAATCATTTTTTCAAATTCGTCTTTAGAGATAAAAAAATATTCCTTTCCGTGCCGCTCTCCTTCCCTCGGCGCGCGTGTTGTCGCTGAGATGGACAGGGCATATGTATCCGGGTATCCTGAGAGAAGCTTTTTCATCAATGTTCCTTTTCCCGATCCCGAAAAACCGGACACAACGATCAAAATTCCTTTTCTGCTCATAGTCATTTCCTCTCGTAATCAGATCATTCAATATTCTGGATCTGCTCGCGGATCTTCTCGACCTCTGTCTTCAGGCTGATCGCGCGGTCAGATACTTCCAGGTCGTTCGCCTTGGAAAGGATGGTGTTCGCCTCCCGGTTCATCTCCTGGGCGATAAAGTCCAGCTTGCGCCCGATTCCTTCTTTCTCTTCCAGTGTATTTCTCATATGCCGGATATGGCTCTTCAGCCGGACCACTTCCTCATCCGTACAGATCTTATCCGCAAACAGGATCACTTCCGCGGCGATGCGGCCTTCTTCGATCTGAGTATCCGCAAGGAGCTCCTTCACCTTATCTTCCAGCTTTGCCCGGTATTCCGCAATGATCTGAGGGGAACGTTCCTCGATGAATGCGATCTGTTCCTCCAGAAAAGCCAGTTTGGAGAGAATGTCTTTCTTCAGGTTCCCGCCTTCTGCCTTCCTGGTCTCAACAAACTGGAAAAACGCACCTTCCAGCGCTTCTTTCAGCTCATTCCACAATTCCTCTTCATCCTCACTCTGCTCTTCCATGGTAAACACTTCCGGATAGCGGGAGAGCGTGGAGACACGGACGTCATTCTCAAGACCAAACTCCTTTTCCATCTGTTTTAAATATTTCAGATATTCTGCTGCCAGCGCCGCATTATATTTCACTGACACCTGGGACTGGGACAGATCTTCATAAGTAATGAAGATATCCACCTTGCCCCGGTTCGCGTAAGTTTTCAAGAGCGTTCTTATAGCTGTCTCGAAGAAGTTCAGCTTCTTGGGCATCCTGATATTCACATCAAGATAGCGGTGATTGACGCTCTTTAACTCCACTGTATACTTTCTGGATCCCTTTTGTATCCCACATCTGCCGAATCCGGTCATGCTTTTTATCATATTCTCATCCTCTGCTGTTTTTCATTTTGGTCAACCCCTTTTTTCAGGCTGCTCCCATACGATCTAAAGTATTATAACTCGTCCAGCCGCAAATGGTCAACAAATTAAATACGTTTCATCTCTTTTATATAGGTCTTTTTTCCCATTTTTGATTATGTTATACTAATCCGTATGATAATAAAGGAGAATCACTTATGGCATTTGACGGAATCGCTGTGGCAGACCTTGTCCACGAATTAAGAAAAGAAATATTAAATGGGAGGATCGCCCGCATCGTCCAGCCGGAAGCGGACGAACTTTTGATGACCATCAAAACACCGGAGGGGCAGAAACGCCTTCTGATCTGCTCGAACGCCTCTCTCCCGCTGGTCTACCTGACTGACATGAACAAAACCGCGCCCATGACCGCGCCAAATTTCTGCATGCTACTTAGAAAGCATATCGGCAACGGCAGGATCATTGACATCCGCCAGCCCAGGCTGGAGCGGATCATCCGGTTTACCATCGAACATCTGGACGAGATGGGCGACCTGTGCAGGAAAATCCTGATCGTGGAGATCATGGGCAAACACAGCAATATCATCTTCTGCACAGAGGATGGAAAGATCATTGACAGCATCAAGCATGTGTCCGCCCAGATGAGCTCCGTGCGGGAAGTGCTCCCTGGGAGAGACTATTTTATTCCGGATACCATGCACAAGGCTGACCCTCTGACCGTGTCCAAAGAAGAATTCGCCGCCCTGCTGACGGAAAAGCCGGCTCCCGCCGCAAAAGCTCTTTATACCAGCTTCACCGGCATCAGTCCTGTCACCGCGGAAGAGATCTGTCATCTCGCGGGACTGGATTCTTCTGTCCCTGCAAAAGAATACTCGGAAGATATCCTCTTTCATCTGTATACACAGTTTGAGATCTATCTGTCCGCGATAAAGGAAGGGCGCTTTTCCCCCGCCATCTACTATGACGGACGTGAGCCCAAGGAATTTTCCGCCCTCCCCCTCACTCACTTTTCCGGATATGCGAGACAGGAATTTCCCTCCATATCCGAAGTGCTTAAGACCTACTACTCCACCCGCAGCCAGCTCACCCGCATCCGCCAGAAATCAGCGGATCTGCGCCATATCGTACAGACTGCTCTGGAGCGGAATCGGAAAAAATATGAGCTCCAGCTCCGCCAGCTCAAAGATACAGAAGGCCGGAATAAATATAAGGTCTACGGAGAGCTTATCAATACCTACGGCTACAATGTAGCTGAAGGGGCAAAACAGATGGAAGCGCTCAACTACTATACGAATGAAACGGTCACGATCCCCCTGGATCCCACAAAGAGCCCGCAGGAAAACGCCCAGCGCTATTTTGCAAAATATAATAAGCAGAAACGGACCTTTGAAGCACTCTCCGGACTTTGCAAAGAAACAAAGGACGATATCGCATACCTGGAATCCATCCAGACCTCCCTGGACATCGCCGTCACAGAGGACGACCTGTCAGGGATCAAGGAGGAACTGGCGGAATCCGGCTATATCAAAAGGAAAGCTGTCCGCAAAAAGGTGAAGGTCAAAAATACAACCCTGCATTATATCTCAAGCGATGGGTACCACATGTATGTAGGGAAAAATAATCTCCAGAATGAAGAACTGACCTTCGGATTTGCCTCAGCCAACGACTGGTGGTTCCATGCCAAACAGGCTCCCGGATCACACGTCATCGTAAAGACAAATGGGGACGATCTGCCCGACCGCACCTTCGAAGAAGCCGGACGCCTTGCGGCATACTATTCCAGCATGAGAGGGAGCGAAAAAGTCGAGATCGACTATGTAGAAAAAAAGCATGTCAAAAAACCGAAGGGCGGAAAGCCCGGGTTCGTAGTGTACTATACGAATTATTCACTCGTCATCGACAGCGATATCCGCGGTATAAAAGAGGCAGATCCGCTGTCTGCCAGGCTATGAAAAAGGAGCTGTAATCAACAGCCCCTTTTTAATACTGCCTTCTACTATTGTTTTTCTTGCCTTTTTCTGCGTTTGAACATTACCACAACCGCCGTTGAGCCTGCTGCCATAAAGGCAACCGCCAAGGATCCGGCAATCCTTCCAAAACCGGTCATGTCACCGCTTTTCACCGCACTCTCAACATTTGCACCGCCTCCGGCCGTTGAGGTATCAACTCTCTCAAAACGCGCCTCTATCACAAGATCGGATGTCACCGGCTGTGAAAAGTCATACGCCACATCACCTATGTACCAGCCGATAAACCTGTATCCAGCGTTCACCGGGTCTGCCGGACGCGCGAGAAGTTGTCCATCTTGCACCATGACCGTCTGGCCGTTGATCGTTACCGTATGGTAGATCGCGCCAGGAGCAGCCGCTTCATAGACTGCTGTCAGAGCTGTGTCCGCTGATGGGATCAGTGTATATTCATATCCGGTATAGATAATACTGCCGTCTGCGGTTCTCCATCCGAGGAAATTGTATCCTTCTCTCACAGGAGCGATGATCGTCACCTGTCCTCTGTCGTTCATCTCACTGACAGTGACTTCTACTCCGCCTTCGGCGCTAAGGGTTACTTTATACTGTGTAAATCTGGATTCAACCTCCATATCGCCTGTGACCGGCTGCGTAAAGTCTGCCTGTGTGTCTGTTCCCACAAGATAAAAGCCATCAAAGCGGTGTCCCGGCTTTTCCGGTGTCTCGATCACCAGGGTCTCGCCATCTTTCACCTTGTACTCCGTCCCATCGACAATCACTGTATGCGTTGACTCCTGCATGCTGTTTTCATAATCAGTGAGAGCTGCGTCAAGGGCCGCTGCCGCATCGGTAATCTCTCTCTGCACCGCTGCTGCATTCCCATAAGTATTCTTCGCCGAAATGAGCGCCTGCTCCAGCGCTGCTGCCTCTGCACTGCTGTCAGATCCCGGATCATTTTCCGCGATGATCTTCTCTGCTCCGGCAATCAGTCCGTTCAGCTCCGTTCTGTCTACCTTTTCGAACACCTCAAGCTCGCTGACAGCATAGTAGGTTGTATTTCTGCTTACACCCTGTATCTTCACATACCGCGCGGTTACCGGAGTGTCCAGGGTCACCTCGCTGATGGAAGCACTGTTGTTTCTCACTTGTTCCACAGTATCCCAGCTCGTTCTGTCCATGGACACCTGAACGTCAAATCCGGTTGCCCAGTTCTCTCCCTGCCAGTTCACAACGACCTTGATGACATCACGCTGTTCGCCCAGGTCTACCATAAGATAATCATTATTGCTGTTGTTAGAACTGCGCCAGAATGAATGCGGGTCTGTTGATGGTGAAATACTTGCTTCTGCATCTGTTTTGTCTCCGTCCGTCGCCTTATATGCCGGATGGTATTTCAGCGCTCCTGAATTTTGTGTGGTGATATCCGGCTGGCTGCCGTATCTCTCTGCATATGCATTGCGGTTCAGAGCCACGTTGACTTCCGTCACTTCCGCTACATCTGTACGGAGCATCTCAGGCTGCAAAGCCTTGTTATAGGCTTTGATGTTTCCGATATATCCATGGAAATTCTCACCGATGGTCTCCATCGGAAATACAAATGTACTGAAATACTGATCTGTTTCTCCCGAATCTGTCCTGTACATCATCTTTACAAGTTCGCCGTCCACATACAGCTTTGTATTGCGCGCAGTTCCTACGATGGTGATATTCACTCTTTCGCCGACAGGCAGCTCATAGTCAAAGGACTGGTGATAGAACATTCTGTTAAGAGACATATTGTTATCGTTGATCCCTTTTGCCAGAAGCTGTCCGTCATAGCCGGAAAACAGAAGGGAATCCTTAGTATTTCCTTCACCTGCCTGTACATCAAAAGATATGGTATACGGATAAGAAAGCGTCTGGAGCGGCGTGGTCATAACAGTGTCACCGTTAAACGCGATCATAGCTCCGGTGTCTGTCTCGATAACCTCTCCTCCTGTCACCTGGGCGTCATATCCGTTTCCGCTGCTGTCTTTTACTGTAATAACTCCGTCTGACACTTCCGTCCTGCTCATATCGTAATCCGCCACAACGTCTGTCTCGCTGTCGATCGTCATTGCGATCTGTGTGCCCGGGCCTTCCTGTAGCCTGTCAAACGTCTGCTGGTATCCAATATAATCGTCTGTCTTCTCAGAACCGCCCCATGTCTTTTCAGCGACCATTGCCACGGAGCGCAGCGCTCTCTCATGAAGATCGGCTTCCACGACGCCTTCGCGGAACTCATCTCCCCAGATAGACGCCTTTGCTCCCAGAAGAAGGGGTTCGCCCACCTCTGCCCGGGTATTCGCGTTAAACATCGTAGGATCCCAGTTCTTGAAAAGCCACTCTTCCACGATCATATCCTTGTGATCTCTTCCCGGCGTGGTGTAGAGATAGGGCTGCGGGAAATTGACAACGCGGAATCCTTCTTCCAAGCGCGCGATCGGATCTTCATCTGCTAATGCCCATACGTCAATCACAATATTTTCCGGTGAGATCGGTGTGGTTCCGTCGAACTTCTTCAGCGATCCCCACATACGAGTCGTCTTTCCGTACTGCTGCATCAGCCCATCGAGGAAGTTGACATACTCACGGAAGACCTCCCTGTTATTTGTATCCCAGTATTCATCCGCTCCGATGTTGACCGTATCGCCCCTGAATACCGGATCATCACCTCCAAGGTAGCCTCCGTACAGCTCTTCCATAAATTTCCGAGCGTTTTCTGCTTTTTCTCTTTCTTCAGGATTGCTGTCGTTAATATTCAGCGCAAACATCTGATCATTATTTCCGGTCTGGAGTTCCCCGAGCCACTCGATTTGGTCTGGATTGTCCTTCGCATAGCTGATGTATGCATTAGAATGAGAAGGCGTGTCAATCTCAGGGATCAGTTCGATCCCGCCTGCATTCGCCATATCTTCCAGTTTGCGGTAGTCGTCTTTTGTGTAGACCGGATCTGCATACACATTATTGAAATAGTCGAATCTCTCTCCGGTATATACACGGTTATCCGTCAGACTGGGAAATGCATCACTTTCCAGCCTGTGCATACCGTTCCATACGGTTCCGCTGGTAAGGCCTTCCGGACTGTACTGGAAATCGTCATTCAGATGAAGCTGGAACTCATTCATCTTATACCATGTAAGGATTTTTGTATAATCCTCCAGATACTGAAGACGATGGGGAATTCTTCCCACGTCAAACATGACCGCACGGATCTCATAGTCCGGATAGTCCCGGATCACTCCACAAGGAACATTGTCATTTCCCTCATCCTGCCAGAGGATCTGCTCAACGGTGATCGTCCCATAAAGGCATCCCGAATATGTACTGCCGTAGATACGGATCCCCCTGTCATCCACTGTCATGAAATATCCTTCGTCCCCGACATCATATCCGTCCGAACCCTGTGATTCAATATATATATCCGCCGCCGTGACATCCTCTTCTGTACCGGAGACGATCTCCGGCGTCACACCTGCAAACTCAGCAAGGTCGCCCTGCATATTCTGAGCGGCAGCCTGAAGTCCCACGCTGGCGGTGTCATTGATAATGATCCTTGTATCCCCGCTCAGCGTATAAACGCCTTCATATCCGTACCACTCCTGGAGCGTGGGGATCACGGAAGGCTTCCCATTCGGATTCGCCACGGTGGGATAAAGATCCGGATACAGCCCATTCTTGGACGGTATCGTCACTGTAAAATTCTTTCTTTTCGAATCCGCATTCTCCTCTTCTGTCCCGGACACAGCGCGCACTTCTACAAGAAGCGTCACTTCAATATCTCCGATATTACAATCTGTGACAGCACCGTCGTTTGAGACAACGCCTTCCCTGTCACTGCCCACGACAGCGATCTCAAATCCTTCCGGCACTTCCGGAAGCTCGATCTGAACGCTGTCCACGGTGGGCGCCGGCAGCTCTGTGATGGATGCCATCACTTCCGCTGCGGTCTGAGGAGTCTCCACTGGCGGTATATAAGGCTGGGTACCATTGATGGTGATCTCTCTCACGGAAACCCCGGTTCCGCCCGCGTTAACATTGATCTTCTCAAAATAGAAACGCACATAGCGCTGCAAATTAACTGTACTTGTCCCATCTGCCCCAAAAGTATCGAAGACATCAGTCTGGTCGTCTGTTCCCTGTGTACTGGACCTCGCAACCGATGCAACTGTTGTCCACTCCGCTGCATCCGCTGTCGCCGCAGTCTCGATCCGGTACTGAGTCGCCCATACCTTCAGATAGAAATCAATCTGTATACTGTCTGCCACGGACTGCTCCGCCCCAAGATCGATAACAAGCCACTGAGGAGTCTGGTCCGAGTCATCTGTAATATTATTCTCCTTCATCCTCTCGCTGGACCATCTTGTATCGTTATTGCCATCCACGGTGTTTGAGCCCACGTTCTGCGGCATTGCCGTCTCAACAGTGGATGTGCTCACACTTTTATTCAATGCGATATTTCCGGTCACAAGCTGCGTCCCCTGGATGTCAATATCCGTGATGGACACGCCTGTCCCGCCTGCGGTGTAGTTGACTTTTTCAAAATAAAAACGGACATACCGATCCAGGGTGGCAAGCTCCGGAACCTCCGCAGAATCAAGCCTGTCTACACGCCCGGAGTTGTTCATATTCCCCTCACGAGAGATACTATGTAAGGTTCTCCATTGGGTATTATCATCATTGGTCGCCGCCGTCTGGATCTGATAGTCAGACGCCCACACATGAAGGTAGAAATTGATCGTGATACTCTCCACCTGTGTTTGCGGAGCCTGGAGATCTATCGTCAGCCACTGGGCCGTCTGTTCCGTATCTGCCGTAGCGCCGTTCGGCTTCATCCTTTCGCTGGACCACCTTGTCCCCTCGTCTCCATCGACTGTGTTGGCGCCAACATTTTGCGGCATTGCCTGTTCCACAGAAGACACGGTCACCGTCTTCCCAAGCGCCACATTCTCCGGATCAAAACCCGCCGCATTTACAGACACTCCCGGAATCACAATAGTTGTAAGAACCATTGCAAGCGCCGCCAGAAAACTGATGCATCGCTTTTTCATTCTTTTTTCCTCGCTTCCCCTTTTCCTTTACTCATGGTATGTTCCATTTTTAAGACAAACATATACACTTTTAGTCTACCATTATTATAAAATATGTCAAACTTTTTCATGTATTTGATTAATAAAATCGCATTATGCACAATAATCCGACTCTGATTTTGTATATGATGCATATTTTTACAATACACTCTTATCTGTGGATCCTGATGAAGTGCCTCCATATACAATAATAGAGGGATATATCAAAAAATACTTTTTTCATGACATATCCCGCCTTATTTCACTAAATATTAGAACAGACCCTTGTTTATCTCCCGGTCAGCTCCGCTTTATCCCCGACAGATGATCTACAAACTGCTGGGCAGTCCTTCCGGACAATCCTCCGTGAGACAGCTCCCACTTATTCGCTTCCAGGAGCAGTTCTTCTTCAGGCATGTCGATGCCTCCTTTTTGGGCGAGTACCCTCACAATTTCCTGGAACTCTTTTTTGTCCGGAGAGCCAAAATAGATGGTCACTCCAAACCTCGCCACAAGGGAGAGCTTCTCCTGCACAGTGTCGTTTGTGTGCAGTTCCTCATCCCTGTCCACTTTATCCCGAAAAGTCTCCCGGATCAGATGCCGCCGGTTGGAGGTCGCGTAGATGAGCACGTTCTCAGGCTTTCGTTCCAGCCCGCCCTCGATCACCGCCTTGAGATATTTGTACTCGATCTCAAACTCTTCGAAAGAAAGGTCATCCATGTAGATGATAAATTTATAATTGCGGTTTTTGATCTGGGCGATCACATCATTCAGATCCTTGAACTGATGCTTGTACACCTCGATCATCCGGAGCCCCTGGTCATAATACTGGTTCAGGATCGCCTTGATAGATGAAGATTTTCCAGTCCCTGCATCGCCGAATAGCAGACAGTTGTTTGCCCTGCCCCCCTGCACGAATGCCTCTGTATTGTCGATCAGCTTTTTCTTTGCGGTCTCATAGCCTACAAGGTCATCCAGGTGAACATGGGCAATATTTGTGATGGGCACGATCTCCACATCCCCTCCTTCGGGATGTTCGATGCGGAACGCCTTGTGAAGCCCCAGTCTGCCCACACCGAACTCCTTGTAGAACCGGGTCATTTTCCTCTGAAAATCCTCCACGTCCGGTGCATTGCCGAGCGCTGACGCCAGGTGACAGATCCGGTCCCTGACACGACGGTTGAAAACTTTGCCCACGCTCCTGCCGCTTTTATAATCCATGAGGACTTGGATACAGTCCGCGCTGAGATCCCTTTCCAGAGACGAAAAATCATAGTCAAACAGCTCTTTAAAGATTGAAAGATCATGAAGGGCAATCTCATTGATGCTCCCCTCTGTCTCACCGATGATCTCACAGGAGGTGCTGTAAGCATTTTCATCATTGACAAGCAGGAATGTCAGGTAAGTATGCCAGAGATTTCCCTCGAACCCATGGCTCACCGAGAGTTCCAGCAGTTTATTGACACATTCAAAGAGAAGGCTTCTCAAGTCCTCCCTGTTGTAATAGTCATTTCCATGATTTTCCATGAGGAATGTCATGTCGTTTAGAAGCTCCCCATAGTCCATATTTTTATACAGCATCAGCTCATTTGTCCGCATCATCTCTCATCCTTTCCACATCTCACCGGCGATCCGTCATGCTTTCTTCCGGATTTTTAATAATTCCCCAGGATCTTCAGGTTCTTCGCCTCTTCCCGAAGACCGCGGACCGCGTTCTTCACCGCGGCATCCTCCAGGTTCCCATCAAAATCCACAAAGAAACAGTATTCCCACGGTCTTCCCTTTATGGGGCGGGATTCAATCTTGGACATGTTCAGATCGTTATAGATAAAATGGGAGAGAATACTGTACAGCGAGCCGCTCTGGTGCGGGACCTCGAAGCGTATGCTGATCTTCGAAGCATTCGTCAGAAATACCTTCTGGTTCGTGACCACGATAAAGCGGGTAGAGTTATCCGCAACATCATTGATCCCATCTACAAGCACTTCCAGTCCGTGAATCTTTGCTGCGTAGGCGCTGCATACTGCCGCCTGAGAGATATCCTGATCCTTGAGCACCTTCTTTGCCGCGATCGCCGTGTTCACCACGCTGATCTTCTGCCAGTCCGGATGATCGTCCAGGAACCGGGTAGTCTGCATCAGCGCCTCTGTCTTGGAGTAGACCCGCTGGATATCAGACAGCTTTGCCCCGGGAAGCCCGGAGAGCGTATGGACGATAGGCAGGATCGTTTCTGCCACGATATAGTTCTCAAATTCATCCAGCAGGTCATACATCTCTATGACCGGACCCGCCGTGGAATTTTCGATCGGAAGGACCGCATAATCCGCCGCCCCTTCTTCGATCGCCTCCATTGCGTCGCGGAAAGTCCGCACATGGAAACCGTTCACATCCTCCCCGAAAAACTGCTGCATAGCCGCCTGTCCGTACGCCCCATCTGTTCCCTGAAACACGACCCTGGCATTCTTTTTGTCCAGGTCGTCGATCCGGATAAACGGAAGACGTCCCAGCGCTCCGGCTTCTACAAGCTGCTGATACTGCAGCTTCCTGCTCATGGACATGATCTGCTGGTAAAGTTCCTGGATCCCCTTCTTGTTAAAGTCTCCGCTCACTTTTGACGCCACTTCCGCCAGCTTGTCTCTTTCTCTCTGCCTGTCAAATACCTTTTTTCCTTCTTTTACCTTGTACTCTCCCACTTCCCCGCAGACGTCCATTCTCTTTTCATAGAGCTGGACGATCTGCTCGTCAATGTGATCCAGTTTTTCTCTGAGTGCTTCCAGTGTCTCCATTTTTCTCCCTTCCCTTCATTCCATGCTACACTTAATTAAGTATGATACCATATTACTCCAAAAGAGTAAAATATGAATTTAATACCTCTGCCCATGCTCATTTCGAATCCATCTGCCTGGATACAACAAAACCCCGCATCCTGTCCGGTATGCGGGATTTTATCATTTTGATCTCTCTGTCAGATCTTATCTTACTCCGGAGTCTTATTTTGCTCCGAGAGCAGCCATTGTGATATAGTTATATGGTTGATTAAAATGAGGTAGGAAGAAAATGTCAAGAAGTTTCAGCTTATCAATGGTCACGCCCTCCTCAATGGCAAGGGAGAACATATGGATTCCCATTGAAATATCCTCATAGGAGGCAATCTGAGCGCCCACTATGCGGCGTGAAGATTTCTCATATACGATGCGGACCTTTACCGACTGATTTTCCTGGATAAACGCCGGTTTCTGAAGATCCTGATAATCTGTATACTCAACCTCAATGCCCGCCGCCTCGGCTGCTTTCAGGTTCAGGCCTGTTGATACCATGTTGTATCCGTAAATGCTGATTCCGTTAGAGCCCTGCACGCCGATGGATTCCAGAGCTGTCCCGCATGCGTTGTGAGCTGCCACGATACCGCTGCGCACCGCATTTGTTGCCAGCGCGATATATGCAGGTCCTCTCAGGGCATTGCTGTAAACCGTCGCGCAGTCACCGATAGCATAAACATCCGGCACACTGCTCTCCTGATTCAGGTTCACCAGGACCGCCCCATTTGTATGGAGCTTCAGCGCATCCTTTGCCAGCGCGTTATTCGGCACAAATCCGATGGCAAGGATGACCAGTTCCGCAGCATACTCGCCCTTATCCGTGCGGATGCTCTGTACTTTATCACCCGAACCTTTCAGCTCCTCCACCGCTTCGCTGTAATGGAGTTCAATGCCGTGTTCGCCCAGGATCCGGTCCATATCATGGGTAAACCATGGGTCATAGTATCCTGCCAGAGAAGTGTCCTGCATCTCGAACAGCATCGCGTTTTTGCCGCGTCTGCGCACCGCTTCCGCGATCTCCACGCCAATATATCCGGCGCCTACTACAGCCACGTTCTTAATGTTCGGATCATCCAGAGCGCGGTTGATCTTCTGTCCGTCCTGGAACAGCTTTACAACCTCCACGTTGCCCAGATCGATGCCCGGAATTTTCGGGATGATCGGAAGGGATCCTGTGGCAAGGATCAGCTTGTCATATCCTTCCGTGATCTCGCTTCCGTCTTTTGCCCTTGCATGCACTTTTTTATTTGTGTAGTCAATGTCAGTGACTTCTGTCTCCATATATACTTTTGCATGCTTTTGTTCAAAGACATCCTGTGAGCAGTAGAAAAGCCCATCTGTCCCATCAATCTGGCGTCCGACCCAGAGAGCCGTACCACAGCCCAGATAACTGATATTCGTATTGCGGTCGATAATTACTACCTCATGCTCCGGATAATTGTCCAGGATCGTGTTTGCCGCGGCAGTTCCGGCGTGGTTCGCCCCAATCAATACAATCTTACTCATAATCTGTTTTCTCCTTTCAAAATTTCGCCGGCGTCCGAAGGACAGTCCGATCCTTTTTCATCCGGCGTATCCTGTCTTTTAAATTGTACAACCTGTGAATCATAAATACAAGACTTTTTTTATCCAATTAATAAAATCTATCCATTAATTCCCTTTTGATGTCCTATACTCTGTATAAAACGGACGGTTCCCAGAAATCCGGAACCGTCCGCCGCAAAGTCCTGTCTTATTTGAATCATTTATCGACCCTTGCTATTGCGCTTTTTTCTTTCTGTAAACCGTTACCCCTAAGAGGATCGCACAGGATGCAAGAAGCCCTGCATATACCATCGCCATATCTGAGCTGTCCCCTGTAGTAGGCGTTCCTGAGGCGCTTGTCGCGGTCTGTGTACTGCCGGCAACGGTGGTCTGTGTATTACCCGGGGTTGTCTGTGTACCTCCGGGAGTTGTAGGTGTGCCTCCGGGAGTAGTGGGAGTAGTGGTCTGTGCCGCTCTCCAGCTGATCATGATCGGAGACAATCCTGTGACGCTAAACTGGATTCCCGCGTTAGTTTTCGTTACAACAGGAATTTCAATCTCGCCGGGCTGTTTTCCGAAGTCAGTGTTTGTAAACATGTGAGCTACCGTAAAGTCATGGGTGTTCATTCCGGTACCTGCAGGATAAGGTATGGTCACTGTAAGCCCGCCATTTGTCCCAAAGTGCTCGGGACCTGCGATGATCCAGCCGTTTCCTTCGTCAACCATCAGAGTCACATTGTACAGCGACGTATTTGACGCGTCAGCGGACACGCCTGTCTGAGTGATGGCTGTCTGGAGCGCTGTCTGGAGCTTCTCCGGTGTGTCCAGAGCAGTGTTGCCTACAAGACTTTCCGGTACAGTAGTGATGCCTGACTCAAGGATCAGTTTCATGCTGTAACCGGAAGCCGATGCGGGAAGAGTTACCTCCTGTGCCTGTGAACTGAAATAGACTGCGTTCACTGTCATATCAGAGGTCACATTGGTGATGCTTCCCGGATCCCAGACCGGAGAGATCGTATCGTATCCTGCCTTTGTCGGAATCATTGGGAACGCCGTCGGAGCTAAGCTCTCGCCGGGTCTGACTGTCACAGTGCTGACAGTTACTCCATCTGCCACAAAGGTTATCGTATATGTTAAATATTCCGAAATTTCAAAAGTAACATTCCCGGTAAAAGAAATATCGTAGTTTGGATTCAGATCGTTTGTGAGTGTTCCCTGTGTGATCGCATAGTTTCCAACCGCTTCTCCTGCCGCACGGGAAAGTGCTCCCTGAAGGGTCTCCCCAGCAACTACACTGCCTGATGTAACAGTGTATGTGAGTGTCGGATCAGCCTGGCCTTCCTCCTTCTTTTGCCCGGCGTCCGGAGTTATGGTCACCGGACGGCGCGTGATGTTCCCGGCAACAGAGACGGTTGTCGCTGTAAGCTGATAATTGACTTCGCCTGCCGCGTCGAGAGCGATTCCTGATGCAGTGATCTGATTTGCTGTGCTTACATCAGCGCTGTTATAAGCATAGGACTGTGCTGACGCGCTCACCGCATCCCCGGTCACGACTCCTTCCAGTCCAATGCTGAGCCCGCTCGGTCCGTTGGTCGTCCCATCGTATTCTTTTGTAGTTGTCCCATTCAGGACAGGAGTCACCGTCGCCTTATCAACCGTCACTGTGATCCGGCTGCTGACACCAGTCTGTCCACCCACAGTTACCTGACAATAATATGTATATGTCCCTGCGCCAAGGCCTGTCGGCAGAGTATAAGAAGCTGCTGTCGCGCTGGAGACAGGTGTGGCATTCCCCTGCGCATCCACCTGATACCACTGGTACGTCGCGCCTGTTCCGTCCACATTTTGTATAGCAGCCATAAGCTGCGGAGCGCTGGCGCTGTCATATCCATAAGTCACGTTCTGAGCCGTCGCGCTGACAGTTACCGTAGAAACTGTCTGTGACGGTGTGTAATTGCTGGATGCCAGTGTCAGTATAGTGTTTCCATACAGTGCGACCATCTCCGGATCATATTCGTAGGAAACATTCAAACCGCCAGCCTGGAATGTGTAACCGCCACCCACACTGCCTGTTGTGCCTGCAAGGAACAATTCTCCGTTCTGTCCGGCAGTCCCTGTATCACTGTTTGTAACATCTACCAGATAATTCTGCCCATCCAGAGTGACGATATTCCACATATGAGGACCTGCGCCGGTGCCGCCGCCCATCGGTCCTGTGACTGTATAGCTGGTCAGTCCGTTCAGATCGCACAGATACTGGAAAGCTTTCGCATATCCTTCACACACGACAGTGGTGTTCGGATCATTGTCAAATACATAGATAATCTGCCACGGATCACCGTAAGCAGCACCTGATACCACACTGTGATTATAATCTGTCAGTTCACATATCTCGTCTTTAAAAGCGCTCATCTGAGCGTAAGGAGAAAGTCCCACATACTGGGCAGCGATCCCCTGAGCTGTCCGGGCCGCGTTGCCAGCCGCGGTTGCCTTGGAAGTACTGACAGCTAAATTGCTTCCTTCCTGATACTCCACGGCAACATAGAACTCAAAAATAATCTGCGATATGGTCGCCTGCTGTCCGATACTGATATTATAACTCACTCCCGTACCTGTCGTTTTATCGTACCAGTACAGATCGTATGGATTATCCGCAAGCAGACTGTCAAAGAGCGTATCGAGATTAACCTCCGTGGAAAGCAGTTGTTCCGCCTCTTCTCGTGTGGCGCCTGTAATCGGGTCTGCCAGAGTCACTGTAAATCTTGTGTCTCCTCCGTTTGCCGCGACCTCTGCGATCTTCTGGTCCAGCTGCTGGTATACATCTAAAGCCCTGCCGGTAAAAATGCTTCCCCCATAATTGGCAAACGCCTGCACCCCACTGTAAAACAGTGACATGCTCGGGCTTCTTCTCACAGAGAGACCATCTCCGCTTCCAGTTGCCGGAGAAGCTCCATCTCCATAGAACTGTTCCTCCACATAACCTGCGAACAGTTCATCCGCATCCGGAAGTGTGCCGGAATCCGGCACATACGTCACGGTATTCTCTGTCAATATCGTTTCTTCCTGGGAAGGTTCCGCAGCATCTGCCGATACCTCCGCCTGGATATCTTCCTGCTGTCCAGAGACTGTACCCGCATCTTCTTGTACGACCTCAGGTGAAGCCTCTTCTGCATGGACAGCCGTCGCCTGATTTGCCATCTGGAGCAGGGACACTGTCATGATAACCGCAAGAAGCAGACTCAGGAAAGATTTTCCATTCCTCTTTTTCCTGTTCATTGTTGCTTTTTCCTCCTCGTGTTTTTTATCTGGATGTAACTTATTGACACATACTGACCTGAAAATGAAATAACAGCATGTATACTTGTACTTAATAATATAATATTTCATTTTGGATATTTTGTCTACAATTTTCTACATTATTTCCGAAAATTTTTTCAATTTCAAATTTTCTGTCAAAATCCGATTTTTTGTCTGCGAGGCCGCTGCTTTTAAAAAAAATCACCCCTGTTCCAATCCGGTTTTTAGGTTGAAAATCACTGCGTTTTATTATATGATTAGATGAAGGATTTACGGAGGTGCATGTATGAACGTTACGGAATGTAGAAAAACCCTCAGAAGTATCCGCAGATACAAAGCGGATCCTGTCGATCATTCTATTATCGATTCTGTCGTTTTGTCAGCATCTTTTTCTCCGTTCCGGAAAAACACTCATGTCACCCGCTGTATCGCCATCGAGGATAAAGTCCTCCTCTCTGAAATCGCTGAAAAATATACCCCGGATCACAATTCAAAGATCATTCTTCAAAGCCCTCTTATGAGCGCTGCCACATTTATCAAAGGTCAGTGCGGCTATGAGAGGTATGAGGCTTTTTCGGCCAAAAAAAAAGACTGTCGGCAGCCGCGGGAGATCCCGGTGTTGAGCCATCCTCCAGGAAGCTCAGGACCGTGGAACGATCACATCAATACAGATAAACAGCAGGATGATGCAGGACGCATCCCTGACAAGGAGGTTATTTATGAGACATTTAATGAGTCCACTGGACTTTTCCGTGGAAGAGCTTGATAAACTTCTGGATCTCGCCCAGGACATCGAGGCGCACCGTGAGAAATACGCCCATGCGTGTGAGGGCAAAAAGCTCGCTACCCTCTTCTATGAGCCGAGCACCCGCACCCGGTTAAGCCACGAGGCCGCCATGCTGAATCTAGGAGGGAGCATCATGGGATTTTCTTCCGCGGATTCCAGCTCTGCCGCAAAGGGCGAGAGTGTATCTGACACGATCCGCACGATCTCATGCTATGCGGACATCTGTGCCATGAGACACCCCAAGGAAGGAGCGCCCATGGTGGCGTGCCAGCACTCTTCCATCCCGGTCATCAATGCCGGGGACGGCGGGCATCAGCATCCCACGCAGACTCTGACGGATCTGCTGACTATCCGAAACCTGAAAGGCCGGCTCGGCAATATGACCATCGGTCTGTGCGGCGACTTGAAATTCGGGCGCACTGTCCACTCTCTGATCAATGCCCTGGTCCGGTATGAAGGGATCCGCTTCATCCTGATCTCCCCGGAAGAGCTGCGCCTTCCGGAATATATACGGCACGATGTGCTCGACCGCAGCAGCATTGCCTATGAAGAGGTCGTCCGTCTTGAAGAAGCCATGCCCAAACTGGACATCATGTACATGACCAGAGTGCAGAAAGAACGGTTTTTCAACGAAGAGGATTATGTCCGCATGAAAGATTTTTATATTCTGGACAAGGCAAAAATGAAACTTGCTCCCGAGGATATGTATGTGCTCCACCCTCTTCCGAGAGTAAATGAGATTTCCGTGGAGGTCGACGATGATCCGCGCGCCGCATATTTCCGCCAAGTGCAGTATGGCGTTTATGTGCGCATGGCCCTGATCCTGACGCTCCTGGATATCCATGTTGACTAGGATACAATGTACATCCTCCGCCCCTGCCGCTCCGACCTTGGGCAGGATCGCGGCATCAGATCATAAGTAAAGAGAGGAAACAGACGCTATGGTAAAAAATACATTAAATGTAGGACGTATCTCCGAAGGCTTTGTGCTGGACCATATCGAGGCAGGCAAGAGCATGGAGATCTATAGGTATCTCCACCTTGACAAACTGGACTGCTGTGTTGCCATCATCAAAAACGCAAAAAGCAGTAAAATGGGAAAGAAAGACATCATGAAGATCGAGTGTCCCATAGATTTTATGGACCTGGATATCCTCGGGTTCATTGACCACAATATCACCGTAAACATCATCGAGGACGGCGAGATCATCTCCAAAAAACCGCTCGCTCTCCCCAGGGAGATACGGAACGTGATCAAATGCAAAAATCCGAGATGTATCACATCTATCGAGCAGGGGCTCGATCAGATCTTCGTCCTCACCGATGAGGAGGAGCAGACCTACCGCTGCAAGTACTGTGAAGAAAAGTACCGCAGGCACTGATATGCCTGCGGTACTTTTCTCCATCAACATTCATCCGCGATCTTAAAAAGCAGTCTCTCCGTGTCCTTCCATCCAAGGCACGGATCTGTGATAGACTTTCCGTATACTCTGTTCTCATCGATCTTCTGGGAACCTTCTTCCAGATAACTCTCGATCATAACTCCCTTGATGAGTCTTTTCAGTTCAGGATCATATCTCCTGCTGTGGAGCACCTCGCTCACGATCCGGATCTGTTCACGGAACTGTTTATCCGAATTGGAGTGATTGGCATCTACAACAGCCGCCGGGTTCTTCAGCTCTCTCTCCTGATACATTTCAAGCAGACGCACCAGATCCTCATAGTGATAGTTTGGGATGCATGTGCCATACTTATCCACGCCCCCTCTGAGGATCACATGGGCCAGCTCATTTCCGTCCGTGGTCACGTCCATGCCTCGATAGATAAACGTATGGGAACTCTGCGCCGCCACAACAGAATTGAGCATCACGGAGAAATCGCCACTGGTGGGATTCTTCATTCCTACCGGGATATCCATGCTGCTTGCCGTAAGGCGGTGCTGCTGATTCTCCACAGAGCGCGCCCCGACCGCCTCATAGGACAGGATGTCATCCAGATAACTCCTGTTTTCAGGATAGAGCATCTCATCTGCGGATGTCAGTCCGCTCTCCCTGATGGCGCGGATGTGAAGCTTCCGTATGGCGATGATCCCTGCCAGCAGATCCGGCGCCTGGTCCGGTTCCGGCTGGTGGAGCATTCCCTTATATCCCTCACCAGTGGTGCGCGGCTTATTCGTATAGATGCGGGGAACGATCATAAGCCTGTCCGAGACCTTCGCATTCACTTCCGCCAGACGGCCCACATACTCACACACAGACTCCTCATTATCCGCGGAGCAGGGCCCCACGATCACAATGAACTTGTCAGACTTTCCTGTGAAAATGTCCCGGAGCTCCTGATCTCTTTTCTTTTTTATACTGATTATCTCCTCTGAAAGGGGATATTCTGCCTTCAGATCCGCCGGAAGAGGCAGCTCTGCATTGATCCGCATTCCCATTTTTCCTGTACGCCTCCATAAAAAATAAGTATTACGCCAAAAATATATGTGTCAAGCTGAAAAATAAGTGTTAAGCAAGACGATAAGCCGGGTTATGTCGTGGACGATCATCTGTCTAGGCACAGCGTCGCCGCTGTGCTCAAGCGACCAACCTGAAGCGTGACGGGCCGCCACACTGCTTCTATCCGGTCTTGCTTCGGATGGGGTTTACATGTGCCCTC
>DWYM01000111.1 GCA_019118665.1 Candidatus Mediterraneibacter intestinipullorum
AACCGATTTTTTTCTTCTTCCTGTTCCGTAATATTTTGCGTTAGCCACTGTTATATCCTCCTTTCAACCTTTACCTAAAATGTCAGAACTTCCGGCTTCTGAGCCTGATTTGCATGCTCTGGGCCAGCGTAAACATGAAGCTTCTTGATCATGCTTCTTCCCATAGGTCCTTTCGGGAGCATTCCTTTAACAGCCAGCTCGATCACTCTCTCCGGTTTCTTTGCCATCATCTCGGCAAGTGTAGTCTCTTTCATTCCGCCTACATATTCAGAGTGATTGTAATAAATCTTCTGCTGAAGTTTCTTTCCTGTCACTTTCACTTTCTCAGCATTGACAACGATCACATAATCGCCTGTATCAATGTGCGGTGTATATTCCGGTTTATTTTTTCCTCTGAGTACCTTAGCCACTTCGGAAGCAAGACGCCCCAGCGTGCAGCCGTCAGCGTCAACCACATACCATTTTCTTTCAATCTTGTCAGGGTTAGCCATATAAGTTTTCATGGGTGTTCCTCCTATAAAATCATCAGATAACATTTACTTGTATATGTGAAATCAGCACACTCCGGGGCTATGGCGTATACTGTTTCTCCTTTAGTCATGCTGTAATATTATAGTACCTTGTCTTTTTCATGTCAAGATTTTTTTCAGATTTTCATGCTCTTTACGATCACCAGCAGCATAAGGCCCATGGACACTGCCGCTGACAGTCCGATCCACAGAAAATCATCTGTCTCATCACCTGTCCTGGGCACGGAAGGCCCTGTCCCAAAACCGGTTTCCACCGCAGCGGAGGATTCATACTTTGTAAGCTCCAGCTTCTCCACTTTATCCGTCATTTCCAGAGACGGCGGCAGTTCTGCCTGCACCCTTTTCTCCATCACCACAAACAGTCCGCCATGGTCTGTCAGAAAGACCATGTTCCCGCTTTCTGCCGTTCCGGACAACTCTGTCCGCTGAGGCGTATTCCCTTCCATTACAATCTCGCTGATGGCAACTCTGCTCATATCATACTCTGCCGGGACAGGAAGAGAGATCTGTATCTGGCCTTCCGGCTGCGCCGGATTCTGTCCTGCATCGACAAAGGTGATTATATAAATCTGATACTGATCTGCCGAGAGTGAAAGGAACGTGCTGAGCTGCTCATACTGCTCTCCTCTCTCCAATGGGACCAGGACAGGATACACGGCGTTCTCCTCCGGCGTTTCGCCCGGATCATCTACCACTTCATCCGCCCACACAGTCCCCGGCATCACAGCCACGGTCAGCATGATGGCCGCCGTAGCCAGACAAAGAGCTGACAGTTTTTTTCTGATATGTCTTCTTTTCAAATTAACCCCTCCAAACTGCAGTCCCCGCATTTCATGATCACTCAGGATTCCAAAATCATCGCTGTGTTTTTCTTGTTTCCCCTTTTTTAGTATAACTTCCTTCCCCGCCTGTGTCAATTCAAGCCCCTTTCACACCCCATGTTTTACTTCTTTTCCCAGGCTGTTTGTGATATAATGATTTCCGCTTGATTAATAAACTAAAAATATAACAGAAAGGGGAATAACTATGTGGGCTTATAATGAAACTTTTTATCAGATATATCCCATCGGCTTCTGCGGAGCTCCCATCTACAACGACGGAGTTACCGCGCACCGGATCCTGAAGATCGGCGAATGGTCAGAATATCTCCAGGAGCTCGGGATCGGCTCCATCATCCTGAATCCGATTTTTGAATCCGACAACCACGGATATGACACGAGAGATTTTATGAAGATCGACTGCCGACTGGGGACAAATGAAGATTTCAAATCCGTCTGCAAAGAACTGCATGATCATGACGTAAAGATCATGCTGGACGGTGTATTCAATCATGTGGGAAGAGGGTTCTGGGCATTTAAGGATGTTCAGGAGAGGAAATGGGATTCCCAGTACAAGGACTGGTTCTGCATCAATTTTGACGGAAACAGCGGCTACAATGACGGCTTCTGGTACGAGGGCTGGGAAGGACACTACGAGCTGGTCAAGCTGAATCTCCAGAATCCCGCTGTCGTTGACTATCTTTTAAGCTGCGTGAAAATGTGGATCGAGGAATTCGGCATCGACGGTCTCCGGCTGGATGTGGCTTACTGTCTGGACCACAATTTCATGAAACGTCTCCGCTCTTACTGCGAGGAACTGAAGCCCGGATTCGCGCTGATCGGAGAAGTGCTCTTCGGGGACTATAACCTGATCGTGAATGGCGAGATGCTGCACAGCTGCACAAATTACGAGTGCTATAAGGGAATCTACTCCAGCTTCAACAGCATGAACATGTTCGAGATCGCACACTCTCTGAACCGTCAGTATGGACCGGAGCAATGGTGCATTTACCGTGGCAAGCATTTGATGACATTTGTAGATAATCACGATGTGACAAGACTGGCAACCATACTGACAAACAAAAAGCATATCCCCCTTGCTTACGGCCTCCTCTTCGGCATGCCAGGCATTCCGTGTATTTATTACGGAAGCGAGTGGGGCGAGGAGGGCGCGAAGGCTCCGGATAACGATTATGCGCTCCGCCCCTGCTTTGACGAGCCAAAGCCGAATGAGCTGACCGGCCTGATCCGGGATCTGATCGCCGTCCGACGTACAAGCGACGCGCTGTGCAACGGTTCTTACCGGAACGTGGTGCTCACCAACCATCAGCTTGTCTTCGAGAGACGGACGGACAACGAACGGATACTGATCGCGATCAACGCCTCGGACTCCGAATATACGGCAGGAAATCACGAACTTCAGGGCAGCTTTACCCGGGTCATGACCTTCCCCTGCGACAGTCCGGATGTGAAAACGGATAGCGAAAATGCTGAAGGCGCTTTTAATGGGACTGTCGGTGAATCCGGGTCAGGAACAGCCGCAGAAGATACGGTCACACTTCAGGGACAGCTCAAAATACCGCCCTACAGCATTCAATATTTTAAACAGCTTTAAAAAAGCAACTTTAGGGTCAGGATAAGGAGCAGCTTCTGTTGTGCATGGCAGAAGCTGCTCCTCTTGTTTTATCGTATTTATTTTCTATTTCTATGTTTTGTTTTCTGTGTATTACAATTTTACAAGAACAGGCTTATGCCCCATCGCCGGGATCACTTTTTCCGTGAGAGCTCTGGTCGCGAATCTCAAGCTGGAAGTATTGATACACGGATGACAGGCGAAATACTCTTTGTCCAGCACATCCTCATCGATCAGGAGCCGCACTTTCTTTTCACTGTCATTCATCAGCCCCATCACGCTCACGGACCCCGGCGTGATATCAAGATATTTCTCCATGTATTCCGGCTTTGAGAAAGACAGCCTGGCAGAGCCGATCTGGGCGGACAGATCCTTTGTCTTAAAGGGCTTGTCCCCCGGCATGAGCAGCAGATAAAACTCTGTCTCCTGCCGGTTGCAGAGGAACAGGTTCTTGCAGATGGACACAGCCTCCTCCACATCTTTTCCAAGCGCTCTGTCGATCTCTTCACATGCATCCATGGTCATGGCGGCTTCATGGTCGATCCTCCAGTAATCCACCCCAAGAGAATCAAGGAAATCATATACCCTGACCTCCTTTTCCAGCCTGCCTTCCACGTCCTGGGGTCTTCCTTTTCTTAATTCCATCCTTCTGGTCTCCCTTCTGAATCTTCTGCTTCTTTTCCTGACCTTCTGCTTCTTTTCCTGACCTTCTATTCCTCTACTCGGCCTTCTATTCCTCTACTCGGCCTTCTATTGCTTTTCCTGATTTTCTGTCCTTTTTTACCACCGGCCTCTGGGTCACGCTTTCAGTCCCCTGTACCTGTTAAAGCATGCGAATATCTCCTGCCTTCTCGGCATTGCCATGCAGGAGATGCTGGAGCTGCTCTCACACAGAGCTGACAGCGTGCCTTTCCGTATCACGGCTTCCAGCTCCTCCACTGCCCGGCACAGATCCTTTCTGCCGTCCAGGATGTGTTTCTGCGCATACCGAATACAGTATCCCAGAGCTGTCACCTGCTCGCTGTCTGTGAGCTGCTCCACATAGCGAAGGTCAATAGTTTCTTTATTGATCATCACAGCCTCCCGGCCCATGGTCTTCATCTTGATCCTGTCATTTCCCTTAAATGCCTGCCCGGGTCTGAAGCATCTCCTGAAATCCGGCTGTGCCGCCGGTTCTTCCGGCACGCTGATCACAGGGAACGCCTCCGCCTCTTTTTTCGCGTATTCCGTGATATCTTTCGGGACGTAACGGTCCATCTGGATGATGCTGTCCGCAATGTGGAAATATGCTCCCGAGCTTCCGGCAACGATCACTGTAGAGATACCGTAATCATCATACAGCTCCCGGATACGTTCGATAAAAGGAGTGATAGGTTCCATGTCCCGATGGATGACTCTCTGCATCAGCTCATCCCGGATCATGAAATTGGTCGCGCTGGTGTCCTCGTCAATAAGAAGAAGGGAAGCGCCCGCCTCGATACTTTCCACCACATTTGCCGCCTGGGAGGTGCTTCCGCTGGCGTCTTCCGTACAGAATCCCACTGTGTCTTTCCCATTCGGCAGGTCATTGATGAACATAGAGATATCAGTCTTCCGGATGCTGCGTCCGTCTTCAGCGCGTATCTTCATTGCTGTGTCGTCCGTGATCACATACTCCCTGCCGTCTCCTGCAATATGATCATAAACCCCCAGTTCCAACGCTTTTAAGAGGGTGGACTTTCCATGGTAGCCTCCGCCTACGATGAGGGTGATCCCTTTGCGGATCCCCATGCCGGTGACCCTCCCCCTGTGGGGCAGATCCAGAGACACCTCCAGCTCTTTGGGTGACTTGAACTTTACGCCGCCTTTCATCGGTCTCGGAGAAACGCCGGACTCTCTCGGCAGGATGCTGCCGTCCGCCACAAAGGCGCACAGCCCCATCTCCGGGAGCTTCTCCCGAATATACTGCTGGTCTTCCGCCAGATCAATGATAGCCCTCAGGCGTTTGGCATCCATATTTTTATAGAACAGCGAGGCTTTGACACACTCCGGAACGAACTCAAATAAAATCTTCTCCAGCTCCCGCGCATTGATGGTCCTTCCGTTTGCCGGAAATCCGATCTCCATCCTGAGGATGATATCCCCATTCTCCGGATCCATCCTGCAGGCCGTCCGCTCAAGCACCTCCTGACCGCAGCGGCTCACGGAGATCAGCCCGCTCTTTCCCGAGCCTTTCGCTTTAAATGCAAACTGCTCCGCCCTCTTGCCGAACTGCCTAGTCAGCTCGTCCTGAAGGGCGATCCTCTGGCAGCTGCCCTTATACAATTCCCTCGGGAAGCCTGCCACCTTGCCGCTGACCCGCACGCTCACCCTGGAAGGCGACGCGAACGGATCTCCCTGGACACGGTCTATGGACAGCACATATCCCGGAAACTGGTACATTCCTTTCGTATCTTTATAGGCAGGATACCCCCTGTGGTCGATCCTGTTTAATAAGCTTCTCAGATCTGTTGATGACTGCATATATTGTTCTCCTCGTATTATAAAGTAGTAGTGTTTATAGACCCTCTCCAAGGTCTGTATGCTATACTGTTTGGAGATACTGTGGATTGGTTTCACCTTCCTACCACTTGATGGTTTAAGAAAGGCTCCAACCACAGCCTCTTTGTATCGTTGTTAATCAGTTAGATACCGCATGACGGTTGATTTAGAACGAGGTTACAAGCGCAGAGAGCCCTGTGGTTCCAAGCAGTATC
>DWYM01000112.1 GCA_019118665.1 Candidatus Mediterraneibacter intestinipullorum
CATAGAGTCCCGTCATCTCGTCGGAGACATAATCTCTAAACGCTTCGCATCCGTTTACATATGTGCTGATCTCATGTCCATCGGAAGTCACCGCGATATGATACCATACACCGCCCTTGTCCATCGAGACAGACCATGCTGCCGTTGACATCATATGGCTGTCATCCTTATTCGCCGCGATAAACTGGATCTCCTTACAGTTTGACACAGATGTGAACATCGTCCCCTGCTGCCATTCTGATACTGAGTCTGCTCTTCCCTGACGGGCGATGAGGCTCATCCAGGAGTCCGCAGTCGTCCAGTCTGTCGGAAAATAATAGATGAACTCCATCGTATATCCATTGTCAAATGTCTCTGAATTGATCTCTGCGCCGTCGACAGTGATAAAATCCGCACCTGCATTACTGCTGTCTCCGTTAAATATCATGCTGCCGCCGCTTCCTGTCATGCTGTCGTCTGAAAATGACAGATATTCCGTCCAGTCTGCCGCAGTGACATCCTCCGTGGGCTGTTTGCCCGTATACAGCTGCATCCTCAGGTCATTTCCGTTTCCGCTCTGATCGGCAATGATCAGGTCGCCGCCGGCTATGCTGCCGCTCTTGATCCCGTTTTCGCCGAATTTCCAATCTGCTACTACATCCACGGCACTGCCGTCCTGAATCTCTTCGGCATGTACATCAGCGGCCGGAAGATACCCGGCAGCGATCGCTGCGCAGATACCTGTTGCGAGAAGGCGCCTGAGCCATTCCCGGACACGTCTTTTTTTCATTCCGTTTTTCCTCCTTCAAAGTAAGCTTGAGCCTGATTGTGCCGTGTCAAGCTTATCATAATGGAGCGGACCGGGATATCTTCACAAAGTTAAACTTGTGCAAGGTTTACGTAAAATGAGCATTCTTCCTATAAAGGGAATCCCGCCTGCAGCCTCATCTCACTGCCTCGAACGCACGATCCAGCGCCGCGATCAGATCCTCCGCCTTCTCGATCCCGATCGACAGCCGGATCGTGTTCGGACGGATCCCCTGTTCCGCGAGCTCATCCTGCGTACACTGACTGTGGGTCGTCGTCGCCGGATGGATCACCAGCGACTTCACGTCTGCGACATTTGCCAGCAGGGAGAAGATCGGCAGGCTGTCGATGAACTTTTTCGCCGTCTCAGCGTCCCCTTTGATCTCAAAGGTAAAGATCGAGCCGCCGCCCTGAGGCAGATATTTCTCATACAGCGCATGCGTCGGCTCACTCTCCAGAGAGGGGTGATGGACCGCCTCCACCTGCGGGTGGGCGGCAAGATAGTCCACGATCTTAAGCGCATTCTCGGCATGCCGTTCTACCCTCAGGGAGAGCGTCTCCAGCCCCTGGAGCAGGAGGAACGCATGGAATGGAGAGATCGAGGCGCCCGTGTCCCTGAGAAGGACAGTCCTCACATAGGTGGCAAAAGCAGCTCCCGGCGCCGCCTCGGCAAAGGAAACGCCGTGGTAGCTCGGATTCGGCTCTGAGATCCATGGATATTTTCCTGATCCTTTCCAGTCAAACTTTCCGCTGTCGACGATGACTCCGCCGAGAGCCGTGCCGTGGCCGCCGATGAATTTCGTCGCGGAATGCACTACGATATCTGCGCCATACTCGATCGGGCGCACCAGATACGGAGTGGCAAATGTGGAGTCCACCACAAGCGGGATCTTATGCCTGTGTGCGATCTCTGCAAGTTTCTCCAAGTCCGCCACATTGGAATTTGGATTTCCCAGTGTCTCTGTAAAGATTGCTTTCGTATTCTCCCGGATCGCTGCCTCAAATGCCCCCTCTTCCTCAGGGTCAACGAATGTCGCCGTGATTCCGCTGGTCAAAGGGAGCGTATGCGCCAGAAGATTGTAGGTTCCCCCGTAGATCGTCTTCGCCGCCACGATATGTTCTCCCGCTTTTGCCAGCGCCTGGAACGTATATGTGACCGCCGCCGCTCCTGACGCAGTCGCAAGCGCCGCGGAGCCTCCCTCCAGTGCAGCGATCCGGCGCTCAAAGACATCCTCTGTAGGATTGGTCAGCCTGCCGTAGATGTTGCCTGTATCCCGGAGGGCGAACAGATCCTCAGCATGACAGCAGTCCCTGAACACAAAGGATGCAGATGCATAGATCGGCACCGCACGCGCGCCGGTCGCCGGATCCGCCTCTTCCTGCCCGATATGGACCTGTTTTGTCTAAAAGCCCCAGTTTGCCGAATTTCTGATATCTCTCATAGTATATTCCTTTTTCTGCCGATACAATGTGCTGCTGACATCTGCGCCGGACTTTTATCCCGGCTCTCCGTCTGATTTCTGCGTCTATCCTACCATAGCAGCGATATTCGCGCTAATACACAAAAAAGATACCCGGTTATAGTTTCAATCTATAACCAAGTATCCTTTTCAAACTTAATATACAGTCAGCTTCCTATCCTGTCCTTTTTTCCATCCGTTTCACATGTCACAGGCTCTCTGTCCACTTTTTCAATTCGCTCACAGACGGATTCCCGTTCAGGAGCTTTCCTTCCCGGATATCAGTCCCGGGACAGCTCGGCGCCAGCGCCTGGACCGTCCTGCCGAACCCGCTTCCTCCTGAAGTTGCAAAGAGAAGGATCTCCTTTCCCGAAAAATCATAGCTCTCAAGAAATGTATTGATGATCGTCGGAGCCACATACCACCAGATCGGGAATCCCAGATAGATCCTGTCATAGGATGCGATATCCGCGTCTTTGTCTGCCAGCTCCGGGCGGTAAGAGGGATCATTCATCTCCACAGAGCTGCGGGACTGCTTATCCATCCAGTTCAGATCTGCCTGTGTATAAGGCACGGCAGGCCTGATCTCGTACAGGTCGGCTCCCCATAGACTGTGTTCTGAAGGCCGCTGCTTATTTTCCGAAAATCTCCTTCGCCTGTGCCATATTCTCCATGATCGGCACGCCGAAAGGACATCTCGTCTCGCATGCTCCGCAGCGGATGCATTCTCCTGCGTGGTGCGCGAGCACTTCGTAATGCTCTCTCACGGTCTCAGGCACCGTCCCCTGGGCTTTCGCCAGATTCAGAAACTTCGTGACAGAAGCCACGTCGATCTTTTTCGGACATGGGGCGCAGTGGCTGCAGTACATACAGTGCCCCTCCCAGCTGATATTCGGAAATGAGGCAAACGCCGCCGCATAATCCCTCTCTGCCTCTGAGGCGTCCTCGTAGGCAGTGCTCTCACGGAGCTGTTCTACGCTGTGCGCTCCTGAGAGAACAGTCGCGACGGCCGGACGGGTCAGCGCATAGTGGATGCACTGGTTTACCGTCAGCGCCCTGCCTGCCGGCGACAGCTTCGCGTCGAGAAGGTCCCCGCCTCCAAATGCCTTCATGACTGTGATGCCGACTCCCAGTCTCTGGCATGTCTCGTAGAGCTCCTGGCGCTCCGGATCCATATTCACAAGATGCTTTTCATAATTTTTCTCTGCCCACAGCTCTTCCACATCCTCACTTGCCGGCTGCAGATCATAACATGGATTGACACTAAACATCAGCACTTCGATTTCTCCGCTCTTGACCGCCTCCAGAGCGACTTCCGGATTATGGCTGCTCAGTCCGATATGACGGATGACGCCTTTTTCTTTCAATTCTTTTACATACTCGAGCACCGGACCGTCCGCGATCTCCCGCCAGTCCTTCATCGAATCTACATAGTGGATCATCCCCACGTCAATATAGTCTGTCTGGAGCAGAGACATCATTTCCTCCACTCCTGCTTTTACCTCGTCGATCTTTCTTGAACGCTTATACTGACCGTCCTTCCAGATGGAACAGACATGGGACTGGATGATAAACTTTTCTCTCCTGCCTTTGAGCGCCTCGCCCACACTCGCCCTCACCTTCGGATCAGATGCATAGAGATCAAAATAATTGATCCCCTGGCGCTCTGCCTCATCGAACAGCCGCTTTGTGTTGCGGCACTCATCCTCCGAGAACCCCTCGCATCCCATTCCGATCTCACTTACCATAAGTCCTGTGTTTCCTAACTGCCGATATTTCATTTTTTTCTTCCTTTCCGTCACATACTGTTTGTCGAATAAGTAATCTTTTGCTTCTGACAAGCAGCACAAATCACAATATTCTTCACTCTGCTCCGTTTAGCTTAGCAGATATGCCCCTTCTCAAGTATCTAAATAAATATGAAAAGCAATGTTCCCCCTACTGCTGTGAAATGGAAAAAGCGGCCATACTGCGACATGACCGCTTTCGCGTTGGGTTAATACACAACTATCCGAAATAGGAATTTTATCTATTAAATACTTTTGCTGATTTTTTGAATCGCCTCTTCTTTTGTAGTGACAAAGAACACATCTCTGCCCTTGTTGCTCTCATAAATGAAATCTTTCAGCGGCTTGCTGGTATATTTTGAAAAATCCCCGTATATGGCGATTTTCCCACCATAATTGATAAATTTTTGAAGAATTTCTCCCGCCAAACCGCTGCTTAAAATGAAGAAATCTTCAATAATGCTTTTTTTATCCACGACAACATACTTCGTGCCTGCTTCATATTTGGCAGACATAAGCAGATCCAGCGCAGAATCGACGTCAGTGATCACCATGTTGTCGCTTGATACAGCAGCCACAGTCCCGCTGCCGCAGTCAATTTTTTCAAACTTCATGCCTGTACCTCCTTTTCTTCTCTGACTCTCATTTTAATTGTTTTCTAAAAATGAGCAATTCGGATTTCGAATGATATCGATAAGTTATACTTATGCGATTTTTGTGCAAAATTACCTTTGAAATCTCCGGGCAGCTTCAGATAAAATAACATCTGACGTGTAGCATTTCACTGCGTAAATCCAGTTGAAACCTGCACGTTTTTTTATTGTCATCCAAATTAGGGAAAGGAGTTGATAAATATGCCGAAGAACAAAGTACAGGGATTTATTTTCGGCGTCATCATGTCCTATGCCATGGCATACGGCATGGAAGTCTACAATATCGCTGTCAAGGAGGGGGTAAATCTGGCTGCCGGCGGATTCAGCAATATGACAGGCGGCATATTCTGGGACGCACTGATAGAAGCACTCTATATGGGTCTGTTTGTTCTGCTGTTCTCAAATCTCTGGGGGAACCGGATCGGCGCGGCATTCGCCGCAAGACACTGCGATCCGCAAAAAGATAATCCTTACATATGCCAGCTTCTGCGCCAGGCAGGGACTGTCGCCGTCATGTGTCCGACGATGAGCCTTGTGGCTTCCATACTGTTCAACATCATTCTTGGCGGAGCACCGGCCGTACAGCTTCCCGCCATCTGGATCGGTACTCTTTTAAAGAATTTTCCGATGGCCTTCTTCTGGAATATGTTCGCTGCAGCGCCGTTCACACACTGGCTCTTTGGGAAGATCTTCCCGGAAAGATAAGCATAGTGATGGAGCAGGATCATTATCAGATCCTGCTCCATTTTCATCTTCAGTTCACGATATCAGTTGATATTTCCCAGCTTATTCACAACCAGTGAGGCCGGTCCGTAAAAATAGTCCTCCCCCTGACCGATCATTTTGATCGTCGTCGGCACAGACACGACCTTGATGATCTGAGTAAATGCCGCATTGCTCGTATCCGCCGTCGTGTGGAAGGTGTGCTGGACTACTGTTCCGGGCACCTCTGTCCCCTGCTGCTGCAGATACATGGATACCGTCGTCGGGAAATCCGCCCCTGTTGTCGGCCCCATGGTGCTATGGAAGGATACCTGATAGAAGCCGGTCTGCTGGATCACGATATCCGCGCTGTTCTGCGCATGACTGATCGCATTCCCGTTTATAACAGCGTTCCTGTCGAAGATCAGGGCGCCTCCGCTCGTTCCCACCTGAGGCGGTGTAGAGTAAGCCGAAAGGAGCTCAGGAGAGGCTGTTTCTCCCGCCGCGCCGGTTGCTCCTGTGGGACCAGTCGGACCCGTCGGACCTGTTGGCCCCGTTGGGCCCGTCGGACCTGTTGGCCCCGTTGCGCCCGTCGGACCCGTTGCACCTGTCGGACCTGTAGAGCCGTGTATTTATGCACAACATTAGATTTTCCTTTGTGTTGAGTAGGCAAGCCGTTAGATTGCCTTGTTCTCAATCACTCGGATAACGTTGTGGTTATTCTCGATGTAATCAATAATTCGCTGGTACTCGTCGGCAAAATTGAAGTCAACCGTTATTTCCCCGTTCTCATGCACCCAAACCGCTTTTACGAGTTCAACCATAATCCCGCGGTTAAGGCTCTGAATGTTTTTGTATTTCAGAAAGGCGGTTAGATACGGGTCGTCGGTTCCGATACCATCAGCCATTACCTGCATTTCCTCTTTCAGATAGGAGATGTTCGCTTCAAGCTGTTGTATCTGTTCTGCAATCTTGCCTTTCAAGCGGCGATATTCCTCTTTGGTAATCTCACCGCTTTTCCAATCAAGGTACAAGCTGTCGGAAGCGTCATTGTACTGTTTTAGCTGCTTTTCTGCCTGTTTCAAGGAATGGGATAATCTCTTGCTTTCCCGGTTGATAACAGGCGCGTTGTTAATCCGTTCAATTTCTTCTGCAAGCCGATCTACAAGGGCAATTTGCATTTGCAACGCTGCCAATACCGCGTTTTCCAACTTGTCTTGCCGGATAGAATGTTTGCTGCAAATCTTCTTATCGGTGTAGCTACGGCAAGAGTAGTAGGCAATATCACGGGCGGTTTTGCGCCGCATGGCCTTTTTGCAATCCGCGCAACGGACAAAGCCGGACATGAGATAGACTTCCTGTTTGCCGGGGGCTGTCCTTGTGTCGCGCTTATGTAGGGCTTGCGCTTTCTCGAATGTTTCCCTGTCAATAATCGCTTCGTGTGTGTTGGGGACGACAAACCATTCTTCTTCGGGGACGTTGATCTGCTTGTGTACTTTGTAGCTTATTACGCGGTTACGGCCTTGCACCATTACGCCCGTATAAACTTCATTTTGCAATATCCTTGCAATCGTGCTGGCAGACCACAAACCATCGTTTTTGTCGGAATTAGGGTTGTTATACTTAAAGCCTTTTTTCTTCTTATAGGCTTCGGGGTTCGGCTCTCCCATTTGGTTAAGCCGCTTTGCAATCCCCATTTTACTGTACCCCTCATTGACAAACCAATGGTAAATGCTTTTGACAACTTCCGCTGCTTCTTCATCTACAATCAAGCTGTTTTTGTCGTTTGGGTCTTTCTTGTAGCCATAAGGGGCAAACGCGCCTATGAACTCGCCGCGCTCCCGTTTCATCTTGAATGTTTTGCGGATTTCTTCGGAAGTGGTCGCGGCAAACTGCTCATTGAACATTCCCCTAATAGGTACTTCAAGACCGCTTGCAGAATGGGGGTTAGCGTAAGTGTCAATAAATGGCGTGCCTGTGCAAATAAACCTTGCGCCGTGAATGGGTATGAACTCCTCCAAAAACTTTTGTTGATCGGCAAGGTTGCGGAAACCGCGTGCAAGGGATTTGATAATCATGCAGTTTACTTCTTTGCGGACAATGCAGCCCTCAAGCCGTTTGAAGTTTGGTCGCGCTGTGTCGGTGCCTGTCAATCCGTCGTCGGCAAACACGTCTACAATCACATAGGTTCCCGGCTCAAAATAGCTGTCTACAAAGTCGCGGAGTATCTTTTCTTGGTTGATAACACTCTCGCTTTCGTCCTCGTTGTCGTCCTCTCTGGATAGTCGAATGTATAGCCCAATTTTCCAAAACGGCTCTGCATAACTGCGTGCCATTTTGTCTTTGCGTATGCGGGGCATTATACCTCCTTTCCCCCTATAATTACGAGTTAATTATACCATTTTCGCCCCGTAATCACAAGGTCTTACCCATAGAGTTAGGGAAAGTCGGCGGTTATTTCAGACTTAAAAAGTAATCACACAATGATTGCTTTAGCGTTCTATCCTCTGCGACAAACCGTATTCTTACGGGTGTATCACCACAAAGAAAACAGTATGGATTTACAATCTGCTCAAAGTAGCTTTGCATTTTCTTTGCTGCTGGCAAAGAACTGTCAATATGGATATTACGAATATCAACCAAAGTGCTGCGGTCAACCTGTGTAATATCAACATTTCTCATTTGTTGAAGTTGTAACTTGGTAATCATCTTCTTTCCCTCCCGGTTAGCGGCATAGTACAGAATATGCGCTCCGGCTTGTACGATATGAGAAATAAGGCTGAAACGGGCGGTTGTTAGCTGCAACCTCACGGGAGTTTCACCCCGGCCCATGCTTATGGGTGCGCCGCGCAATACTTTGAGGGTGTTCAACGCGGGAGTATCATTGTGCCGCCTTGTATGTCGTCGCCCACA
>DWYM01000113.1 GCA_019118665.1 Candidatus Mediterraneibacter intestinipullorum
GTGTGCGTCCTGTTTGTGGGAATCGGCGGAGCCATACAGGAGATGATGAAAGTATCCGGGGATTCGCTGGTGAGCAGCGGGACGATGATGATCGTGATAAGCTTTGCTGCCGGTTCCCTTATCGGGGAATGGATCAATGTGGAAGAGAAGATGGAGCGGTTCGGGCGCTGGCTGAAGGAGAAGACAGGCAACCGCAGGGAAAATATGTTTGTAGACGCGTTTGTCACCGCGTCCCTGACAGTGTGCGTCGGAGCCATGGCAGTTGTGGGCGCCATACAGGATGGGATCACAGGGGATTATTCCACACTGCTTTTGAAGGCTGTGCTGGACATGCTGATCATATTCGTGATGACTGCCGCCATGGGAAAGGGCTGTATCTTTGCGGCCATCCCGGTGGGGATATTCCAGGGGCTGATCACGCTCTTTGCCAGAGCGATCCAGCCGGTCATGACGGAGCAGGCGCTTTCCAATCTGTCCCTGACCGGCTCCATGCTCATTTTCTGCGTGGGCGTGAACCTGGTCTGGAATAAAAAGTTCAAGGTGGCGAACATGCTTCCGACTATCGTGATCGCTGTGGCCTGCGCGTTCGCGGGGATATGATCGTCAAAGAAAAGGGTGAAAAGCGGAGTAAAATCTGTTATAATCAGATTCGCAGGTAATACAGACAGTCAGAATGCATACCTTCATAAAAATCATTATAGAAAAGAGGAAAGACAATGGAGTATAAGATCACAGGTTACAAACCGGAAAAATTATTTCACTTTTTTGAGGAGATCAGCGCGATCCCGAGAGGCTCGGGAAATGAGAAGGGGATCAGCGACTACCTTGTCAGATTCGCAAAAGACAGAGGTCTCTGGGTACACCAGGATGAGGCATATAATGTTATCATTAAAAAGGGAGGAAGCAAGGGCGCGGAAGATAAAGCTCCGGTCATGCTCCAGGGACACCTTGATATGGTATGCGATAAACGCGCCGGTGTGGAGCATGATTTTGAGAAGGATGGCATCAGCCTGGTGGTAAAGGATGGGATCCTCTCCGCTGACGGCACGACACTTGGTTCCGATAATGGAGTGGCGGTCGCCCTGATGATGATGGTCCTGGACGATGAAGAGATACAGCATCCTCCGGTGGAATGCGTGTTTACAACGGAAGAGGAGGTAGGACTTAACGGAGCGCAGGCGCTGGACAAATCCCTTATCACAGCCCGCACCATGATAAATATGGACTCTGAGGAAGAGGGCGTGGCAACGATAAGCTGTGCGGGCGGACTGCGTATCCAGTTCACGAGACCGGTTAAAAGAGAGGCGGTGGAAGGCAGCATTGTTTCCATTAAGATCGAGGGGCTCCTCGGAGGACATTCCGGCATGGATATCAGCAAGGAGAGGCAGAATGCCAACCTTCTGATGGGGCGCATGGTGGATCATCTGATGAAGGACACAGACGGAAGGCTGGTAAGCTTTGCCGGTGGGACAAAGGATAACGCCATAACAAGAGAGTGCGGGGCAGCCCTGATCTATGCGGACAAGGGGGAGGCTGAAAAGGCGGAGAAGCTCGCCTGCGCGCTGGCACAGGATATGGCAGATGAGGTCACACCGTACGAGCCGGATTTCTCCTGCGAGATCACTGTGGAAGACGGAAGGAGCGCATCAGCGCTTTCCCGGGAGGACGCAAAAGCATTTGTGAGCGCTATCCGGCTTGCGCCAAACGGAGTGTTCAGCCGCAATCCTCACATGGATGGCTTTGTGGTGACATCCTCCAATATGGGCGTGACGCGGACAGAGGAGGACAAGGTTGTGTTCGTTGTATCCCCGCGTTCCTCTGTCGCATCCCTGCAGGAAGACACAAAGGCACGTTTTCAGACTCTGGCGGACACCTTCGGGTTCGAGGCGGAATACAGCGGAGAATATCCGGGCTGGAGCTATGCGGAGCAGTCCCGGATCCGGGAGGTCTTTATAGAGAGCTATCGCGGGCTCTTTGGCAAGGAGCTGAAGCTTGAGGCGATCCACGCGGGACTGGAATGCGGGCTTTTCACCGAGGCGATACCGGGACTCGACGCCATCGCGGTGGGACCGACTCTGTACGATGTGCATACACCGGATGAGCATGTGCCGTTGGATTCTTTTGAGCGTTTCTATGAGCTTCTGCAGGATGTATTGAAAAAACTGGCATCAGACTGAACCTGACCATATGATATGACAAAGAGCGGCGCCCGGAGGGCGCTGCTCTTTCTAAATGGATCGGAATTGACTGTTCACTGGTAACCTTTTCGGCAGAAGAGAGGTATCTTATATAGAACATAACAAATGCGCTCTGGACAGCGGAGGATGGGGAGGACGCTCCCACTTGCCTGTGAGCGGGAAGGAGAACAGGATGATAGGAAAATATTCTGAATATTACAATAAAGCGCCGGAGCAGATAGCGGCGGAGCATATGGCAAAAGGAAGGCGGAGAAAGGCTGTATTTCTGCTGGAACAGGCAGGGCTCATCGGGCTGATCATATTATTTATGATGGGGAGTTCTTCCGGCGCTCTTTTCTATATCCTTATCCTGGCGTCAGTGGCGCTGGACATCAGGTATGCCATGAAAGGCGGCAAACATTTCCAAAATCTGTCGGAAATCCTTCTGGCAGACTGCGATCCTGTAAAATACCGCCGTGTCATGGAGATATTTCTTGCGGATGAACGCAACAGAAGGGCGCGCTCTACCCTCCTTCTCGAGTGCGCTCTGGCGGAGTTTCATGAAGACCGTCCGTCAGATGCGCTGAGACGTTTGCAGGAGGTTACATACAAGTCTCCGAAAAATTTCCGCTGGATCAGAAAATATAACGTGGAGGCGCTGTGCAGGAATGAGGTGGGAGACTTCAATGGACGAAATGTCTGTCTCCAAAAGCTGGAGCAGTACAGAGTATCCTTTCAAAAGGCCGCGAAAAACCGGAAGATCATGGATGACCTGCTCCTCGATCTGAACGTGATATTCAAGCCTGCCGGTCAGTGGGACGCCGCAGACGCGGTGCGGATCAGGGAGAGAGTGACTCTTGCGGACAACAGGCTGGATCAGAGCAGATGGATGGTTAGAGAAGCCGTGTATGAACTGCTCCATGGGAACAGGGAAAAAGCATATGATCTGCTTGCGGAAGCCGAGCGCGGTCCCCTGACCCCGGGCACAAGGATGTGGATAGAAAGAATTAAGAGCCAATGAGTAAAGGGAGGCACATATGGATACGTTTTATACACAGCTTAAGAGGGCGCTGGAAACAGCGGAGGGGGACATATGGACAGAGACTGTTTTAGAAGGAGAGTACAGAGGGGAAAAGCGTCTGCTGACCTCTGAGCCGGACGAGAAAAAAGACAGTCCTCGAGTGTATTGTGAGCGCGTCAGCCGCACGCCAAGGCTCATCATCTGCGGAGGCGGTCATGTTTCGATGCCCATCATCCGGCTGGGGAAGATGCTGGGCTTTGCCGTGACGGTCATTGAGGACCGCCCCAAGTTCGCGGATAACGCCAGGGCAGCAGGAGCGGATATGGTGGTCTGCCAGCCGTTTGCCTCAGCATTGTCCCAGATCAGGGGGGATTCGGACTCTTGGTTTATCATTGTGACAAGAGGGCACCGGTATGATACGGAGTGTCTGGACGCTATATTGCAGAAGAAGTATGCCTATGTGGGCATGATGGGCAGCAGGCGCAGATCAGCCATAGTAAAGGAGCAGCTGGTGGAAAAGGGTTTGAGCCGGGAGAGACTGGAGGAGGTCCATACCCCCATCGGGCTGAAGATCGGGGCGGAGACACCGGAGGAGATCGCGGTGTCTGTGATGGCAGAGATCATACAGGTAAAGAACACAAAGGCTGTGCAGGTGCGGACGGACCGGGATAAAGCCTGCGATGAAAGAACAGGGCATATAAGGGCAGGAGGCTATTCAGAGGAAATGCTTGCCTGCATCTTTGGGGAACAAGCGGATGAAAAGAAGGCTTCCGGGCAGGAGGAGGCTCCTGAAAGGAAGAAAGTCCTTGCCACTATTATTTCCCGCAGGGGTTCAGCGCCCCGCGGCGTGGGTACAAAGATGCTTGTTCTTGAGGATGGGAGTACCGTGGATACCATAGGCGGCGGCTGTGTGGAGAGCGAGATCATCCAGAAATCTCTCCTCATGATGCGGATGGAAACGCCGGACTTTCAGATCTGCACCGTGGATATGACGGCTGATGAGGCGGAGGATGAGGGCATGGTCTGCGGCGGCGTTGTGGAAGTGATGCTGGAGAGGATTTCATTATGAAAAGAGTAAGAGCAGCCTTAGCAGGTATAGTCATAATGTTGTCACTTTTTGTGTGTAGTGCATGTGGGGGCTGGGAAGCTCTTACAAACAGGAGCCTTTTTGATGAGAGCAATGAGAACCTGTATGTGTCAACATTTGATTTAGACAGCAGTAACAGTTATGTGGGGCGGGGCAGTCTCAATAAATTCTGTGCAGAAAATCAGGAGTTCACGTCTGTTACAGATACCCCTTTTGAAACTCTGGACGCCAATGGTGACCATACGAAATTTATCGGTACGGTAAATGAACTGCAACAGCAGGGGTTCTATGGGATCGTGGAATATGATCTTGTTACAGGGCAGAGAACGGATATCCTGTCATATGAAGAGCTGATCGAAGAATGCGGACTAGCGGAAGAAACACAGGATGAGATCGAACAGGTCAGATATAGAAATAGTGGAAATGCCTGCAGCTTTATATATGGAAAAAAGCTGTGGACAGTGAAAGATAAGCAGACGAAGTTATTGGCGGATCTGACAGGAATGTACTGGGGACATTATGAATGGCTCAGCGATAATGAGATACTCGTTGAAACAGACGGAAATATGATGGTGTATAACATTGACAGTGAAAAATACGAGAAGCTGTTCTCCGGCTGTTCAAAAAACGGAAGCTTTGCATTGTCAGATGACAGAAAGACGCTGGTCTATGAGGGCAGCAACAGGCACGGATTGTATAAATTCTCATTTGAAACAGAGGAAAAGGAGTATCTCACATCCTTGAGAGGATCAGCACACATCACATTTTCAGCAGACGGAAAGAGAATCGCATACAGTGACGGTTATTTCACGATCACACACTCAGGTGCCCAAAAAATGTACGTTATGAATATAGAGAATAAAGTTAAAAAAATGATCACCAAAGAGCTTGTATGGGGGATTGCATGGGGGATCTAAAGAATGTGGCAGGGATGTGATTGACACAGCCCTGCCCTGGTGTTACCATATTTACATAGAGAAAATACTGCACACTTATATAGGTTCATAATCGGTTGAACGTCTCTACCAGCCGCCG
>DWYM01000114.1 GCA_019118665.1 Candidatus Mediterraneibacter intestinipullorum
TATGTTAAGCTTGGAGGATAAAAAAGAGCTATGAAGAGGATCAAGCTGACCGTTGCATACGACGGCACTGACTACTGCGGATGGCAGATTCAGAAAAACGGCGTCACCGTGGAGGAAGTGCTGAACCGGGCGTTGTCCCGCCTCATCGGAGACAGGGTCACAGTGATCGGAGCGAGCCGCACGGACGCAGGCGTACACGCGCAGGGGAATGTGGCGGTGTTCGACACGGATACCCAGATACCTGCGGAACGGATCGCTTACGCGGTAAATGCGCTGCTCCCGGAGGATGTGGTAGTGGTAAGCTCGGGAGAGGTCCCGGCGGGATGGCATCCCCGGAAATGTGTATCCGTGAAAACGTATGAGTATCGTATACTGAACAGAGAATTCCCGGACCCGGTGAGGAGACGAGATACTTATTTTGTCCCTTTTCAGCTGGATCTGGACCGTATGCGGCAGGCCGCGGAGTATTTGAAGGGAGAACATGATTTTAAGAGCTTCTGCAGCGCCCAGACAACGGTGGAAGATACAGTACGCACCATCTATGCTCTGGACATCCGGAGAGAAGAAGATTTCATCACCATCCTCGTGCGGGGAAATGGTTTTCTCTATAACATGGTCCGCATTATCGCGGGGACGCTGGCAGGTGTGGGAAGAGGATATTTTGAACCCCGGGATGTGGCGCGGATGCTGGAAGAGAAAGACCGGGCAAAGGCAGGTGTGACGGCGCCTCCCCAGGGGCTTACGCTGGTGGGGATAGAATACAAAGATCCAGAGCGTTCTGGCGGCGGAAGCGGCCGTTCAGCATGAGAGCGGTTGTTCAGAGAGTGGCTGTTCTGCTTGACATTTATCCGGTAGATTGTTAGTATTATTTTATAATATCACTGGGATGCTGCAAGGGAAGACAAAACCAGATTTTCAAGTTATAAGGTCTGACTTTATGCTTCGGAAATCTGGTTTTTTGTATTGTTCCGGTGAATATATATTATTGGAGGAGGAAGAGACTATGAAAATCTATGTGGCAAAAGACTACAAGGAGATGAGCAGAAAGGCGGCGAATATCCTCTCTGCACAGGTGATCCTGAAACCGGACTGTGTACTGGGGCTTGCGACAGGATCGACCCCCATCGGTACATATGACCAGCTTGTGGACTGGTACGAAAAAGGTGACGTTGATTTTTCTGAAGTCAAAACAGTCAATCTGGACGAATACAAAGGGCTTACCCGGGACAACGATCAGAGCTATTATTACTTCATGCACCAGCATCTGTTTGACCGCGTTAACATTAAGCCGGAGAATACGAATGTTCCTGACGGAACAGAGCCGGACTCGGACAGGGAGTGCGCGAGATATGAGCAGCTGATCGAGTCTTTGGGCGGTGTGGATATTCAGCTTCTCGGTCTGGGACACAACGGGCACATCGGCTTCAACGAGCCGGACAGCTCTTTCGCACAGACAACCCACTGTGTAGATCTTGCAGAGAGCACCATCGAGGCGAACAAGAGATTCTTCGCTTCCGCGGATGATGTGCCGAGACAGGCTTATACCATGGGCATTGGAACGATCATGAAAGCGAAAAAAATCCTCCTTATCGTAAACGGGGAGGCAAAAGCTGACATTGTGGTAAAAGCATTCTTCGGACCAGTGACACCGGAAGTTCCCGCATCCATCCTCCAGCTCCACAGCGATGTGGTGATCGTAGGAGACAGCGCCGCTCTGTCAAAGATTCCGGGACAGGCTTAAAAGGGGGCAGGTCCCTTTGCTGAATATTATCAGAATATCCTGAAAGGAGCAGTTATGTCATACATACTTGAGGTCTGCGCGGACAGTGTCCGTTCTGCGATCGCTGCTCAGGAAGGCGGTGCGGACCGGATCGAGCTGTGCTCGGGACTGGTGATCGGCGGATTATCTCCCACGCCGTCTATGTTCCGCGAAGTGAAACGGAATACGGATCTGAGAATCCGTGTGCTTCTGCGGCCCAGATTCGGTGATTTCTGTTATGATGAGTACGAATTCCGGACATTGAAAGAAGAGGTGGAGCAGTTCCGGGAGCTCGGAGCGGACGGAGTCGTCATCGGGATACTGAAGCCTGACGGAAGGCTGAATATGGAGCAGATGGCAGAGCTGGCAAAGGCGGCAGGCGGTATGGGCATTACCATGCACCGGGCGTTTGATGTGTGCAGGGCTCCTTTTGAGGCGCTGGAGCAGTGCGTTTCCCTGGGGATCGATACGATCCTTACCAGCGGGCAGAAACGTTCGGCATGGGAAGGCAGAGAACTGCTCGCGAAGCTTGTGGAGCGTGCGGGCGGACATCTGGATATCCTGGCGGGAGCGGGGATCAGACCAGACGTGATTCCTGAGCTGGCGGCGTGTACTGGGATAAAGTCGTTCCATTTGTCGGGGAAAATGGTCATTGACAGTCGGATGGAATTTCGGCGGGAGGGGATTCCGATGGGGATCCCAGGCTCCAATGAATTTGAGATCTGGCAGACAGATGAAGAGCAGGTAAGGAGGGCCGCGGAGGTATTAAAACGATTGGAAAGAGCCTGACTGCCGGCATGCACGGCTGTCCGGCTTGCGGCAGTTGTGAGAAAAGAAGAGGATGCATCAGAAGAAAATCAGAAGAGGATAAAATCTGCTTGACAAATGCAAAATGATGGGCTAAGATGGCTCATATGAAACAGGCTGTGAAGGGAAGAAGTAGCAGGCAACCGTAAAAACAGAAAGCTGCCGGTTGATGAGAGGCGCATGATGCGGTGTCGGTGAATACATCCCCGAGTCCCGCACTGAAAATGTTTTCTGTACAGCCGCTGTCCGGAATATGGGCTGCGGCCGGGGAAAATGCATGAGTAGGCTGTGGCGGAGCGGCACACGTTATCGTGCCAAATGAGACCGGAGGCTGGAGACAGGATGTCTGGTATCCGGTGAATTAAGGTGGTACCACGGTTAATGATCCGTCCTTATTGCGAGAGCAGTAAGGACGGTTTTTTAAATCTTGGGAGTGTTTTCAGACTCTGTGATATTAAGAGAGCTTCTGGTCATGGCCATGGGAAAAGGAAGGGTATAAGGAGAAAAAAGATGGGAATTTATGAAGAACTTCAGGCAAGAGGGCTGATCGCCCAGGTAACGGATGAGGCAGGGATCCGCGAGCTGATAAACAGCGGAAAAGCCGTGTTTTACATTGGGTTTGACCCCACGGCGGACAGTCTCCATGTGGGACATTTTATGGCCCTGTGTCTCATGAAACGTCTCCAGGAGGCTGGAAACAGACCGATCGCCTTGCTGGGCGGCGGGACAGGCTACATCGGAGACCCCTCCGGCCGTACGGACATGCGCAGCATGATGACTCCGGAACAGATCCAGCATAACTGCGACTGTTTCAAAGTACAGATGAGCAAGTTCATTGATTTTTCGGAAGGAAAGGCTATGATAGTCAACAATGCGGACTGGCTCCTTGACCTTAACTATGTGGAGCTTCTGCGTGAGGTGGGACCGCATTTCTCCGTTAACAGGATGTTGACAGCGGAGTGCTATAAACAGAGAATGGAAAAGGGATTAAGCTTCCTTGAGTTTAACTATATGATCATGCAGGCATACGATTTCTATGCATTGTTCCAGAAATACGGCTGCAACCTGCAGTTCGGCGGGGACGACCAGTGGAGCAACATGCTTGCGGGAACCGAGCTGATTCGCCGCAAGCTGGGTAAGGACGCGGGGGCAATGACGATCACCCTTCTCCTCAACTCAGAAGGGAAAAAGATGGGCAAGACCCAGTCGGGAGCTGTGTGGCTGGACCCGAACAAGACGTCACCGTTTGAGTTCTACCAGTATTGGAGAAATGTAGCGGATGCGGACGTCCTGAAATGTATCCGTATGCTGACCTACCTGCCGCTTGAGGAGATCGACAAGATGGATTCATGGGAGGGCGCGCAGCTCAACACGGCAAAAGAGATCCTCGCATATGAGCTGACAAAACTGGTCCACGGAGAGGAAGAGGCGGAGAAAGCACAGGAAAGCGCCCGCGCTCTGTTCAGTAAGGGAAATGCGGCTCAGATGCCTACCACAGAGCTCACTGACGCCGATTTTGAAGATAACAGTATCGATATCCTTACCATGCTCGTGCGCAGCGGACTCGTTCCGTCCAAGTCTGAGGCCAGACGTGCGGTGCAGCAGGGCGGAACTGCTGTGGACGGCGAGAAGGTGACGGACATTAAGGCTTCTTTCACAAAAGAGATATTTACAGGAGAAGGCGTTATCCTGAAAAAAGGAAAGAAAAATTTCCACAGACTTGTAGTGAAATAAGGGCGATCCGGTATCTTGATTCCAGGGATCATGTATCAGAAGATTATTTTGCGAGGGGGCAGGAGGAGTCTTGTCCCCTGGTTTCATTTCATGGAGGGATGGATTATGAGTATGAATCAGACACCCACATCAGAGAGAGTCCATATTGGATTTTTCGGCAGGAGGAATGCGGGGAAGTCCAGCGTCATGAACGCAGTGACAGGACAGGACATTGCAGTGGTTTCAGACGTGAGAGGCACGACTACGGACCCGGTTTATAAATCAATGGAACTCCTGCCCTTAGGTCCGGTCGTTATGATGGACACTCCGGGGATTGATGATGAGGGCGAACTGGGAGAGCTTCGGGTAAGGAAGAGCTATCAGGTGCTCAATAAAACGGACGTGGCTGTGCTGGTCATTGATGGGACCTGCGGCGCGGCGCCGGAAGATATGGCGCTGCTGAAACGGATCAGGGAGAAAAAGATCCCCTATGTCATCGCGGTAAATAAAAAGGAGTTGGCAGAGCCGGATATCCTTAAAAAGACAGTGGAAGGACTGCGCTCAGAAGATGTCCAGGGACGGACTGGACAGACAGAGGATCCACATCCGGGGAACCCGCAGGCCATTTTGGTGAGTGCGGCAACAGGCGAGGGGATCAACGAGTTAAAGGAGCAGATTGCCGCTGCGGCAGAGACAGAAGAACCGGAGCGGTATATTGTCCGGGATCTTTTGAAACCTTCGGATATGGCAGTGCTGGTCGTGCCGATCGATAAAGCGGCGCCGAAGGGGAGGCTTATCCTTCCCCAGCAGCAGACCATCCGGGACATCTTAGAAGCAGACGCTGTCTCCGTGGTCGTGAAAGAAAATGAGTTAAAAGATGTGCTCGGGCAGCTCGGCAAAAAGCCGGCGCTGGTGATCACGGACAGCCAGGTGTTCGGGAAGGTGGCTTCGGATACGCCTTCCGATATCCTGCTCACCTCCTTTTCTATCTTATTTGCGAGGTATAAGGGGGATCTGGAGAAAGTGGTCAGAGGAGTGACTGCGCTGGATTCTCTGAAAGAGGGCGATACCATTCTCATCAGTGAGGGATGCACCCATCACAGACAGTGTGATGATATCGGCACCGTGAAGCTGCCCCGCTGGATTCGGGAATACACGAAAAAGGATATCCGGATTGAGAACACATCAGGGACAGAGTTCCCGGATGACCTGTCAAAGTATAAGATGATCGTCCACTGCGGCGGCTGTATGCTGAATGAGAGGGAAATGAAATACCGTCTGAAATGCGCTGAAGATCAGGGCGTGCCCATGACGAATTATGGGATCACCATTGCGTATATGAAGGGGATACTCAAGCGGAGCGTGGAAGTATTCCCGGAGATTTACCGACTGCTCTGACAAGCGGAAACAGGATAAAAATCAAACACGGAAACGCAGTTTGTGAACACTGTGTCTCCGTGTTTTGCTCAGTGGAAGAAATAATACAGATTCCTTCCGAAATCATACCAGATATCATTCCATCTGTCGTAGCATGCGATGCAGACGATCAGGAGAAGGATAATTGCAAGAGATGATATAATGATTTTTTTATGTTGGGTAAAAAATTCAATTAAAATTTTCATTGTAATTCCTTCCTATTATTTTTTGGATTTCCATTGCATCTTGTTTTAAAGTAAAATATTATTTCCCGCGTGCGGCTTCATGATATCCGTTGAATGCGGATACAAAAGCAGAAAGTCCCATTATGACACCAACACCGATACCTACAGCTGCCAAAGGAGGGATTCCACCATCAATTTCCTGTAGCTCATTATCTTGAAGGTTCTCAAACATAATATTCTCCATATTTATTCCTCCTTAATTTTAATGGGTTATGTGATAAATATTAGCACCGAAATCATACCATATATCACACCATTTCGAGTATATATCGCCCACAAATCCAAAAACATCGCCTCCAGAGATTTGTTCCAATTCGGCATTTGTTATTTCACAAAAATTGTCCGTTAATGCTAAATTCATTTTTCCTCCTATCTTCGCAAACAGATAAGTGCTGTGCGAGAAATAAATCGTTTATGAATGCTGCTATAGTCATGTACATGATTTGTCTTGAGTATAAGGCGATAAATGTCTCATATCTTTCCTTGCAAGGAAAACGTTTGTGCCTTATGAAAGCAAATTATCACATGGCAGAACAAAGGTCAACGGACCAGTGGTGTTTGGTAGATGAACGGTGATATTTGGAAGAAAATGTAAAGGGACAGCCTGCTAAAAGGAAGCTGTTCCTGATTTTCTCTGCTTATAGTCTGTCTACTGCTCTGACTCCTTGCTGTCTGTTTTTTTATTCATGTTCAACCAGTTTTCCTGATTGATGTATGTAAGCTGTGAATCAATGATTTTCATATACACATCATCCTGCTTATTGTGGGAAATCCGGGATGTCAGGTTCAGGATGGAGAGAAAGCGCTCGTTCTCGTGCAGTGAGCGGTAGTAATGGTTCAACTGATCCAGCGTTCTGCGGTAGATGAACAAAGCGGTCGCGGCCACAAACTCTATGATCGTGCCTCCGATGGCGCCCACGGTGAGAGTGTCCTTGTAGCTGTTGAGAAACAGCAGGGCGGAGATGGAGAGCAGAAGGAGCAGACCTCCGATGATACACATAGTGACTGCGAGGAAGAATGCTCCCCGTGCCTGACGTCGGCTGAGCTGATAAAAGGAGCGAAGTTCTTTCATGTTGGAGAGCATGAGCTCCAGTATCCCACTGTTTCCCTCAGGTGTCTCGTTTTTTTCCTCCATCGCCTGCTTTATATAACCCTCCAGCTTTTTCTCCTCTGCCTTCCATGCTTCTGTATTTTCAGACTGGACGATAAGGTATAGGAAGATCACCGGAAGCACGCCTACGAGCAGCAGAGAGATGATGGACATGGCGACGACAGGAAGACTCCGGTTTGTGATCAGCAGAATAAAGAGATAGACGCACATGCACAAAAGTAAAAGGATGACCAGGGCAGCGCCGTATTTTTTGAATGATTGTTTCATGATAGATCCCCCTTTATCAGTAGTGTAGTTGGATTTATGCTACCACAATTTGGTAAAGGATGTAAACCGAAAATGCATAATTTATGATTTTTTTTGCTTATTTTGAGCGGTGATACAAGTGCGGCGCCGGGGATTATGCTTTCTGAATTTTCCATGGTTCCGTCCCCTGGGTACTTTCCATGATCAGCCGATTTACTTTATCCAAATGGCGTTTTCTCAAAGAGGCGTAATGGCGGCGGCTGAGTGGGGCCTGCATTCCGGAGCCAAAACAGACCCGGTCAGGCAGGACCTCCTTGATATGAGGGAAGCTGGCAATGTAACCCTGATGTATGTAGAGAAAAATATCAGGATCCAGCTTTTTGTGGATATTACGCAGAGAGTCATAACAGATCTGTTCCCTGTCTGTACAGTGGAACACACACTGATTGCGCCGCTTTTCAATATAAACTACTTTATTCAGATCGATGATAACATTCGCACGGTCAGATGTAATATTCAGATACCTTTTCTCTGCCTCTTCTTTGTCTCGCCGATAGTGGCTGTACATTTCCACTTTTTCCAGTATTTTCTTCATATCAACATATTTGATGGGTTTGGGGATATAGGCTATGGCATCCACTCTGTAAGCCTCATAAGCATAGCCAATGTGGGCGGTCACAAAGCAGATGGACGTGTTCTGGCCGATGCGGCGCAGTTCATTGGCAGCGTCCATTCCGGAAATCCCAGGCATCTCAACGTCCAGGAATATGACGTCATACTCTTTTCCACTTTCTTTCATTGCTTCGACCATGGAAGAACCATTCTCCCATACATCCGTCTCAAGGTCATATCCCATTTCATTTGCGTAGGTAGAGAGCAGATTTACCACTTCATTTCGATAAAATTCTTCATCGTCACAGATGGCGGCGTTTAATTTCCACATAAGTCCTATATCCTTTCCTGTAAGCCGGGGAAACGTTCACGGCAGATTTTGGATTATGCTATCACATTTCAGGAAGGGTTTCAACAAACCTGTGATATTTGGTATGAAAAAGGGGACGTTTGGAAGGCAATCCTATAGAATGTCACAGGTCTGGGGCCAAATGTCACAAGTTTGTTGACAGACAAGAGGGAGGCGGATTAGTATTCAATTATAACTGCAGGCAGAACAGAAGCTATGGATCTGTGCATGAGGGAACAAACTGTTTGACCTGTCTGGTATATGATGCTGTATTTGAGGGATATATAAGGTTATGGACTTATTAGCGGTAGGTGAGAAGACGCGGAGCATATTTATAGTTTTAACAGTGTGCATAGTGTTTTATGGTATGTATCAAATCTATACTGTCATCCGATTCAGAAAAACAGATTCAAGGGATATCGGATCTGCTGACGGATCCTGTGTATATTGTGACAGCAATTCTTGTTTATTTTCTCTGCTATGGTATGGTGATATCCGGGATTGTGGAATATCTTATTTCCCCGGAATTTGCCTTTTGTTGTATATGGGCTGCCGCTTATGGTGCTGGCGCCAACTATTATGCTTGATGACGGAGCGTATGTATATTCGCCTGCATCGCTATATTGGAAGAACCGGGAATGGGATTTATCAGCAGTGCAGATCGTGTCTGTAAAAGAGAATGAGGCGCTGGGGCGGGCGGTAATAAAAGTTAAGTTCCCCAGCAGTGATCCCGGACAATATGGAAATAAAACGATCAGGACTACTGTTGGGAGAGCGGAGGATTTTCTGTGATATTGCAGACGTTGATAAGGGATTTAATAACTTTCAGGAGGTGTGGCGGATATGAAACAAAGTACACAGGTTATGTTGTTGATCTTGCTGGGTATCGGGTTTGTTACAGGCGTCATTATGGGAATATTACTGTTTTTTTAGCGAATTACCGGTTAAATGGGAGAGGGATTGAGAATGAAGGAGAAAGAGCGTAAAAAGATGAAGTAAATGAAGTATATTTTGTGCGGAATTTTTATGACAGGTGCAGGAATATATGGCATCTATCAACTTGATTATGTGACCGGTAAACCTATTGGTTTGTTTCTTCATCCGTAAAGGATGTCTTAGAAACTATGGCGCTGGATTCGACCATTATGCCTGAATACCAAATATCATCATTAACTTGCCAAATAGCACAGATTACTTGAAAAAGTGTGCGGAAGCACATATGATGACAATATCAATCGGTTTTGCCGGGTCGACACGGTATAATCGGGAGATATAAAAACACAGGAAGGAGAAAAATAACAATGACTTTGAGTAATGGATTTGAAGAACTGAAGCAAAATGAAATGCAAGAAGTGGATGGAGGAATCGCTCCGGCAGTTGTGGCAGCTTATTTAGCGCTTCTTGGAACTGGGTTTACTGCGGGAGTAACAATTGGCATTCATAAATGGTTTTAGGAGGGTTTATTATGTTAGAAGAAATAAAGAATATAGAAGAACTGGAAGAACTAAATGGCGGTGAATTATTTTCTACAATAATTATAGGTGGCACTATTCTCGTAGGTGGCGCAGTTGTTGGCTTAGTAACAACATATGTGGTTTCTAAGTTATAATTAATGAGTATCGACTCTGCAAGGGCAGATAATAATACGTTACCCCGCCCTTGCAGATTTGGAGGTGTGAGATATGAAGAATAGTATAAAGGTTATGTTATTGATCTTGTTGGGAATTGGGTTTACTTCCGGAGTAATTATGGGAATATTAAAGTTTTTTTAGAAAATGTTCTATTAATTTAGCAGGTGACAGGGTGTTGCCGGATATAATGGCGGCAGTGAATGAAATTTGAAAACCACGATAATTTTTGTCGGAAGACATTGCCCGATGTTATTTATAATTGAGAAACCGCCGAATATCCATTTGAGGGGGATATAAAAATTCAGGAAGCCCTCAATTGTTATTTTCCTTCAGGATTGCTAAGAAGGTAAAAAGGCAGTGGGAGAAGAGACCATTTTTCAGGCATAATTAGGCAACGTGATTCCCACATGAAATACATCTTCCGTATAGTATATCTCAATCTGTCCGTTTAAGTCTTTCACGGCTTTACGGACATTTTTTATGCCAATCCCGTGGAGATGCGGCCTGTCTGACTTTGTGCTTGCGAATACACCGCTCTTTTCGCTGATGCTCTCCGCATGGCTGTTGTCGATAGTAATTATCAGGCTGGAATCCACCTGTCGGAGACTGACGTTCATCCATCCGCCAGGGCATTTGGATGCTGCTGTGAGCGCATTGTCAAGTAGGTTTCCGAGAATCGTTGTCATGGAGAAATCATCTGCTGACATGTGAGTGAAATCACAGGTGATCTCACATGGAATCCCTTTTTGGCGGGCCAGTTCTGATTTCTCATTTAAGATAGCGGAAACGATGACAGACGGAGTCTGTATCAATGGGATTTCTGAAAAACGGCGGTTGATTTTATGTATATATTCCCGAATCTTCTCGAAATTCTTCTGCCTCGCGTAGCCGTCAATAATGATGAGGTGGTTCTTGATGTCGTGTCGGATGGAACGCAGGTTCTTCAGTGTTTCTTCTGCCTGTATGGCGTAACCTTCCTGAAGCCGGTTGATTTCCGCCTGGATCTTATAACCTGCGTTTTCCTCTGTTAAAGTGAGGAACCTGTCATAGAGGCTTATGCACAGGATAATGAGGATGATAAGTGTTGTAAAAAGCAGGGGAAGAACCTGGGATTCCGGATCCCGTCTGCATATATAGAGCGTGGAATAGCTAAGGAGAAGGCAGACGGCAAAAATCACCACATTAAAATAAATGTGGTAGTGGGTGTGAAACCTTTGGTTCTTTTTATAGTTTGTATATAGGACATAGAACACATATGTAAGAAACAATACAATTATAAGTCTGTATTTTTCATAAATTGAAGATGTCGTAATGTCACCAAAATCATTAAAAACTATCGAATATGAAAAGAAGATTGCAAATGTGCTTATGTATGAAAAAGCCTGGAATTTAACTAAAATAAATAAAGCATTCTTGAAATTTGGGCGCGCAATAACAACTAAAAACAAGAAATCTATAATAATGCTTATGTAAAAAGGTATATTGGCAAAGATGGAAATGGAATATACAAAGTATATTGATA
>DWYM01000115.1 GCA_019118665.1 Candidatus Mediterraneibacter intestinipullorum
CCAGTTCACTTGCTTCCTCAAATTTTTCCAAAGTCATCATTTTCTTTTCCTTCTTTCGGTCTTACTCTCAATCTGCTGTTTCCCGCGCCTCTTCCTCCCGGTAGAATAATGCGTTTACAAACTCATCAGAGTCAAATTTCTGCAGGTCGTTAATGGTCTCTCCCACTCCGATATACTTCACCGGTATCCCCAGTTCCGCCTGGATCGCAACGGCAATCCCGCCTTTTGCCGTTCCGTCCATCTTTGTCAGGATCACGCCGGTTATGTCACCCACCTCGTTAAATTCCTTTGCCTGCGCCAGTGCGTTCTGCCCGGTAGTGGCGTCCAGCACGACCAGCGTCTCCCGGAACGCTTCCGGATACTCACGGTCGATCACCCGTTTGATCTTCTTTAATTCTTCCATCAGGTCCTTCTTGTTGTGCAGTCTTCCGGCAGTATCGCATAAGAGAACGTCAGCTTTTCTCGCTTTCGCGGCGGCCACCGCATCGTACACGACAGAAGCCGGGTCCGCCCCCTCCTGTCCTCCGATCATGTCAACCCCAGCTCGGTTCGCCCATTCCCGAAGCTGTTCTCCTGCAGCTGCGCGGAAGGTGTCGGCCGCTGCCAGGACCACTTTCTTTCCCTGATCTCTCAGCTTTCCTGCCAGCTTCCCGATGGTGGTGGTCTTTCCGACGCCGTTTACACCGATCACAAAGACCACTGAAGTACGGTTTTCGAACTCGTACGCCGTCTCTCCCACATCCATCTGTTCCTTGATGCTGTCGATCAGGAGCTGCCTGCACTCCATGGGATCCTTCAGGTGCATGGTCCGCACCTTCTCGCGGAGATCCTCCAGGATCTCCATGGTGGCATGGACTCCCAGGTCGCCCATGATGAGAGTCTCCTCCAGTTCCTCGTAAAAATCCTCGTCGATCTTTGAGAATCCGTGGAAAATGCTGTCCATCCCGGATACGATATTATCTCTTGTCTTTGTCAGCCCCGAGACAAGACGTTTAAAAAATCCTTTTTTTTCTTCCATTCTGATCACTCTCCTGTCTGCGCTCTCTTCTGATCGCTCTATTTGTCCAGTTCATTTTCCAGAAGATCCACTGACACAAGGGTGGACACGCCTTTTTCCTGCATGGTGATCCCATACAGGCGGTCCGCCGCCGTCATGGTCCCTCTTCTGTGGGTGATGACAATGAACTGGGTATTCTCTGTCAGCTTGTGCAGATATTGCGCAAACCGGGTCACATTGTTGTCGTCCAAAGCCGCCTCGATCTCATCCAGCAGGCAGAAGGGCGACGGCTTTAAATTCTGGATCGCGAACAGAAGCGAGATCGCTGTCAGCGCTTTCTCGCCTCCTGAAAGCTGCATCATGTTCTGCAGCTTCTTCCCCGGAGGCTGCGCTATGATCCGGATACCTGCCTCCAGGACATCTTCATCCTCCATCAGCTCCAGCGTTCCTTTACCTCCGCCGAAGAGCTGTTTGAACACACTGTTGAACTCCTCCGCGATCCGGGCAAACTGCTCGGCAAACTGTTTTCTCATGGCAGCGTCCAGTTCCTCAATGATATTTACAAGAGTCGCCTCTGCCTCTACCAGATCGTCATGCTGTCCTTTCAGGAACTCATACCGCTCGGAAACATTCTTAAAATCCTCGATGGCATTTACATTGACCGTGCCGAGCTTTCGGATATCATTTTTCAGAGTCTGTATCTGCCGCTTCATATAAGCCAGATCTGTCAGGTTCTTATCTCTGAGCTCCATGGCATGATTATATGTAAGTTCATATTCCTCCCACATATAATTCATCTGCTTTTCCGAGGCCACCTCGTACGACTCTTTCTGGCTGTTCAGACGGAAACACTCTTTATCCAGGGAGGAAATATGCTTTGACAGTTCTTCTCTCATCCGCAGGAAATCCTTGTGTTTCCGGTTCAGCTCATCCCTCTTCTCCGTCTGTATGCGGATCTCTTTTCCGATCTCGTCAAAAAGCTCCTTTGAGTCTTCGATGGTGTCCTTCAGCTCCTGTATCTTTTCTTCCTTTTCTTTTATCTCCTGGGACGCATGGTCCTTATTGGAGTCAAGTTCCCGGAGCTCGGCTTCGAATTTCCCCATCTCCTCTTCAATACGGGAAATATTTTCAAGTATGAAGACATTCTGCTGCTCCAGAGCGGCAAGAGAGAGGTGCACCTCCTCGGACTGCTTCATCTGAAGGCTCTCCGCCTGCTTTTCTTCCTCCAGAACACTCTGGAGTTCTTCTATCCTCGCGTTTAACTCCTGCTCCAGACTCTCCGATGTCTCCAGCTCCATCTGGATCGATTCTTCATTGTCCTGGATCTCCTGGAGCTCCTGTGCCAGCTTTTTCTGCTCTGACGCATAACCGACGCGGCGCTGTCCGGCCTCTTCCATGCGGGTATGAGTCTGCTCCACATTCATCTTTGCGGTGTTCTCAAGGACGGACGCCTTTCTGAGTTCCTGCTGGATCTCATCGATCGTATTATAACACGCTCCGCGCTCTGCCTTGATCCTGCTGACATCCTGCTCCATGGCATCCATATCAGCCTTCAGCATTGACACGGTCTTCTCGAACTCCTCGATCTCCCGGCGTCTGCTCAGGAGGTTGCTGGAATTTTTAAATGCGCCTCCGGTCATAGAACCTCCCGGATTTATCAGTTCACCCTCCAGCGTGACGAGCCGGAGAGACTGGTGATATTTTCGCGCAATGGCAATGCCGTCATCAATGGTGCGCACAACGATCGTGCGTCCCAAAAGCTGAGACGCAAGCCCCTTGAACTGTTTCTCCACATGAACAAGCGTGTTAGCCAGGCCGATCACGCCCTGTTCCCTCAACGCTTCTTCATTTCGGAGCCCTGTGTTTCCCTTCATGCTGGTGAGCGGGAGGAATGTGGCGCGGCCGAACTTGTTTTTCTTCAAGAATGCGATCATGCGCTTTGCCGTATCTTCATTATCTGTGACAATATTCTGGATGTTTCCCCCCAGAGCGGTCTCAACGGCGATCTCATACTCCTTGTCCACCTTAATGATATCCGCCACCACGCCGATCAGGCCTGTTTCCCTGTCCTTATTTGACATGACCCTGCGAATGCTGTTGCCGTATCCGTCATACCGCTCTGTGATATTTTTTAAGGATTCCAGCCGGGAAGATTCTCTGTGATACGCAGTCTGACCGATCCGAAGCTTCTCCTGCTTCTCATTCAGCTCTTTCTGAAGTCTCATGATCTCCTGTTCGTTCTCCGCGATCCGGGCATTGTGCCCTGCGATCGTCTCCTGGACTTTTCCCAGCTCTTCTTCATATGCTTTCAGGCTCTCTGCCTGCCGCTCCTCCTCGGCAGCCGCTTCCAGGATATTCCTTGCCAGCGCGCTCCTGCGCGCAACGATCTGCTCCTTTGTCGTATCATAATGCTGGATCTTTGCCTTTGTGGACGCACGGTTTCCCAGGATATCCATGATCTCCCGCTTCCTGCCTTCGATTTCAGCCGTATGCTCCGCGATCCGGGTCTGTACTTCAATGAGCTGTCCTTTTGCTTCTGCGTCCTGAGCAGACGCCTCATTTAATTTTTCCTGCACTTCCTCTTTTTTCTTCTCAAGGGAACGCTTCTGCTCTTCCCTTGTCTCCACCTCGACGCGGACCGTATTGGAACGGTTTCCGTAGTGCTCGTCGTTCATGCGGACCGAGTTTATCTGCTCCTTTAAGACGTTGATCTGTCCCTCAAGCTGCTGTTTCAGCAGATTTGTCTCATTGAGCTGGTTTTTCGCCGTCTCGATGGCAAGATCGATCTCTTCCACTTCCTCTTCGATCGCCTCATACTCGGCTTTCATCTCCTCGTAACGGCGGTTGGAGTCCTCCATCTCAGACGCGGCGATGTCGTATTTCTCCTCCACCTCTTTCAGCCGTTCCCGGATGCGTTCTTCCTCAAGAAGAAACATATTGATGTCATATGTCTTTAATTCTTCTTTTTTCTTCAGATACTCCTTCGCTGTCTCAGACTGCTTTTCAAGAGGTCCCAGTTGTTTTTCCAGCTCCTGCAAAATGTCATTGACGCGGGTCAGGTTCATCCGCTCTTCTTCCAGTTTCCTGACCGAAAGATTCTTGCGGCGTTTAAACTTTACGATCCCCGCCGCCTCGTCGAAAAGCTCTCTTCTCTCCTCAGGCTTTCCGCTTAAGATCTTATCGATCTGTCCCTGTCCGATGATCGAATACCCTTCTTTTCCGATACCGGTATCATAGAACATCTCGTTGATATCCTTCAGACGGCACACCGCGCCGTTGATCAGGTACTCGCTCTCCCCGGAACGGTATAATTTTCGAGTCACGGTCACTTCCTCATAATCTACCGGAAGCTGATGATCCGAGTTGTCAAGCGTGATCGCCACGGATGCGTAGCTTAGGGGTTTCCGGTTCTCCGTCCCGGAGAAAATGACGTCCTGCATGCTGCCTCCGCGGAGCTGTTTTACCCTCTGCTCGCCCAGCACCCAGCGCACCGCGTCCGCCACATTGCTCTTGCCGCTTCCGTTCGGCCCGACAATTCCGGTGATCCCATTGTGAAAATCAAATTTTATTTTATTCGCAAAGGATTTAAATCCCTGTACTTCTATGTTTTTTAAATACATATGACACCTTCTCTATTTCTGTTTCCGAAGGCTTAAGATGGCCTCATACGCAGCCTGCTGCTCCGCCGCCTTCTTCGTCCTTCCCACACCTTTTCCGGATACGCTGCCTCCGATCAGGACTTCCACATGGAAAGACTTGTTGTGGTCAGGTCCTTCATCCTTTACAAGACTGTAGGTGATGGCTCCCGCTTTCTCCGCCTGCACCATTTCCTGAAGGATAGTTTTACTATCATAAAAGAGTTTCTTATCCTCCAGATCCGTCAGGATAAATTTATGGATGAACTCTTTTGCGCTAGTAAAACCACCATCCAAATACACAGCGCCTATCAGCGCCTCCATGGCGTCAGAAGTGACGGAATCCCTGAACCTGCCGCCGGTCCCTTCCTCTCCTTTCCCAAGGAGCAGGTAGCCTCCAAGACCAATGTCCTTTGCGCACAGCGCCAGCGAAGGCTCGCACACCATACTCGCCCTCGTCTTCGTCAATTCTCCCTCGGTTACCGTGGGCGATCCCCGGAAAAGGAACTCGCTGGATACCAGTTCCAGGACCGCATCCCCGAGAAACTCCAGTCTCTCGTTGCACCGGTACTTCGGGAGGTGCTGTTCGTTCGTGTAAGAACTGTGCATCATCGCCTGTTCAAGCAGAGAGAAATCCCGAAATGTATATCCGATCTTCTGTTCCAGCTCTTTTAATCTGTTTTTCATCTGCCACATCCCCTATGAAAACGAAAAAGCCCACAGGGGCTTTTTCGTTTAATGATCCATTACTTATTCCACTGCTTTTTTGATCTGGTCAACTGCATCCTGAACCGTTACGATTTTTTCTGCTTCATCATTGTCGATCTCTATGTCGAACTCTTCTTCGATCCCCATGATGATCTGGAAAATATCCAGCGAATCCGCGCCAAGGTCATCTACAAATGTAGTCTCCGGCTTAATCTCCTCTTTCTGTACATTGAGAACATCTGCAATTATCTCCTGAAGTTTTTCAAATTCCATAATTAACTCCTCCTTAACTTCACTCATTTTCTGTTTTTTCGTCCTGCGTCTCCTGAATGGCTGCTTTTATTTTTTCATTTATTTTCTGCTGTTTGAATGTGACGCACTGGATAATGGAATTACACACCTCTTTGGAAGCGGAACTTCCGTGTATCTTGACCACAAGACCTTTCAGCCCCAGCAGCGGCGCGCCGCCGTGCTCGCTGGCGTCAAAGTCTTTCAGTGTAGCTTTCAGCGCAGGCTTCACGAGAAGGGCGCCGATCTTGCTGCGCAGGCTTGACATCATCCCTGCCTTAACCTTTTTCATCAGGGCGCCGCCCACGCCTTCGTAGAGTTTAAGGATCACATTTCCAACGAAAGCCTCGCACACGATGACATCCACATTTCCATATGGGATTTCCCGCGCTTCTACACTTCCTACGAAATTGATGTCCTTGCATGCCTTCAAAAGCGGAAACGTTTCTTTGACCAGGGCATTCCCTTTTTCCTCTTCCGCGCCGATATTAACGATGCCGACCGTGGGATTTTTCTTGCCCATGACACTCTCCATGTAGATAGATCCCATTTTGGCAAACTGTACAAGATGAGAAGGTCTGGCATCTACATTCGCCCCGCAGTCGATGAGCAGGGATACTCCCTTCAGAGTGGGGATCAGCGGCGCGAGCGGCGGCCTCTCCACGCCTTTTATCCTGCCGACAAGCACCTGGCCTCCCACAAGGACCGCCCCGGTGCTCCCCGCTGAAACAAACGCGTCAGCCCCACCGTTTTTCACAAGTTTCATTGCCACTACAATCGAAGAATCCTTCTTGCTCCGGATGGCTTTCACAGGCGGTTCCGCCGTCTCGATCACTTCCGGAGCATTCACGATCCGTATCTGCTCCGCAGGATAAGTGTACTTTTCCAGTTCCCTTTTTATCGCACTCTCCTGTCCTGTCAGCAGAACCTGGATGTCTTTCCTCTGCTGAACTGCCTCCACGGCACCCTTTACGATCTCAACCGGCGCGTTGTCGCCGCCCATCGCATCAAGCGCCACTTTCGTAATATCAGACATCTTCCTTCCTCCTAACACTACTGAAAATATTCTACTGGAAAACATTATAAAAATCAACAAAAAAAAGACGCAAAACGCAAAGTTTTTACGTCCTTTTTACTTATCAACATCAGTCGACAGAAATGATCTCACGCTTGTTGTATGCGCCGCAAGCCTTGCATACACGATGAGGCATCATGAGCTCGCCGCACTTGCTGCACTTCACAAGATTCGGAGCGCTCATCTTCCAGTTGGCTCTTCTTTTATCTCTTCTTGCCTTTGAAGATTTATTCTTTGGACAGATTGACATAGGTTACACCT
>DWYM01000116.1 GCA_019118665.1 Candidatus Mediterraneibacter intestinipullorum
GAAAAAGGTTATTAAAAAGGTATACAACGCGGGCAAGCAGGTGATCACTGCCACCCAGATGCTGGATTCCATGATGAAGAATCCCAGACCCACACGAGCGGAGACGACAGATGTGGCAAATGCGATCTATCAGGGGACAAGCGCGATCATGCTGTCAGGGGAGACCGCGGCAGGGAAATATCCTGTGGAAGCTCTGCGGACCATGGTCAGGATCGCGGTGCGCACAGAAAGTGATATCCCATATAGTCAGCTGTTCAGTGTGCGCCAGAAAGAAGAACGGCCGGATATGACTACAGCGATCTCCCATGCGACATGTATGACAGCCATCGATCTGAACGCAAAAGCGATCATCACAGTCAGCAAGTCCGGGCATACGGCCAGGATGATCTCAAAGTACAGACCGGGATGTCAGATCGTGGGATGTTCGCCGGATGAATGCACATGCCGTCAGTTAAATATGTCCTGGGGCGTGTTCCCAGTCCATATTAAAGAGGAATACAGCATGGAGATTCTGTTCCTGCACGCGACAGAAGCGGCAGAACGCTCGGGATATGTCAGGGAGGGCGATGTGGTAGTCCTCACTGCCGGAGTCCCGCTGGGGCGTCCTGGAAATACGAACCTGCTTAAGACTACAGTGGTCGGAGAGTATTGAGAAAAAAGATAAAGATATATATAGAAAAATCAGATTCCGGTAGTAGTATACTATGCTTTCTTATATCTTGGATGCGGAATTAGTGTTTTGGTTGATTGGGTATCAAATATGGCGTCTAAAATGGAAGTAGTTGTGATAATTGATTATAGAAAAAACTGGCAGGATTATTTAGCTAAAAAAGAGAAGTGCCATATGGAGAGTTCGTTGAGATGATTTGCAAAATCCAGCAAAACATAAAAAATAGTGGAAGTTATACGGAAGAAATAATGAACGGGATGCGAAAAGATTTAGGGGTAAAGAAAGTTAAGAAAGGTAACGGGTTGGCTTTCTTTGTTAATGATATAAAAGAAGTTTTAAAGGGAAATAAGTAGAATTGAATAAAACGTGGTGGCAACATTTTGGCAACAAAAAAGTAAACCAAAATAACTGATGTAATTGAAGTAAATATTGACGTGAATCCACATAAAATAAAACAAATATAGTTAATAACAGCAGAGAGTACGCCGAGTTCACATAATCCCATATAATTGCATGACCCAACAAATCCATACCATAACGCCCTTAGCCGTGATTATTAAGTCAGAGCCAAGGGCGTTTAGTCGCTAAAAGTTTATTGATAAGGTTTTAGGCGGTTTGACTCTATGTCTGGGGATAACCCCAAAACCTATGCCGGGATTTTTCCCTGTCAGCAGATATCTTTTTAAAGCCCTCTGGAGGCTTGTGTTTTCGGGATAAGAGCTTTTATCTTCGCGGATTTCCCCAAAAACTTTTTCCTCCGCCTGACGAGCTTCCCTGTCTACGCGTGTGATCTGGAACCTTTTCTGGAATTGGATAATGCGATTCCTTTCATCAAGCAGTTCTGCCAGAACAGGTGACAAAAGCCAGGATTCACAATCAAACACAGCATATGGATCATCGAAAAAATCCTCTGCCTGCAAAAATGAAGCGTCGCAGGCCTCCGGCGAAAGAGGTTCTCCTTCCGGAATATGGACATGTATGCGTCCTTCCTCTTCGTCCGTCTCGAACTGAAGCCGGCCGAGGCGGAAAAGTTTCATTTTTAAATGCGCCTTCAGCCATTTTTCCGCTGTAAGACCAATTACGTTTTTTTGCCGCATGCAGTGCGAAAACCAGATCGTAAGATCAGAGAAGGTATCATAATATATTTTATCCGGAATCCCCTTTTCAGCGTATTTTGTATATAAATCCACAGCAAACCGGACATAAAGGTACAGGAGCAGGGGTTCTTTTTCGCTCTGCTCATCTATTTTACGGAAAAATCCAGCTTCATCTTCATAAAAAAGAACGCGCCAGTCCTGGTAAGTGTTTTCATCCATTTCATAATTTAAAACACATTTTATCCCCTCTTGAGGCAAACCGATCCGTTCCATAAACTGTTCTTTTTCCGGCTTCTTCGCGCATGTGCATTCTTCCGCCAATTCTATGGCAGCCTGATGCAGGCGCCGCACTTCTCCTGCAAGAGCTTCTTTGATCCTTTCATCCGCGGTTTTGAAACCTGCCGTTCCGATTCCGTTGCTGACCCCAAGTCCGTAATAAGATTTGACGCTGTCCAACAGTTTATCGATTTTTCCAACCTGTCCGCTGTAATTTCGTCTCAACTGACGGAGCTTTCTTATATCCCTGACTGCCTCTGTCATCATCTGAAACCTGGGCGAACTTCTGACTGTTGTCCGCTCCCCGCAGTATTCTCCCGGGTAGACCAGAAACATATCCCCTGCCTCAAAATAGCAGTGTGCGTTATCTTCCAGTGGATTTTCACACCAGGCGTCGTAGGCCCATTTCAGGAAGCCATCTGTCCCGCAGAATTCAGCATACCAGATCGCCCATGCCGCCTCTCCCGGATCACTCATAGAGAAAATTCCGGGGTAGTCGCCGATCATGCTGTAAATACTTGTCAGTTTTCCCTGTTTTCTCCGCGCTTCCACTTCGGCGCGAAAGAGGGATAGAGGTATTTTCTCTTCACATATGCTGGAAATGTGAGGCGTTACGGTAAAGAGCCGGTCCCACAACTTTTTGTTATATTTTTCCACGGCGCCGCCTGTTTTATAGGAGCTGCCATTCTCATTCCGGATACTTTCGAGCAGATTCAGCGCGGCTTCCATCTCTGCTTCAGGCCGCTCGTCCATGGCGATTATAATGTGCTCAAACCAGCCTTTTTGGTCCAGATGTTTTGCAAAATCTTTCAGGAAAGGCGTCCACGCATCCTCCCACAGTTTTGTTCCCGGGGCGGCTTTTTGCATTTTTTCAGCGCCGTCTTCTGTATACCGCAGAATATTTTCCCACGGAACGATGGAAAAGCATTCTATGTAAGAAACTTTAACTTCCTGTAATAAGAATTCCGCCCACTTATCAAAATCAGTGTAATCGAATTGCCACGTTCCGTCTTTCTTTATCCACTTTATCATGGAAGGATAATCGCACCATGTCTGGTGATACCAGGGTTCCTCAAGGATGGAAGCTGTTCCTGTTTTACCGCCGGCTTCTATATAAGGCCTCATCTCATTTTTCACGATTGCCAGATGCTCTTTTGAAAAAGGGGGAACCTGATAGTATGCGGCGCTCGCATATGGATACTGCCATAAATTTAAATAGTAGTCTTCACCGCTGTCCAGTTCCAGATCAAGGATCCGAATTTTTTGGACCATGGTCAGCGTTTCGACGCTGCCGAGGATCACGCTGATCTTTCCCGTATAAATCCCGGGCGCTGCGTTTTTTGATACAGACACCGTGATCCAGAACGGCTGTATCAGCGTATGGTCTGTTTCTGCGATCAGCACTGCCGCCGCATTTCCCTCGTCGTTTTTCCACAAGGTCATATTGCTTTCTGTGGTCAGATCCTGTGCGTACTCATGGTATCGTGCGGGATCTGACCTCCGCTCTTTAGAAATAAATGTACAACAGGATTTCATTTTGCATCCGCCTTTCTGCTGCAATCTTATTTTTGCTATTTGGATATTCCCAGCTTATCAAAGAAAAACTTATAAAGCAATAGCGCGCCCGAAAGAAAAGGGTATACAGCGCTTGAGAGAAAGGGCTATACAAATTTCCTGTGGAAAGTTATACTGGACAAGACGGAGGAAAACAAAACGAAAAGATGAATATCAGGCGAAAAGTATTTTTAATCATAACCGTATTATGGATGGTGATGATCTTTTCTTTCTCCGCGCGGCCCGCGGAGATCTCATCTGAGGACAGCCGGCATGTGGGACTTTTGGTAGGAGAGATTTTTGTGCCCGGATTTGAAGATTGGACAGAAGCAGAGCGGGAGGCATTTGCCGAAAGGGTGGATCATCCTGTGAGAAAGACAGCTCACGCGGCGGAATTCGCTGCGCTGGGACTCTTTGTAGCAGGCGCTTATATAGAAGGCGGGAAGCCCGCCGGAGAAAAGAAGGACAAAAAGAATAAAGGCGCTCAGAGCAGTGGGCGACAGACAGGCATCGGTAGGGGGATATTTGTGTCCTGGCTCATAACTGCGGCCTATGCGGCCACAGATGAGATCCATCAGCTCTTTGTGCCCGGCCGCAGCGGCCAGGTTTCAGATGTGGTGCTGGACAGCGCCGGGGCGATGGCAGGGTCTGCTTATTCTGGCGGCGGTCAGATTTTTATCCGGAGGAGGTATAGCGAGTGAACATAAATGAGCTGAATGAGAGGTTTGGATTTCGGAACATACGTCCGGAGGAAGCCGGACAGGCGGCTGAGATCGAGCGGATCTGCTTCCCGTCCAACGAGGCGTGTACAGAGACGATGATGCGGGAGCGGGCGGCATCAGTGCCGGATCTGTTTCTTGTCGCTGTGGACCACAAGACCAGGAAGCTCGCCGGATTTTTAAATGGCCTTGCCACCAATGAACATGCGTTCAGAGATGAGTTTTTTACGGATTCAGGCCTGCATGATCCGGATGGAGAAAATATCATGCTCCTCGGGCTGGATGTGCTGCCGGAATACCGCGGGCAGGGACTGGCTCGCGAGATCATGCGGCAGTATCAATGCCGGGAAGCCCTGCGGGGCAGGAAGATGCTGATTCTGACCTGCTTGGAAAACAAGGTCAGGATGTATGAGAAGATGGGGTTCCGGGACAATGGTATCTCAGCGTCCGGCTGGGGCGGCGAAGAGTGGCATGAGATGAGCTGCGCGTTGAACATGAGAGACAGTTAATTTTATATACCGGGAACATAACATCTGTTCAGTTGTGCGAAGCCTCTCTGTCTGCTATCCTGAAGTCAGCAAAAGCCGATGCGGGATTATTTGGCGAGGAGGGATTCTGTATGCAAATTGGAGAGAACATACGGAAATTCAGAAAAGAAAAAAATATGACCCAGGAGGAAATGGCAAGGAGACTTGGCGTTACGCCGCCGGCTGTAAATAAGTGGGAGAATGGAAATTCCTGCCCGGATATCATGCTGCTGGCGCCGATCGCAAGGCTTCTGGATATTTCTGTGGACACACTGCTGTCTTTTCAGGGGGAGCTGACCGATGAAGAGATAAAACAGATTGTTGCCGAGGCGGACAGTAGATTTAAAGACGGCGCCTTTAAAGAGGCATTTGGTTTCATTAAGAAAACGTTGGAGAAATACCCGAACTGTGACCAACTGGTATGGCAGCTGGCGCTGATGCTGGACGGATACCTTATGTTCAAAGAAGTGAGAGATCCGGGTAAATATGACCTGTTTATTTCTGAATGTTATACAAGGGCGCTGGAAAGTAAAGATGAAGATATCCGTTATAGTGCGGCCGAGGCACTGTACAATTTTTATCTGAGGAAAGAGAAGTTTGAAGAAGCAGAAAAGTATTTAGAATATATGTCCCGCCAGAATCCGGAGCGGAAACGGATGCAGGCGCTTATTTTTGGAAAAACGGGGCGGGTGCAGGAGGCGTACAAAGCATACGAAGAGCTTTTGTTTGCCGATTATCAGATCATCAGCGTGATCTTCAACAGCCTGTGTATGCTTGCGATTCAGGACGAGGACATGGAAAAAGCGCATTACTATGTGGAAAAGCAGGCTCCTCTGGCGAGGCTTTTTGAGATGGGAGACTACTATGAGGTTACGGGAAGACTTGACCTTGCCGCTGTGGAAAAAGATGAAAAGACAGCGGCAGAAACAGCGGAGAAAATGCTCTCCAGTGTCGAAAGGATCATGGATTTTACTGTTTCGCCGCTGTATGGGCATATGGTGTTTAAAGAAACGAATGATAAATTAACGGCAGAGCTGAAGCAGAGCCTGATCAATTGTTTTAAAGACCAGGACTCGTTTGGATTTATGAAGGATAATTCCAGATGGCAGAAGCTGATAGAAAGGTTTAGCGAGGGATAAAATCAAAAAAGATTAAAAGCAGATCCCTGCCTGACGCCTTACTTCGTCCAGTACCCGGATCGTGTCCAGCGAATATTTCAGATATTTGTGATCTACTTCTTTCTTTTGGATCAGTTTTAAAAATTCCTGAATTTCAAATATCATATTGTTTTTCACAGGGGTGAAGGGGAGTCTCTCGATCTTGCCGCCTTCCAGGGTGTCCCGCGAACCTTCTCTGAGGCGGAGGCTGATCGTCTCCGGCTTGCTGACATAGTCGATCATGATCGATCCGTCCTCGCCCTGGAGGACGCTGGGGTTTACGGAGGCCGCTATTTTGGAGTACACGGCTTCCGCTGTCATGCCGTCATATTCCATGAGCACGATGCCGCTGCCGTCGAAACCGTTTGACAGCTTGGTTGAGAGCGCTTTGACATTTTTGGGCGCTCCGAAAAGGCGTACCAGTGAATGGATACAATACACGCCGATATCCATGACCGCCGCGTTTCCGAGCTTGGGGTTGAAGGCATTCTGGACAACGCCTTCCCGGTAGCTGTCGTAACGGCTGGAATACTGGCAGAATTCGAAAGTGACGCGGCGCAGTTTCCCGATCCGCGGAAGATGCTTTTCGATCAGGTCATATGCGGGGTCAAAATCCGGGCGCATCGCTTCCAGGAGAACGACGTCATTTTCCCGGGAGCAGTCGATCATAGAGCGCGCTTCCTGTTCGCTGACTGCCATGACCTTTTCGCACAGCACATGTTTTTTGTGATCCAGGGCTCTGAGTGTCTGGGAGCAGTGTGCAAAATTAGGGGACGCCACATAGACCGCGTCCAGACCGGAGTTCAGAAATTCGTCATAGTCTGTGTACACCCGGGGGATCCCATGCTTATCAGCGAAGGCTTTTCCGGTCTCCTGCTTCCTGGAGCAGACAGCATACAGCTCCGCGCCGGGCACCTGAGACGCCGCTTCGCAGAAGTCATCGCTGATAAAATTTGTTCCGATCATTCCGATTTTTAATGTCATAAAAGTGTCCTCCTTTTCAGGTATCGTTTTTTGTATCGTCTGGCGGGTATGGTGCCCTGACAGATGATTGATAAAAAGCTATGTATCAGCAGTAGAATGCCGCTGCCGTCCGGATCAGATAAGCTGTATCTTTGACTCCTGCTGTCTCGTACGGAGAGTGCATGGCGAGCTGGGGCAGTCCGATGTCCGCTGTGTTGAGCGCAACCTGCGTGTTAGAGATATTGCCCAGGGTGGAACCGCCTGCCATGTCCGAACGGTTGGCAAAAGTCTGGACCGGTACGCCCGCGGCACTGCAGATATCCCGGAACATTGCTGCAGAAATACCGTCCGTGCAGTATTTCTGATTTGCGTTAAACTTGAGTACAATGCCGCCGTTCAGGTAAGGGCGGTTGGAGGGGTCCGACTTGTCAGGATGGTTCGGATGGACAGCATGGGCATTGTCCGCGGAGATCATGAAGCTGTCCGCCAGATGGATCAGATAATCCTCGTGCGTGTAACAAAGGCTGTCGTGGATCCGTGTAAGTGTGTCATACAAGAAAGTGGACGCCGCGCCCTGTTTGGTCGTGTTGCCCACCTCTTCACTGTCCAGTACGCAGTATACAGCCAGGTGAGATGCCTTCTCCCCGGCAAGGAACCCTTTCAGGGATGCAAAGGCACACTGGAGGTCATCCAGACGCCCGCAGGAGATGAATTCTTCCGAAGCTCCCCATATGCTTGCCTTCTGCCTGTTATAGAGAAAGAGGTCGTGACCGAGGATATCGCTCTCCTCCACGCCTGCGGCGTCGGCGATCAGCTTCATGAATGTCCCTTTTGCGGTGAAGGCGCCGTAGAGAGGCAGCATGTCCTTCTGGGCGTTATACTTATAACCATCGTTTGCCTCCCGGTTCATATGGATGGCAAGGTTCGGGATCAGGAGGAGGTCCCGGTCGATATTGACAAGGCGGGAGCAGAGCCCGCGCTGGCGGTCTTTTACAATAACCCGCCCCGCCACGGAAAGAGGCCGGTCCAGCCAGGGCGCGCAGAGCATGCCGCCATAGCGCTCCACATTCAGCCTGATATACTGTCCGTCCGTCTCCAGTTCAGGGTTCTCCTTGACCTTGAAAGCCGGGGAATCGCTGTGGCTGGCGATGATACGCATGCCTGCCATCTCCCGGTCCGGTACGGTAAAGGCAATGATAGAAGAATCATTCCGTGTGACAAAATATCTGCTGCCGTTGTTCAGCTTCCACTTTTTATTCTCATGTAATTGTGTGAATTGTTCTCCAAATAGGATATTTTTTATATTATCTATGGCATGGAAACAGGAAGGACTGGTTTCCAGAAAGAGTGAGAGTTCTTTTAAAATTGATCGTTCCATGAAAGAAAAATACTCCTTTGTATGAAAATTTGCTTTATAGGGATCATATCCCTTTTCCTGATGTTTTCAGAATATAATTTGCCTGTTATGCTGTCAAGATTAATTTTCTGTATCTTTACATTCCTTTTTTTCTTTCGTATACTGAACTTCAGGAGGAGTTGATCGTATGAGAGTGCTGATTGCAGAAGATGAAAAGAATTTGAATAAGATACTGGCCGAGCGTCTGAAAGCGGAACATTACAGTGTGGACTCCTGTTACGATGGACAGGAGGCCCTGGATTATCTGGACAGCGCGGAGTATGATGCTGTGGTGCTGGATATTATGATGCCGGTGCTGGACGGTTTGAGTGTGCTGAAAAAGATGCGGGGGAAAAACAACAGTACGCCTGTGCTCCTGCTGACCGCAAAGGACAGCATTGAGGACCGGGTGCATGGTCTTGATGCGGGCGCGAACGACTATCTGGTCAAGCCGTTTGCCTTCGAAGAACTGCTGGCGCGGATCCGGGTGCTCCTGCGCAAGCCCGCGGAAACACCAAAGACCTGCTATCAGGCAGCAGATCTGGAGGTCCATATGGATACTCAGCAGGTACTGCGCGCGGGCAAAGAAGTGAAGTTGTCCGGAAAGGAGTTCGCGCTGCTCCGATATATGATACAGAATGCGGGTATCGTGCTGTCGAGGGATCGGCTGGAAGAGCATCTGTGGAATTTTGACTATGCGGGCGGATCAAATGTGATCGATGTGTATATCCGCTATCTGAGGAAAAAGATTGATGAAGGACATGAACAGAAGCTGATCCATACGGTCAGAGGGGCCGGATATGTGTTGAGGGCGGAAGAATGAAGCGATTTTCTCTTAAACTGAAACTGACCTTATTATATACCTTTTTCACGCTTTTGGTCACATGCGCGGCGCTGGCGATCCTGTTTTCCCTGAGTAACAGGGAAGTGCTGGAGGCGGCCCAGTCCAAGCTGGAGAGCCGCGTTCAGGAGAGTACGGAAGATCTTCGGCTCAGGAGCGGGACTCTTCAGGTGGATAATGATTTCTATTCCGTGACCCAGAATGTGTACCTGTCTCTGTACGATGAAGACATGTATTTCCTTTTCGGAAAAGTCCCCATCGGCTTCAACAGCCAGCCGGATATCTCAGATGGGGAGCTGCGGACCATGACAGACGGAAATATAAGCTGGTATGTTTACGATATGTCTTACCGGGTCTCGGATACCCGCACGGTTTTTATCAGAGGGATCACATCCGTTACGGAAGCGGAGGAGAGCTTTGTCGTGACGCTGCGGTTCGCGCTTATCATCTTGCCGGCGCTTGTGCTCATGACCGCGTTTATCGGATACCGTATGACAAGGAGGACGCTGCTCCCGGTAAAGAAGATCACGAGGACTGTTCAGGAGATCCGTGCGGATGCAGACCTGTCAAGGCGGATAGGGCTGCCGGAACACAGCAGAAAAAGCGGTGATGAAATATACGGACTGGCGGAGACTTTTGATGAAATGCTGTCCGAGCTGGAGGAAGTATTCAGCAGAGAAAAGCAGTTCACTTCGGATGTGTCCCATGAGCTCAGGACTCCGGTGAGCGTGATCCTCGCCCAGTGCGGCGCCTGCCTTGTTGACGAGAGCCTGACGCCGGAGCAGAGAGAGCAGATCCTGCTTATACAGAAAAAAGCGGAAGAAATGTCGGCTATGATCTCACAGCTTCTTTTTCTGTCAAGAGCGGACCAGGGGCGCCAGCCGATCCAGAGAGAAAGGCTGAACCTGAGTGAACTGACATACATGGTTGCAGAGGAACAACAGTTTCTGGCGGAGGATCAGGGAGCTGCGGCAAAAATACACTGCAGGATCGAGCCGGATATTTACGCGGATGCGGATGAAACACTTTATATCCGTATGGTGTCGAACCTGATATCAAATGCAGTGTATTACAGCGGGGATCATGCAGAGGTTACGGTGGAACTCCGCAGTTCGGACGGAACTGTTACAGGCCGCGTGATAGACAATGGGATAGGTATATCCGAAGAGGATCTTTCCCATATATGGGAGAGATTTTACCGGGCAGATGATTCCAGGTCAAAAGGAGGCCGGTCCGGTCTGGGCCTTCCCATGGTGAAATGGATCGTGGAGGCGCATGGGGGAACAGTGACTGCGCACAGCCGGCTGGGGGAAGGCAGCACCTTTGTGTTTGAGTTCCCGGTATCATCACACAGTGAGGAGGAGTCCTGAAAAAGTTTTTTACAGGAAAAGAAAAATTTTAATCTGGATTTAATATTCGTATAATATATTTATCAGCGTCAGGGCAGCAGAGAAAGCTCTGTCGCTGAATTTTGAATGGATAATGAAAAGGAGATCAAAAATGAAAAAGAAATATTTCACAGCAACTGTAATCGCGGCAGCAGCAATCGGGATCCTGACAGGATGCGGGAGCAGGGCGGACATCGGAAGGGATGCGGCAGTGACGGCCGCTCTTAATGACGCGGGGGTGAGTGAGCAGGAAACGGCGGCTCTCAGCGTTTCACTGGATGAGGACAACGGCCGGAGAGTTTACGATATCCAGTTCAATGTGGCTGAGAAAGAGTATGACTATGAGATAAGCGCAGCAGACGGAAATATCCTGAGTTCTAATGTTGATATTAACGAGCATTACGCAGCCCTGAATAACAGCCAGGGCACGGCGGATCAGAACGCGGCATCAGGTCAGGGAAATGCGGCTTCGGGTCAGGGGAATACCGGAGTAAGCCAGGGGAATACCGGAGCAGTCCAGGGAAACACCGCGGCGGTCACCCAGGATCAGGCAGTACAGACGGCTCTGGCCAGAGTCCCGGGGGCGACAGAGCAGAATATAAGGATCCAGCTTGATTACGACGATGGCGTGCAGCGCTATGAGGGAGACATCATTTATAATAATATGGAATATGATTTCGCCATTGACGCGAATACCGGAGAAGTGATCGAGTGGAGTGAAGAGAGGCGATAAAATAAAATTGGATAAAATTCATATTATGTGAAAAATTTTAATGTTTCTTTAATTTTTTACAAATATACTACTCACATAAAAGGAGACAGGAGATAAGGAGGTAAAAAAATGAAACGAAAAAACGTAACAATTCTCGCAGGTATGATACTGTCTTTTGTGTTTCTCACAGGATGCGGCATCAAAGGGACAGATTATCTGGCACAGTCAAATAATAACTCGAATACAGGCAGCTCTGCTTCAGAAACTGAAGAGCAGCTCCAGAGTAAGATCGACGCGCTCCAGAGTGAGATCGACAGCCTGAAACAGTCGCAGAATACACAGGACTCGGGACAGACTTCAGGACAGGATTCGGGGCAGACTTCAGGACAGGATTCCGGAACCGCATCCAACAATACTCAGAGCAATACTCAGACCACGGATAACAGCCAGAATGCAGGAACTACCGGTACAGGCAGATACGCTGGCACCGCGGCGGCAAATGTTCAGATCAGCCTGGAGGAGGCAACAAGGATCGCGCTGGAGAGAGTGCCGGGAGCAACCGAGCAAAATATTTCCATCCACCTTGATTTTGACGATGGCTGGTATGTGTATGAAGGCGATATCATTTACAACCGGATGGAATATGAATTTGACATTGACGCAAACACCGGAACTATTTTAAAATGGGAACAGGAACGCTGGTAATATATAGAAATAGAATGAGTAAATAAAAGGAGAAGAGGAAAATGAAAAAACTTGGGATAAAAGGGATTATTGCAATTGCAGTGGGAGTTGTCATCATCCTGCTCGCGGGAGGATTCGCCGCGGTCATGCTGCTCAGAGTAGATCCGGCGGAAGCGCAGAATATCGCGCTTAGCCAGACCGGAGGCGGGGAAATCGTTTCTCAGGAGGTGAGCAGTGAAGGCCTGTGGAATGAATATTCATATACGATCGTAAATGGAGATACATGGTATGAGATCGAGATCGGCGGTTTCGGCGGTATAGAAGGGATCGAATCCGGTTCGCGCGGAGCGCGCTATATCGACTGAGCAGTTTTGCACAGCTGATTTTATGACTGGATGGACGTAAGGAGTTCAGGTTGACGAATCACGCATCTTTTGGTATAATCCAAAAGGTGCGTGAATATTATAATAGCATTAAGGCGCAGTAGCCAAGTGGTAAGGCGTGGGTCTGCAACACCCTGATTCACGAGTTCAAATCTCGTCTGCGCCTCTTAAAAAGGACCTGGGAAGGATTTCCCGGGTTCTTTTCATAATGGACTTTTTGAAGATCTCCTTACATATATCTTGACAACCCATCTCTCTGTCGCATTTAATAATACATACCGAAGGTATGTTAACGAAAGGAGAAAGAGTATGGCGAGAAATAAATATCCGGAAGTGACAATAGAAAAAATACTGGATGCGGCACAGAGGCTCTTTCTGGAAAAAGGATATGACAATACGACGATCCAGGATATTGTCGACGAACTGGACGGTCTGTCCAAGGGGGCAGTCTACCATCATTTTAAATCCAAAGAGGAGATCATGGATGCAGTAGGGGACCGGATGTTTGCCGTGAACAATCCATTTGAAGCTGTGCGGGGACGCTCCGATCTGAACGGTCTGCAGAAGCTGCGGGAGGCGATCCGGCTGAATCAGGCTGACGAAGCGCGCATGGATATGACCATACGGTCCATCCCTCTTACGAGAAATCCCAGGCTTCTGGTGGAAATGATCGAGTCCAACAGGCGGATCCTGACCCCCTATTATCAGGAACTGCTGGAAGAAGGAAATCGGGACGGCTCCCTGCACACGGAGTATGCCAGAGAAATCGCGGAGCTCATGCCGCTGCTCACCAGCCTGTGGCTCCTGCCAAGTGTATTTCCGGCAGCAAAAGAAGAGATGAAGCATAAGTTTTATTTCCTCGGTGACATGCTGGAAAAGATGGGCGTTCCCATCATGGACGAGTCTATCTATGCGCTGGTCGATGATTTTTTTGACAGGATGCCGGAGGAAAAATAAAGCCGGGTATCATGAAACTACTCCTTCTTGCTTGATCCCTGTTTCTTGACTTGAGAAATTATGGTGCTATAATAATTTCTGTAAAATAGTTTCTAAAAAAACAGTTTATATAAAAACTAAATGGGATGTTTGAATATGAGCAAGACTACAGAATTATTTATGGGAATACGAAGTCTGTTTCGTCTGTACGACAAGATGCTGAAAAAAGTCTGCACGGAGCATGACCTGACAGTCATTGAGGCTGACGTCATCAGTTTTCTCCAGAATAACCCGGAAAAAGATACGGCGGCTGATATCGTGGAACTCCGCATGCTTTCCAAAGGAGCCGTATCAAAGGCTGTGGAATCGCTGATACAGAAATCACTTCTGGAGCGGATCCCGGATCCAGAGGACCGCAGAAAGAACCATCTGAGACTGAAATCTCAGGCGGGACCGGTGACAGATAGCATTGACAAAGTGAGAGAAGAATTTCTGGACACGGTCCTGGAAGGTTTTACAAAAGATGAGCTGGAATTACACAGGCAATTTTTTGACAGGCTGATCGACAATTTAAAGAGAGCGATGGAAGGAAGGGAAAAGTAATGAGGCGGACAGAACATGGTCAGGTAGAAATACAGAAAAATGAGGATCCAAACTCAGGGGGAGTGAGTGAAGACAAGGAATTTCTTCGGACAGAGCCCCTCGGAAAGCTGCTCCTTAAGCTGGCGCTGCCCACAGTAGCGGCACAGTTGATCAATATGTTGTATAATATAGTTGACAGGATTTATATCGGGCATATCCCGGATATCGGCGCAACGGCGCTGACGGGAGTGGGAGTATGCATGCCGCTGATCATGATCGTTTCTGCGTTTGCCGCACTTGTGGGATACGGCGGCGCGCCCAGGGCATCAATTTTTATGGGAAAACAGGATAAGGAATCAGCGGAAAAGACACTTGGAAACTGCTTTATGCTGCAGATCATCATTTCTGTCATACTTACCGTTGTACTGCTGATCTGGAACAGAGATTTTCTTATGGCTTTCGGAGCCAGTGAAAATACGATTGAGTACGGTGTAGATTATATGAATATCTACGCCCTGGGAACCATCTTTGTGGAGATCACCCTTGGAATGAATGCGTTTATCACCGCTCAGGGATTTGCAAAGACAGGAATGCTTTCGGTCCTGATCGGCGCAGTTGCAAATATCATCCTGGACCCGATCTTTATTTTTGGCTTCGATATGGATGTGCGGGGCGCTGCCCTTGCAACCATCATTTCGCAGGCGCTCTCCTGCATCTGGGTGGTCAGCTTCCTGTGTGGAAAGAGGACCTTCCTGAAAATAAAGAAAAAGAATCTCGGGCTTACACCGAAGATCATACTTCCCTGTCTTGCCCTGGGTATCGCTACCTTTATCATGCAGGCCAGTGAGAGTGTGATTTCTGTCTGCTTTAACAGTTCTCTGCAGAAATACGGTGGAGATATTGCAGTCGGTGCAATGACTATCCTTACAAGTGTTATGCAGTTCGCAATGCTCCCTCTTCAGGGGCTGGGACAGGGCGCCCAGCCGATCATCAGTTACTGCTACGGAGCCGGTGATTCGGGAAGAGTGCGGTCGGCTTTTAAGCTCCTGCTGAAAGTCAGTATGGCATACTCTGTTCTGCTGTGGCTGCTTGTCGTGCTGTTCCCGGGAGGGTTTGCAGCCATGTTTACATCGGATGAAGCTCTGATGGAATATACAAGAACTGCGCTTCGCATTTATATGGGCTCCATGTTCCTGTTCGGCATACAGATGGCATGTCAGATGACCTTTAACGCACTTGGCAAAGCTGCTGAGTCGATCATTGTTGCTGTGATGAGGAAGTTTGTCCTATTAATTCCGCTGATTTATCTTATGCCGCAGATCATAAAATCGGATCAGGCGATGGCCGTGTATATAGCGGAAACCATTGCGGATCTGTTTGCAGTGACATTCACGGCAATCCTGTTCGTTTTCCAGTTCCGGAAGACATTGAAAAACTTAAAAGGTGCGTAAGACCCCGGTGATGAACACCGCGGACTGGTTATGGCCTGCTTTTAATATTTCAGAAACAAAATCTAAATATTACCGAAACAAAAAGAGGTTACCATGAATCTGCTAAAAGAAGTGACTGTTGGGATCATGAGGTATTATGCCGTGAATACAGAAAGAAAGACATCGCGCATGGAGGACCGGGAGCTGATCAGAAAAAAGCAGATATCAGTCATCAGAACAGATGGGAGCCTGCTCCTGCTGTTGAATCTCGCCCTGAGCGGAGTCGTCCTCCTGACCATAGCGAAGGGAACGACAAAGACCCATTCAGAAATCATAGTGATATCCATTGCCGCGTATACTTTCTATAAGATAACGATGGCGGTGATCAATATGGTCAAGGTGAGAAAAATGCAGTCGCCGATCCTCATCACGCTCCGAAATATAGGAGTGGCTGACGCGCTGGTATCTCTGCTGACACTCCAGGCGACCATGCTTGCATCCTTCCGGGAAACGAGCAGCCTGGACCCAAACCGGATGAATGGGATCACCGGGCTGGCGGTATGTATACTGATAGCGGCTCTGGGAGTCAGCATGATCTGTTATACTCGTAAGAAGAAAGAATCCTGAGGAGGGTTCTTTTTTTATTCTTAAATACAAAACTAAAAACAAAACAGAGATATCTCCCAATGAGAAACAAAAAATAAGGATTAATATTTCAGAAACAAAACGGAAACGTTTTGTAAAAATCAGAGAGCTATCCTCTCATCGTGAAAGGAAAACAGATAAAAGGAGGAATAACTCATGGCAAAATCAAAATTTGTCAAAGCAAATGAAAAGATAGCGGAAAAGGTAGCCGGCGGGTACAAAAAGATCGAAGAAGGCGCTGTAAACGGCTTTACAAAGATATCGGATTCTTTTGTGGATGAATTCCTGACAAAAGACGGAGAGAGTGTCCAGGAGGCAAAAGCAAGGCTAAAGGAGGAACAGCGGGAAAGAGAAGAAGCAAGAACAAAGAAAATGTGAGTGTAAAAGAGCAGTAAGAGGAAAGAAAAGGAGACAATCATGAAGAAGAGTAATTTTGTGGCAATGATCTTAGGAACGATCGGAGGGATCTTGTTCGCGCTGGGAATGTGTATGGCGCTGATCCCGGAGTGGAATGCATTTAACCAGGGAGTTGTGATGGGCGTGATCGGAGCGGTGGTACTGCTGATCATGGTGATGGTATGGAGAAAGATGGAAAACAAGAGCCCTGTCCGGCTGTCAGCGAAAACGATCGGAACAGTGCTGCTTGGGATCATCGGAGCGCTTGTCCTTGGAGTCGGAATGTGCCTGACAATGGTGTGGGGCAATATGATAACCGGCATCCTGGTGGGCATTGTAGGTATTGTCCTGCTGCTGTGCCTGATCCCGCTGACCAAAGGGCTGAGATAATGCTGATGGCAGTCCATAAATTTTAAAAACAATATAGACGAAACGCATATTTATGGATTATAATGTACCGGGATCGATCAGGGCTATGCCTTATAAAAAGTCTGGAAAATGTAAAATTTCCCAGACTCTTTTTAATTGAAAGGCTGACTCTGGAGAGATGTGGGATTTAGAGAGAATGAGTATCTGGAAGAGATTCACATATAGAGGAAAGGAGAAACGCGGACGGGGGGATTCCTGATGTCTGCAGGAACAGGTCATGAACAGGAAACAAATGAAAAAGCAGGGGAAGCTGTCCCTGAAAAAGCATTATTTTATTTTTGTGGCAGCCTGCCTGATCGCTGCCTTTTTGTCGGCGGAGTTCAGAAGCTCGATGAATTTTTCCTCGGCACAGTCATATGAGCGGATATACGAACAGATTGAAAATGATATGAGCGGTGCGGGCGGCTATACCGTTAAGAGCAATACGCGCAGTATCGGCTGGGAGGATGTGCTCAGGATCATCGCCGAGGATAATACGCAGGCGGGAAAAGAGATGGCAGATCAGATCAAAGAGAATGCCATTGAGCATGCGGATCAGGGGAACCCTGCATTTGGGCGCACAAGAGGCGTATTTTCCAGCATTGTCAATCAGGTCACATCAGGATCCATTATCGTGACGGCGGTGGCGGCGATCGCCTCGGTCACAGGCTCTGAGAATGTGGGTGTGATGATCCTGATCGTGCTGGGCGCCCTGCTCATGTTCTCGTTCTGGTTCCTGATCCAGAATACATTTTCCGTGGTCATGCGGAGAGTGTTTATGGAGGGGATCCTTTATAAGCGGGTGACGGCTCAGAGGTTCCTGTTTCTGCTCCGGATAAAGAAGTGGCTGAAGGCCGCCCGGACGATGTTTGTGAAATACGTCCTTTACTCTTTGTGGTGTCTCACCATCGTGGGGATCGCGGTGAAGCATTATTCCTATTACCTCGTGTCCTATATCGTGGCGGAGAATCCGGATATGACGGCGCGGCAGGCGATCACTCTGTCCCGGCGTATGATGAAGGGGCATAAATGGGAATGTTTTGTGTTCGAAGTGACTTTTATCGGCTGGGAAATCCTGGGAATACTCACCATGGGCATTTTCAATGTGTTCTTTACCAATCCGTATAAGACGGCGGCATTCACACAATACTATGCAGCGCTGCGCGCGGAAGCAAAAGCAAAGAACATACCGGACGCGGAGCTTCTGTATGACACATATCTTTATGAGAAACCGGAGGAAGCTCTCCTGAAAGAAAGGTATGCGGACGTCATTTCAGTGGTGGAGAATGCCCCCGGGGAAGAGAACGGACTGAGCGGATGGAGAGGATTCCTGGCAAGGAATTTCGGGGTGATCCTCCTGCGCAGGGAAGAGGACAGGGAGTACGAGCGGCGTCAGGCAGAGATCGTGAAAGTCTATGAGCTTATCGACGATACTCAGGGCGAGGCGTATCCGGTGAGATTCTACCCGATTCCGGAAGAGAACAGGCGCAAGCTTGTAGAGTCGCTGAATTATATGCGCCACTACTCGGTGTGGTCTCTGGTCGTCCTGTTTTTGGGACTGTCCTTTTTCGGCTGGCTGTGGGAAGTGGGAATGCATCTTGTAAGCTACGGCAATTTTGTAAACCGCGGCGCCCTGCACGGTCCATGGCTGCCGATCTATGGGACAGGCTCCGTGCTGATCCTTACGCTCCTGTACCGGCTCAGGTGGAATCCTGCTCTGGAATTTATCGCCACGATCGTGGTCTGCGGCTTTCTTGAATATATGACCTCCCTTGTTATGGAGATTGTGACCGGGGGTATGAAGTGGTGGGATTACAGCGGATATTTTCTGAATTTAAACGGCAGGATCTGTGCCGAGGGTCTTCTCGTATTCGGTATCGGAGGCCTGGCGATCACCTACGCCATCGCCCCGATGGTGGACAATCTCATCAGCGGACTCAATGAAAAGCGCCTGAAAATCATCTGCACTGTGTTGATGGCAGTGTTTTTCATGGATGCGGTCTATTCACAGATCCATCCGAATGCGGGCAAAGGCGTAACAGACATCAGCGCGTCTTTCTCGTCGCCACGTCCTGAAACTGAAAATAATCAGGATGATGCCGTGACTGTGTGTATTCAAACTGGATCCCATTGTCGTCAAAGGTCTGGCTCGTGATGACGGCCATACAGTTATATCCTTTTAAGTCGATAAATTTCTCGTCCACCTGGGTGACATGTTCAACGGTAAGAGTCCTCTTGCTTGTAGCGATGGTAAGCCCCAGCGCGCCTTCCAGGTATTCATAGACTGACCGGGAGGCGATTTCCGGCGTGAGTCCGGGGGCGGCATCTTTTAAAAAATAATTGTGGTCCAGGATCAGGGGGATCCCATTGAGAAAGCGGAGCCTCTGGATATAATAGAGCAGGGTTCCTCTTTGGAATCCTGTCTTTTTTTCGATCTTCTCATCAGCGGTGATCTCCGCGAACTGGAGGATCTGAGTGGAGCCTTCGCGCCTGTTGCGGGCGGAGGATTCCTTGAAAGACTCGATCCCGCCTACGGTAAATGCGGCCTGTTCGACCGGACGGAATATATTCCGAACTCCTTTGCCGTGCATGGGCTGGACGTAGCCGTCTGCCGTCAGCTCGGAGATCGCCCGGCGGACGGTATTGCGAGAGCAGTCATATTGGAGGACAAGCGCGTTTTCCGATGGAAGCATCTCCTGATAGGAGTAAACCTCTGTCTCGATTTTTTCTTTCAGATCTTTGTAAATAAAATTATATTTCGCTTTCGGCATAACCATTTCCCCTTGTTTAAACATCTTCTTTTATTATAAAACGCAGAGACACAAAATCAAGTAAAACATTTGAAATTTTGTGGGATCTGTAGTATGACTGACACAAACCATATAGAGCCAGACACAATACAAGAAGTGCATTTATGCAAACTGATACGAAACAGGATGGCCGCCTTCTGTATCGTTTTTTTACGCGTACGGAAGGTATGCGTTTTTTTACTTTATAGGAAATTCCGATTTTAGATAAGGGGGGAAAAGAAGCCCTGCTGATCGAACATATGTTAAATCAACAGGGGAATGAACATGACAATAGGACGATGGTTAGATTTAGAAGATATAAAAACCTTCTTCACCAAACAAATCGTCAAAAGGATCGTCTTCATTTAGAAAATAATCCATATCCAGAAGGTCATCCTCGCTCATATGGCGAATGTCCTCAGGTGTCATTCCTTCGGGTGGATTCTCTATGTATTTTTTGCGCAGTTCCTCGATATCTGGTTTCATGGTAAACATCCTCCTTTGAGAGGATTATATCATAACAGTACTATGCAGAGGAACGCAATCCACGAGATTTGGACATGACTTTCTCGTACATTTCTTCGAGGGATACGCGCTTATGGTTGTAATAGAGTTCCAGAAACTCCATTTTGTGATTACATTCAGGACAATACAGAGGATCATAACCGAAAGAAAGGAAAATAGAGGTCCTCCATTGAGTGAAACTGCGGTATATCTTGTGTTTTTCTCTGGAAATGACACGGTGCAGTTTTGAATCAATCTTACGGTGCCTTGCATACAGACCGCCATAGCGAATCATTTTAAAATGTTTTTCCGGGATGTGCCGGATGAGACGTTTTATGAAATCCATAACAGGTAAAGTTTCTTCCACATACTGTTCATCTTCGTGACGGTTATAGTGGAAAGTAACGGTATCTCCGTCATACCGGTCAATCCTGGAAGTGGCAATTACTGGCCTGCCAAGATAGCGGCCGATATATTTAGCCACTACTTTCGGATCGCAAAGGTTGGGTTTGGCATAGACATAGAAGCCCTGTTCGTGCTGGCTGTAGCATTTCGCTTTTACATGTTTAAAGGAAGGACCTATTTTGTCTTCCAGTTCATTGAGGAGAGCCGTGCGGAAAGCATTGCGGAGATAGTTGTAGTTAAAGTGTTTTACATGGCGCCAGAAGCCGTCATCACTGTAGCCGCCTTCGGAAAGAAGACAGTGAATGTGGGGATTCCATTTGAGATCACGACCAAAAGTATGAAGGACCATGATATACCCGGGAGTAAAGTTTTTAGCATGGTTCAGATTGAAAAACATCCGCGATATTACACTGGAGACGGAATGAAAGAGACAGTTCAGGAGAGAACGGTCCTGAAGAAAAAAGGCTCGGAGATTTTCATCAATAGTAAAAACGCAATGGCGGTGCTGGACATTGACGAGTTTAAAAGACATACTGGTGGTGCGTTCCATAGCATATTTATTTCCGCAGGTAGGACAAAAGCGGCTGTGACAGCGAAACGGAACAAACTTGAAGTTACCACAGTGGGGACAACTGTACATGGCACCGCCAAAAGAAGGATCACCACAGTTGATCATCTTATTGATATTTTCCATCTCAGCTTGTCTGGGATGAAGAGTATATTTAATTTCTTCATAATGGTCTGCAAAGATTCTTTGTAAGATGTTCATAAGTCTATTATGCAAGAAAAAGTAACAAAAGAAAACCCCTAACCCCTCATGATTGAGGGGCAGGGGAGCTGAATAGGCGAAGCCTATTTTTTATTGTAAGGAGGTAATTCCAATGGAACAAAAATCCAACACTTTTTTGGAAACAGAAAAAATCGGAAAGCTGATGAGGAAATATTCGATCCCATGCATTATTTCTCTTCTGGTCAGAGCGCTCTACAATATCGTGGATCAGATTTTTATCGCGAATGCCAGTTATCTGCAGGCGCTGGGAAAAGCGGTGGAGTCCACTCTGATCTCCCTGCCCCGGGATGTCGTAATTTGCCCTACAATAAATGCGAATTTGGGATTGACATGTTTAAACAAGAGTGCTATATTCAAGTTGTTCAAACAAGTGTGGGTTTGCGAAAGCGCGGATCAGGGAATAATAAGACGCAGAAATAAAAGGAAAGGAAGAGAAGCGATGGGAAAGTATGAAAATGACGTAAAGCGTCTGCTGGAACTTGTCGGAGGAAAGGAAAACATCCAGGCAGTCTCCCACTGCATGACAAGGATGCGTTTCGTTCTGGTCGACTCGAAGAAAGCAAATGAGGAGGCGATCGAGGAGCTGCCGAGCGTAAAGGGGACATTTACCCAGGCAGGGCAGTATCAGGTCATCATCGGAAATGACATCGCCGCATTTTATAATGAGTTTACTGCTAACGCGGGGATCGAGGGCGTGAGTAAGGATGCGGTGAAGGCCGCGGCTAAGACGAATCAGAACCCGATCCAGAAGATCATGGGGACTCTGGGAGAAATCTTTGCTCCCCTGATCCCGGCGCTCATCTGCGGCGGTCTTGTCCTGGGTTTCCGAAATGTGATCGATTCTATCGATTTTTTTGAAAACGGAACAAAGACACTGGTTGAGATTTCCCAGTTCTGGGCTGGCGTGGACAGCCTCCTCTGGCTCATTGGTGAGGCGGTCTTCCATCTGCTTCCGGTGGGAATCGTATGGTCCATCACTAAGAAGATGGGGACCACCCAGATCCTTGGCATCATCCTCGGCCTGACACTGGTATCCTCTCAGCTCTTAAACGGCTTCAGCGTGGCGACAACGCCGGAGGCTGAGATACCGGTATGGGATTTTGGTTTTGCGAAGGTGCAGATGATCGGTTATCAGGGGCAGGTCATCGCGGCGATGATGGCCGGTTTCGTCCTTGTGTACCTGGAGAAGTTCTTTAAGAAGATATGTCCGGAAGTGATCAGCATGATCGTTGTGCCGTTCTGCTCTCTCGTTCCGGTGGTTTTCATCGCGCACATGGTAGTCGGTCCGATCGGCTGGACCATTGGAAATGCCATAGGAGATGTGGTTTATACTGGACTGACTTCTGATTTCAGATTCCTGTTCGCGGCTGTGTTTGGTCTCCTGTATGCGCCGCTTGTTATGACCGGTCTGCACCATATGACAAACGCGATCGACTCACAGCTTCTTAATACACTGGCGCACAGCACGATCCTGTGGCCCATGATCGCTCTGTCCAATATCGCGCAGGGATCCAGCGTACTTGCCATGAGCGTTCTCCAGAAGAAGAATGAGCGCGCGCAGCAGGTCAACGTACCGGCATGCATCTCCTGTTACCTGGGGGTCACAGAGCCCGCGCTCTTTGGTGTCAACCTGAAATATGTATTCCCGCTTGTATGCGGTATGATCGGGTCCTGCTGCGCGGCGATGATCTCTGTCGGATTCGGAGTGGAGGCGCTGAGCATTGGTGTCGGCGGACTTCCGGGAATCTTATCCATTAAACCGCAGTATTATCTGATCTTCCTCCTGGCAATGGCTGTTGCAGTCATAGTGCCGTTTGTCCTGACATTCATCTTAGGAAAGATCAAACTTACTAAAGAAGACAGATTTGGAAAAGAAAATGCAGCGGACAGTGCAGATGTGGCAGCGGAGAACGTATCCGCAGCAGCACCGTCTGATAAAGCGGCAGCGTACAGTGCGGATGCTGCACAGACTACAGATGTAAAGGGCTTGAAATCCATCCTTGATGGTAAGGTGATCCCGGTCACAGATGTGCAGGATGAGGTGTTTTCCCAGAAGATCATGGGAGACGGCGTGGCGGTCGAGCCGTACAATACAGTCGTTACCGCTCCGGCGGACTGCGATGTGTCGGTTGTCATGGCTGACACAGGCCACGCATGCGGACTGACACTTGCGAACGGCGTGGAGCTTCTGATACATGTTGGCGTGGACACGGTAGATATGGGCGGCGATGGATTTAAGCTTCTTGTAAAAGAAGGCGACCATGTGAAGGCTGGCCAGCCGCTGATCGAGTTCGACCCGGAGAAGATCAAGGCAGCAGGACATCCGTGCACAACTATGCTGATCGTGACAGGAGAAGGAAATGCATCCGGAGTGACCATGCATACAGGGATGGACGCAAAAGCCGGAGAGACAACGGTTATCAGCTGGGAATAAAAACAGGAGGGCAGGAAAATGAAAAAGGATTTCAGAAAGAGCACAGTATATCAGATTTATCCGAAGTCCTTCTGTGATACAGACAAGGACGGACTGGGAGATCTGAGGGGAGTGATCGGGAAGCTGGACTATATCAAAGAGCTTGGCGCGGACTATATCTGGCTGACTCCGTTCTTTGTATCCCCTCAGAATGACAATGGATATGATGTGGAGGATTACTATAACATCGACCCCCGCTACGGCACGATGGCGGATGTGGAGGAACTGATCGCCGAGGCGGACAAACGCGGCATCAGGCTCATGTTTGATATGGTATTTAACCATGTGTCCACACGCCATGAGTGGTTCCGAAAAGCGATGGACGGCGATCAATACTACAAGGATTTCTTTTTCTTCCGCAAGGGAAAGCCGGATGGAAGCGCTCCGACTAACTGGGAGAGCAAGTTCGGCGGGAATGCCTGGGAGTATGTGGAGAAGTTTGACGAATATTACCTGCATCTTTTTGACGTGACGCAGGCGGATCTGAACTGGGAGAATGAAAATGTAAGACATGAGATCCAGAAGATCGTCCGGTTCTGGATGGACAAAGGCGTGAAGGGTTTCCGCTTCGATGTGGTGAACCTGATCAGCAAAGGCGCGTTTGAAGACGATCTGACAGGAGACGGCCGGAAGTATTATACAGATGGACCGAACATCCACAAATATCTGAAGGAACTCCATGACATGACCTTCGGGACGGACGCGGAGATCGTGACCGTCGGGGAGATGTCCAGCACTTCCATCGAAAACTGCTACCAGTATGCGGGAAAGGATACAGGAGAGCTGTCCATGGTATTCAGTTTTCATCACCTGAAAGTGGATTTCATGGGCAATGAAAAATGGGTTCTTGTGCCTGCAGATTTCCAGAAGCTGAAGGATATCATCTTTGAATGGCAGACAAAGATGGCAGAGCACAATGCATGGAACGCTGTCTTCTGGTGCAATCACGACCAGCCTCGTGTGGTGTCCCGCTTTGGAGATGAAGGAAAATACTGGAAGGAATCCGCAAAGATGCTGGGGACGGTCATCCACTGCCTGAGAGGTACGCCCTATGTGTATCAGGGCGAGGAGCTGGGTATGACCAACACGGATTTTACAGATATTTCCCAGTTCAAAGATGTGGAGAGCCTGAATCATTATCAGATCCTTCAGGACAAAGGAATGTCTCCCTCGGACGCCCTGCGTATCGTGCAGGTGCATTCCAGGGACAACGGGCGTACGCCCATGCAATGGGATGACACGAAGTACGCGGGCTTTACCTCAGAGGACAGCGCAGAACCGTGGATTGGGGTCAACGGCAACTATGTGAGGATAAATGCGGCTGACCAGCTTCAGGATGAAGATTCCATCTTCCATTATTATCAGAAGCTGATCTCCCTGAGAAAAGAGCTGGATGTGATCCCATACGGAAATATCGAGCCCCTGGCAGAGCGCGATCCGTCTGTGTTTGCTTACCGCAGGACGTACGAGGGACATGAGCTGATCGTCATCGCGAATTTCTACGGAAAAGAATATGCGTGGAAGAGCGCGCCGGAGCTGGATGGATTCCGGAAGGTGATCGGAAACTACCCGGGCGCAGAAATACCGGAGGACGGCGTGCTGACACTGAAACCTTATGAGGCGGCAGTGTGGTATAAATAGGACGAAATACGGATTGACTTAACAGCAGAAGGAGCTGGCGGACTGATTTAGCGCGCCAGCTCCTTTTCAAATTGGGAAAACGAAAACCGGTTCCGAGCACCGAGCCTTGTCATTTATTTATGCCGATGTTAAAATAAAACGGACATATGAATCGGCGGAGTGATCCCGGTTGAAATATCAGAAATATTACACGGTCATAAGACCGTGACGAGGAGAGGAAACAGAAAATGATCACAAGTACGGCAAATGCACAGGTGAAAGAACTGATCAGGCTGATGAAGAGAAGCCGCGCCCGGGAAGATGCAGGCGTATTTATCGTGGAGGGACCCCGCATGGCGGGAGAGCTTGTGGATGACCCGGCATGGCGGGATCGGATCGACAGGATCTATCTGTCAGAGAGCTATGCGGGGAAGCATAAAAAGGCGGCAGATGAGCTGGAAATGACGTGCCGGGTGGAAATCCTGTCAGATAACGTGTTCGCGCATGTGTCAGATACGAAAACACCCCAGGGGATCCTTGCGGTCGCGAAGCGCCGGGAATATAGCCTGAAGGATGTCATGGGCGGTACGCCGGAGTGTTCTCTTGTGATCGTTCTGGATCAGCTTCAGGATCCCGGCAATCTCGGAACCATCTTCCGCACTGCGGAGGCTGCGGGCGCCACAGGAGTCCTCCTGAGCCGGGACTGCGTGGATATCTACAATCTGAAGGTGATCCGCTCCACCATGGGGGCGGTGTTCCGGCTGCCGTTCCTGTATGTGGACGACCTTCCGGGCGCGGTCAGTGAATTAAAGGAAGAGGATATCAGTGTCTTTGCCGCTCATCTGGAAGGGAAGCGTGACTATGATAAGGAAGATTATTCCGGGGGAACAGCATTTCTCATAGGAAATGAGGGAAACGGACTCAGGGATGAAGTGGCAGAGTGTGCGGACTGCCGGATCCGCATCCCCATGCAGGGAAAGGCAGAGTCGCTCAATGCCGCGGTGGCTGCGGCGGTGCTCATGTTTGAGGTGAGCAGACAGCGGCGGGAGTGAAATGTATGAGACCATTACTTGACCTGACAAAAGAATATGGACTTGTTCTTGACGGCGGAGGTGCAAGGGGCGCTTATCAGATCGGCGCGTGGAAGGCGCTGAAAGAAGCGGGAGTAAAGATATGCGCCGTGGCGGGAACTTCCGTAGGCGCGTTGAACGGCGCTCTTATCTGCATGGATGATATGGAGAAGGCGGAGCGGATCTGGAGTGAGATGCAGTTCTCTCATGTGATGTCGGTGGATGATGATTGGATGAGACAGCTCTTTCAGGGGGAACAGAAGATCGGCGATGTCCTTTCGGAACTGGGGCGGATCTTTCGGGATGGGGGAGTGGACGTCGCCCCATTGCGGAAGCTGATCCATGAGACTGTGGATGAAGAAAAGATACGGAAATGCGGGAAAGAATTCTGCATCGTGACATTTTCCCTGACGGACATGAAGGAGCTGGAGCTGAGCATCTCGGATATTCCGGAGGGACGGCTGGGGGACTTCCTGCTGGCAAGCGCTTATCTCCTGGGCTTTAAGAATGAGCCGATGGAAGACGGAAAGCGGTATATCGATGGAGGGATCTTCAACAATGTACCTGCGGATATCCTTGTGGATAAAGGGTATGCCGACCTGATCGAGATACGGATCTATGGACCGGGCAGAGAGCCGAGAGTACGTCTGCCGGAGGATGGGGAAATGTACAGGATCGGTCCCAGGGTGAAGTTGGGGAGCATCATCGAGTTTGACCGGGAGCGGAGCCGGAACAACATGAAGATTGGATACTACGATGCAAAACGGATGCTTTACGGATTGGAAGGAATCATTTATTATATAGAGCAGGAGCATTTGGACGCCTGGTATGAGCGAAGGATGCGGGATATGGCGGAAATGGAGAAGAGGGCTCTGGCAATTGTCCTGAAACTTCCGGTCTCCAGTACGGACAAGGAGCTGTATATGGGGATGCTGGAGGCGGCAGCGAAGTTTCTGCGGATCCCGAAATACAAGATCTACACGGTGGACGACCTGCGCGGGCTTGTGCATGAGAGATATGAACGTCTGCTCGCCATTGCGCCGGGGATGCAGGAACTGCCGGGGTTCATGGATATATTTATAAAGATAGAGAGGGACAGAAGCATGAATTTAACAGGGAGAAACTTTTTGACACTGAAGGACTTTACACCGGAGGAGATCACATACCTGCTCGATCTGGCGGCGGATGTGAAGGAGAAAAAGAAGCAGGGGATCCCGGTGGATCACTGGCGGGGGAAAAATGTCGCCCTGATCTTTGAGAAGGACAGCACCCGCACCCGCTGTTCCTTTGAAGTGGCAGCTCATGATATGGGAATGGGTACGACTTATCTTGGGCCCACAGGTTCCCAGATGGGCAAGAAAGAGAGCATCGAGGACACGGCAAGGGTGCTGGGACGGATGTATGACGGCATCGAATACCGGGGTTTCGGACAGGAGATCGTGGAGGAGCTGGCCAGGTATGCGGGAGTTCCGGTATGGAATGGGCTGACAAACGAGTATCATCCCACTCAGATGCTGGCGGATATGCTGACGATCCGGGAGAACTTCGGCAGGCTGAAAGGACTGAAGCTGGTCTATATGGGCGACGCCCGCTATAACATGGGCAATTCTCTCATGATCGCCTGCTCCAAGCTGGGACTTCATTTCGTGGCATGCACCACGGAAGCGTATTTCCCGAATGCAGAGCTTGTAGCGCAGTGTGAGGAATACGCAAAAGAGTCCGGCGCCACGATCACACTCACCTCTGACGTGAAGGAAGGGACGAAGAACGCGGATGTGATCTACACGGACGTGTGGGTATCCATGGGCGAGCCGGACGAAGTCTGGGAGAAGAGGATCAAAGAACTGGCTCCTTACAAGGTGACGGAGGATGTGATGGCAAACGCGGATAAAGACGCAATCTTTCTGCACTGTCTGCCGGCGTTCCATGATCTGAAGACAAAGATCGGGGAAGAGATGGGCGAGAGGTTCGGCATCAAAGATATGGAAGTGACGGATGAGGTGTTCGAATCTGAACAGTCAAAAGTGTTTGACGAGGCGGAAAACAGGATGCACACGATCAAGGCAGTTATGATGGCCACTCTGGGGATGGAGCAGCAGCCCTGAAAGATCCACAAAACGGAGCGGACAGAGGCACGGAACCGGCAGATTAAACAATTTGCCGAGTCCGCGTCTCTGTCCGCTCCGAATCTGTTCTGAAATCATATTTGTAGTCTTGAAATGATATCTGTAGTTTTCAGATGATTTACCTGTTGCGGCTCCAGCGTGCGAATCCAGAATTACAGCATATCTCCGCGTCTGATATATCCGGGCTTCTCCGGAGTCGCGATAACTCGCTTGCCGCGTATCAGCCTCGCGTGTTTGTCCACAACAAGGTTCTCTACGCGAACGCCTTTTCCGATGACCACGTCGGCAGAGATGACGCAGTTCTTTACGATCGCGCCGGGCTTGATAACGCAGCCTCTTCCAATGATGGAATTTTCAACAGTTCCCTCGATGAGACAGCCGTTGGATATAACAGAAGAAGTCACCTTACTGCCTTCAAAATACTGTGTCGGGCAGGAATCGTTCGTACGGGTGTAGATCGGCCAGTCCGGGTTGAAGAGGCCGGAAGCATTTTTTAAGTCGATCAGGTCCATGTTTGCGTGATAATAGCTGTTAAAATCACAGATCGCTGCAAAATATCCTCGGTGAGAGACCGCGCGGATGTCCAGGTCCGCGCATTTTTCGTTAAGAATATCGGCAAATGTGTACATGGAGGATGTGCTGTGTGCTTTCCTGACCAGTTCAAGGAACAGTTCCTTTGATATCACATATGTATCCATAGAAATATTTTTGTTCTTTGTATTTCCATGGTTTGGCTCGATTGAGAGCACGCCTTTCTGCTTGTTGATGTTAAGTGTATTACAGTTGAGGAAAGCTTCCTTTGCATTGTCAACGGAGTGGTACATCATGGAGATGTCTGCTCCGGATTCAATATGCTCCTCAAGGAACGTGCTGTAATCTGCCGTATAGATCATGTAGCTCGGCGCCAGGACAACATAGGGCAGATGGATCCTTTCGATGCAGTCCATATTTTCGATATAAGCTGTAATGTCCGTGCTGTAAATGTCCCCGATCCGATTGTGCTCTGTGTACATGATGTTAAGCTGTCCGCGCTTTGAGTTGATGTTGTAATGGCGCCCGGTCCCCAGATGCTCGGTCAGAGAGCGAGGCTGTCTGCGGACATAAACTTCGATATTATCGATCCCGCTGTTGCTCATGTTGGAGATCGGGAAATCGATCGTGCGGTATCTTCCGAGGAAGGAAAAGGCGCCTACCGGGCGGTATGCCTGAAGGCCGTCTACCTGGATGTGATTCCCGGCAAAATTAATGATTCCAAATGCCTTGCTCATATTATTCATCCCCCTTTACACGTTTTGCCACAAGTTCGATGTTCTTGCTGTCAGCGCTGCCCACAACAGCGTTTTTGCCGATCTTGATCCCATCGGCCACGAGCGCGCGGGTGACGACTGCGCCTTCCGCAACTTCCGCGTCCGGCATCAGCACACTGTTGCTGACTTTTGCTCCGGCCGCCACCTTTGCCCCTGTGAACAGTACGGAATTTTTAACTTCACCATCAACGACACAGCCCTGCGTGATGAACGCACGATCAATGACCGCCTCAGAGCCAATATACTGAGGAAGCGCGGTCACATCCTCAGTGTAGATCTTCCAGGTGCTGTCGTTTAAGTCAAGCTCATTATTTTTGTCCAGGAGATCCATGTTCGCTTCCCAGAGAGAGTCGATCGTACCTACGTCTTTCCAATAGCCTTTGAATTTATAAGCGTACAGGTTTTTTCCGTCATTAAGCATTGTGGGAATGATATCCTTGCCGAAGTCATGGTTGGAATCCGGGTCCTTCATATCAGCGAGGAGCATCTTGCGTAAAAGCTTCCAGTTGAAGATATAGATGCCCATGGAGGCGAGGTTGCTCTTCGGCTGTTCCGGCTTTTCCTCGAATTCTATGATACGTCCGGTATCGTCCGTGTTCATAATGCCGAAGCGGCTTGCCTCCCTCATCGGAACCTCGATAACCGCGATCGTGGCATCCGCTTTGCACTCTTTATGATAAGCAAGCATCTTGGCATAGTTCATTTTATAGATGTGGTCACCTGAAAGAATAAGAAGGTACTCAGGGGAATATGTATCGATAAAATCTATATTCTGTGAGATCGCATCGGCCGTTCCTCTGTATACATCCAGGTTGGCGTCAGATTTCTCGCGCGGCGGGAGGACATATACCCCGCTGTCCTTTGCGTCAAGTCCCCAGCGGCGGCCCGCTGCGACATAGCTGTTCAGAAGGATGGATTCATATTGTGTCAGAACGCCCACAACATCGATTCCGCTGTTGGCACAGTTGCTCAGGGGAAAATCAATGATGCGGTATTTTCCGCCATATGAAACAGCCGGTTTTGCCACTTTTTTCGTCAGGTCATGAAGGCGGGAACCGCGGCCGCCGGCTAAAATCATGGCCAACATGTTATTTTGCTTCATAATGAGCCCTCTCTTTCATTCTTAATATCTTTATTATACATTTTTTAGAGGAAACTTTCTACAATTCTGATTAAAAAATCCCTCAAAGATTATTCATAAATTATGGAAAGCGGATGTATTAAATAACTTCAGATTTCCTCACCTTGAAGGATTGGTATTTATTGTCTCCCATGATTCACGAATTTTCTTCGAAATCAAATAAAAAGAGTTATATCCTGACAAAACCCGCCTCATTTTCCTGTATCAGGGCAAAAATCAGGGCGAACGTAAACCATCATAATATAAAAATGCATCACATAATTATTAGTATGTGGTTGTGAGCTATGACCCGAACAAAATTGTAAGGGAGTGATAACAGGAATGTATGGGAAAAGAGGGCGCATCTTTGCCGGGGCGCTGGCGCTGGTTCTGATTTTCTCATCAGGCGGCATCTCCGCTTTTGCCGACGGCGTGCAGGGACAGGCTTATGAGGTGGCATCCGGCGGCAGTGCTGAGGCGAGAGGAGAAATCCGGAACTCAGACGGTGAGAATGCCGGGACTGAGCCGGAAGATGTGCAGGGGACAGAAACAGCCTTAGAGCCGGAAGATGTGCAGGATACAGAAACAGCTCCGGAGCCGGAAGATATCGCAACATCAGTGGCATCGGAAGGATCAGGAGTGTCAGAGGACCTGGAAGGAGCAGGGCTGGCAGAAATCTCGGACTGGGGCTGGATAGACGAAGAGGGCGTTCTGCAGAACGCGGATGGCAGATGGATACTCACCGTTCCGGGAGCCGGCGGGGAGAACCCGGCGACGCGAGAGTCGCTGCTGGACATGCTTCCGGCGCGGATCAGCGCGGTGACTCCAGAGGGAGACTCCCTGACGCTCGATATCCTGTGGGATGTATCGTCCATACCGGAAGCGGGCATGACCGACGGTACATATACGATTTCCGCGGATATCAGCGGCGAGTACTGTCTGGGGGAAGAGGCCGCGCCGCTGGAGGTAACAGTGGAAGGAACAGGAGCGGAAACGCTCACGCTTCCCACAGGCCCCCTGGAGGATGCTGCGCTGAAAGAATATATCGTTGAAAACAACGCAGATACATCCGGGACCACGATCAACCTGTTTGATTACTGGTTATATGAGCGGGAAACAAATGATGGGAGTGATGGCGGAAATGTGTCTGACAAAGGGATCAATGCCGGGCATGCCCTCAACTTTCGAAAGGAAGGCGGCAATGATTATCCGGGCGAATGGAATGATTATACAGGAACCGGGAACGGACCGTATCAGGGGATCGTGGCAAACCGAATCGGCGAGGACGGCTATCCCCGCCTGAATGATCTGGATACAGGATGGCATGGGCGGGATGGTGAGGAGTCCCTGAGATATCTGTTTGACCCTGATTATGAGCATAAGGGAAAAATCGCCTATGCGGATGTGGACGGTCTGCTCCAGGTTGATAATGAAGGCTATTATTACTACGACAGCGAGAAAAACTACGCGGCGTTTTATCCGGGCTCCAATGCCTTTGCGCTCTATAAAAAGGCGGGACTGCCGTATCATAACGGTGATAAGCTGATAACATCAGGGCAGTTTTTTCCGTTTAATGCCGCGACAGACGCTTTTAATGAGTGGTGGGGAGACATTTGGGACAACGGAACGAGTTATAACGGCAAGAACCACTATTTCGGCGTGACCATGAGCACTCGTTTTATCCAGCAGTATGGAGGGCATACGAGTCCCGATCAAAGCAAGGCTGTGACATATGAATTTTCCGGTGATGATGACGTGTGGGTATTCATCGACGATGTGCTGGTGGCTGACCTGGGAGGGATCCACGACAAGGCATCCCTGTCCATCAACTTCCAGACAGGAAAGATCTATATCCAGGGTAAATCAGCAGGAACGCTCTTGGATAAATTCGAGGCCGCAGATAAAGACACATCCGGGTTCGCAGGAAAGACGTTTGCTGATGACACATATCATACCTTGAAATTTTATTATCTTGAGAGGGGCAACACCGCCTCCAACATGTCCCTTAAGTTTAATCTGGTTACAGTACCTGAAAGCGATGTCATCAAGGTTGACCAGCTAGGGGACCCGGTGCCGGGAGCAGTGTTTGACCTTTATAAGGCGAACTGCTCTTACATGACAGATGGGGAAGCTGTCGCTTCGGGCACTACAGATTCCTCCGGGAGTTTTATCCTTGTGGACAAAGACGGATATACGGTCAGCCTGAATGATTTATATGAGCGGGGCGTAAAATACCTGGTGCTGCGTGAGCGGACGGTTCCGCAGGGATACCGTTCGGCGGGTGAGATGCACCTTTATATGTACGAAAAAAACGGAAATATCGTCCTCCTGTCAGCAAACCATTGGGATACCGGTTCCTATGCAAGCGCAAAGCTGACGGCAAAAGCGCCCAATCAGGTAGTTAAAAAGTATCCGATCAGTGACGGCGAGGGCACCATGTTCGGGGTGGTGATGAAATATGTTGGCTCAGGAACTCCGAACCCTAATAGCCTGGATGACTGGCGCCCGGTCTCGGGCGACCCGGTAAAGGCCGGCTGGCATGTGGCGGAGTCTTCGGGCAAGGAGAGCATCCTTGCCGCCGCGAAGGCAAATCCGTATCTTTTTCAGATCGATTCCAGCGGCGCTTACAAGGCGGAGATCGAGAACATGCCGGGGGATATCAGGAATTATTATTTCATGCAGGACAGCGGAAGTGCAAGTCAAGATAAGCCAATGTTTACGGTCATGTATTTTTACGCAGAAGGGACCGGCAGTCTGGAGGAGATCGGCAGTGCGGAAGATATCGTGCATATAGAAGAAAACGCCGGGACAGAGTTCTCCCGCGAGTTTGCGGCGCGGCTCTATGTGCCGAACATCAAGAATCACCTGATTGTGCAGAAGGTGGATGAGCAGGGAAATCCTGTGGAAGGAGCGGAATTTACTCTATACTTGGAAGAGCCGGGTACCGGGAGCGAACCGGAGGTGAAGGACCGACTGATTACGAGAAATCTGAGCAAAGATAATCAGGATCCCATTGATCTGGCAGGGGGCGGGATCTTCCCTACAGAGAACGCGGCTGGCAATGTACTGCCGGCTGGAACATATTACCTGGTGGAGACAGAGGCGCCGGATGGGTATAAGAGGAATGAGACTGTGACAAAGATCATTGTGGACAGTACGGGAGTGTATGCAGACGCGGGAAATGACAGTGACGGCGTGGACGTCCTGCGGGGCGTAGGCTCCATCGTAAAGACTATGGCGCAGTTTGCCGCTGATGACGGTGTGGATACGACCCTCCATGATATCAGGGCAAAGCTTCTGAAAAGCACAACCGACTTGCCGGACGCCGATGGGACTCAATGGGAAGGGCTCGGTGATGAGACACATCTTCAGTATCAGGCAGCAGGAGCGGCGCTGGAGTATGGACCCGAAGCAACTGCCGGGGGAACCGTATATCCGCTGACATTAAGGGCTTCGAGCGGATGGACGCGGCTGGCGATCCGTCAGTGCCTTGACCATGATAGCGAAGAGATTGAGAAACTGAAAGAGGAGCTGGGCGACAGAGACCTTACCGCCCTTTTCTCCGGCACAGTCACCGTGCAGGTGACCAATGAGAGGGTCGGAAGCCTGACTGTCAGCAAGAAAGTCGTTGATGAGATGAGCGCGGCCCCGGATGACGAGGAGTTTACCTTCACGCTGACAGGAACAATAAATGGGGTGGCGCTGCAGGGACCGTATCGTACGTCTGAAAGTCCAGGGAATGGCAATCCGCAGTCAGGAAAAGTGGAGTTTGACAGCAGCGGGAAGGCAGAGATCAGACTTCAGGACGGCGAGAGCATTACTATACTGGAGCTCCCGGAGGGAGCGGAGATCACTGCGGCGGAAGCGGAAAAAGAAGGGTACTCCACAGCCTACGATACAGGAGACGGAGGCTTTCAGAATGGAAATGAGACAGAGCCCCTTACGATCACCAATACCGGAAGCGTCAGCGTGAAGTTTGTGAACGCCTACGAACCGGTGTCAGGGTTTTCTTTCCAGAAAACAGATGCGCAGGACCGGGGGCTTGGAGGGGCGCGGTTCGCTCTGTATGAGCTGGTGTGTGAGAACAGTGAACATAAACACTTTGACGATCTGCTCGTGATCGATGGTAAGGGCATCATAACCGGAGTGACGAACGGAGAGGAGACGTGCTGGAAGGCAGCCGGGACAGGCGCAGGATCAGCAGAAGAAACCGGACTTGTGAGTTTTGACGGCCTTGAGATCTCATCGGAATACCGGCTGGTCGAATACATGGCTCCCGGCGGCTATGTGCTTCCGAAAGGGCAGTGGATCCTGACTTATGACAAGGATAAAAAGGCGTTCGGCATCAGCGGCTCCGTCAAGGCGGCAGTCACTCCTGCATTTGAGTATGTAAAGGAGGGAATCCCGATAGAGGGAACCGAAAAGGTCTTTTACAGAGTCAGGAATTATGAACCCGGCGAACTGCCGTTTTCCGGAAACATCGGCACCAGACTGTTCCTGGTCATGGGGGGAGTCCTCATGGCAGTTGGGATCAGCGGCGGTGTATGGTGGTATGTGAACCGGAGAAAAAGAGCCGGCGGCAGTCCGTAAAATACGCCGGGGATCAATGGGTTGAATATTGGGCGCCAAAGCCCTTGAGATATTATATATCAATATTCAAAAATCATTTATGAAAGAGGAGGAGAGTTTCTATGAAAAGGAAACGGAGAAGATCCACAGTTTCAAAGCTTATGGCATTGTGCCTTTCAATTGTGACAATGATGTCCATGAGCCTGACAGTGTCCGCTGCGATCCGGCCGATGGACACAGGGACCATTACGATCAATGGCCTTACAACAGATGCGGGGACGACGGTCACTGCTTATAAAGTGATCGACGTCAACTTTGATCATGAGAATCAGCAGCCCACAGAGCCGGTATATACATGGACAGAGGAGATGGCGGATTATCTGATGGGCAATGGCGCGGAAGAATACGGCCATTACATTGACACAGAGAATGACAATGCCGTGACAGACGCTTATTTTAAAGCATCGGCGGCGGAACTGAGCGCGTTCTATCAGGCTGTTCTCGGACAGGACGGACCGGAACTGACAGCAGCGGGCGAAGCTGAGATCAATGCTCAGGGAACAGCTTCCGTCACTGTGCCGATGGGCCAGTATCTTTTGAGCGCGCAGCCGAAGGAAGGCGTGAATAACTATAAGCCGTCAGTGGCGAATGTATTCCTCAGTTATAACGGAGAAGAATGGTCTGTCAGCGATGCCGCGGCAGTGCTGAAAGGAAGCGCGCCTGGTATCGATAAAGAGCTGGATGCGGAAGGCGAGGGTGAAAGCGACGGTTCTGTGGCTGTGGGAGATACGGTTCCATACAAGCTGACCGTTGATATCCCGCAGTATCCTGAAAATGCGACTGTGACAAGATTTGTTATAGGCGACACCCTGTCAAATGGTCTTACGTTAAATAAAGACAGCATCAAGATCTTTGTGAATGGAAGTACGCTGGATCCCCAATATTATAGTCTGGATACAAGCGCGGATAATTCATTTACAATTAATATGACAGAGTATTATAAAGAGCTTGCAGAAGTTTATCTGAATGCGTCTGAAATCGTTGTAAAATATACAGCGACAGTAAATGAAAACGCGTTTGAGACGGATGCGCTGGGAAACAATGCTTTCGTTGGATACACAAACGATCCGTATAAGGACAGCGACAGCAAGACAGAGACAGAGGAGGAGGTCTACACATATGGCATCAGTCTGGTCAAGACTGTGGAAAAAGGTGACACTCCGGAAGGCGCTGTATTCAATCTGAGCAAAGAGAAAGGCGGAAGCCCAGTCGAATTTGTATCGGATAACGGCATATACAGACTGCCCACAGCAGAGGAGAAAGCAAATCCCGAAGTTGTGAAAACAACAGACCTTGCAGTGACTGATCTGGGCGGCAATCTCGGCTGGGGATTAAAGATCCAGGGCCTTGATCTGGGGACATATTATCTCAAGGAAACAGTGGCTCCGGACGGATATGTCCTTCCCGATGAAGCCATCGAGATCCGGCTGACAGACACAGAGCCGGAGCTTGGAGTGCTTGATCAGGGTCAGGGAAAAACAGAGGTCACATATACATCCGCTGCAGTCAACGCGGGGGAAGTCTCCCAAGTCTCGATCAACAAAAATGTGGTCAGCTTCCAATTCTCGAACGTACTTTATGATGAGGACGGCAGTTTTGACCTTCCTGTAACCGGCGGAATGGGAACCGCGCTCTTTACGATCGCGGGAATCCTGCTCATGGGCGGAGCGGTCTTACTGGTCATCGTGGCTGTAAGAAAGAGAAACATCCAGGCATGAATAAGAAGAACCTGCTGTTGTTCCTGGCGCCCCTGCTGCTTTTTGCGGCGGGCGCCGGGATTTTCCTTTATCCGGCGGTGAGTAATCTTCTGGCGGAGAAAAACCAGCAGAAAGTGATACACACCTATGAGGCTGAGGTGGAGAATCTGGATCAGGAGGAGCTGGACGCCGCGTGGGAGGAAGCGCAGACTTATAATGAGAACCTGGCAGGGGACCCGGTGCATGATCCGTTTATCATGGGGAGCGGCTATGTGCTCCCCGATAATTATGGGGAAGTCCTGAATATCGGAGGAGACGGCGTGATGGGGTATATCGATATCCCAAAGATCAGCGTCTACCTCCCGGTCTATCATGGAACGAGCGAGGAGGTGCTGGCCAAAGGGGCCGGGCACCTGGAGATGACAGCCCTTCCTGTCGGCGGGGAGAACCGTCATTCTGTTATCAGCGCCCACAGAGGACTGCCCAGCGCGGAGCTGTTTACCCGCCTGGATGAGATGGTGGAGGGAGACCGGTTCTATATCCATATTCTTGACCGGACGCTGGCATATGAGGTGGATCAGATCAAGGTGATCGAACCGGAAGAACTGTCCCTCATCCAGCCCGAAGAAGGAAAGGATCTGGTGACCCTTCTGACATGTACGCCCTACGCGGTAAATACGCACCGCCTGCTGGTGCGGGGGACAAGGGTGTCTTATGAGGAGGAAGCTGCTCGGGCTTACAGCTCCGCGGTGGAGGCGGACCGCGCCTGGATAGGCGTATATCTCGCCGCGATCCCTGCCGGGATAACCGTGCTGGCCGTGGGGGCAGGGATTTTGAGGCGGAGACGCAGAAAAGCAGTAAAAACAGTGAAACAGCACAGGCAGGGGGACTGACGCCTGTGCCCGGAAAGGATATGTGTGATGAAGAGAGGAGCGCTTATTATCCTGGCGGGAACCCTGTTTTTGACAGGGGTTGGGATCCTTTCCTACCCTGATGTACGGAAGCTGATCTCCGATCATGAGAATAAGGATACGATTGCTCGTTTTCAGGAGGAAAGGCAGCAGGCGGAGAAGGCTTCGGCAGCTGAATCGTATACAGAACTCTTCCGCTGTATGCAGGATTATAATGCCCGCATTTACGCGGATGAGCAGAAAGAGCTGAAGGACGCATGGAGTTACGAACAGAATCCGTTTGACCTTGATACGGCGGGGCTGCCGGAACACATGGTCGGATATCTCACGATCGAGGCCATGGATCAGAAACTGCCGCTGTATATCGGGGCTTCTGACGAAAATATGAGCAGAGGAGCGGCGGTGCTGAGTCAGACAAGTATGCCGGTCGGCGGTGAAAATACGAATTGTGTGATCGCGGCTCACAGAGGATACAGCGGGATTCCCATGTTCCGGGACATTGAGGAACTGGAGCCGGGGGATAGGGTGGAAGTGGCCAATCTGTGGGATACGCTGGAGTATGAAGTGGTAAAGAGCATCGTGATCAGCCCGGACGACATTGACGCAGTTAAGATCGTACCCGGGGAGGATCTGCTGACCCTTATAACCTGCCATCCTTACACCCAAAATTACCAGCGGTATGTAGTCTACTGCCGCAGGACGCCGGATGAGCGTCAGGGGGAAGAAAGCGGCGGAGAGGATCCGCTCCTGGGACGGACCGGAATTGCGTACGTCTCGTCAGGAGGAGAGATCCGGAAGGAGCGTCTGCTCGATGGGGCGGCGTTGTCTGTCTGCCTTGCTCTGTGCGCGGCGCCTGCCGCCGTATGGCTGGTACAGAGAAGGAAGGGCCGCCGAAAAAACGGCTCGCAGGGGCCTCAGAGGGAAAGTAAAACAAGAAGTCAATAGAAATTTATAAGAAAAACTTCCGGCTTTTTGGCGCCAGGAAGTTTTTCTTTTGTGTATTTTTGGTGTTGACAATAATTTTTTATCCGCATATACTGACTGTTAGTTACCGAACAAATTATAATTATCTTTACGATCTGAAGCAGAACGGAAGCTGTGAAAAGGAGTGTATGTGGTATGGGAAAACAGGAGCTGCAGAGAGGGATGGATGCGTCCGATGCGTCCAACGCGTCCAAACGAGATGCGGGAAAGCTGATCAATACGGTTTCCCATCAGCTTAAGCGTCAGATGTGTTCCCATGAAGCCGAGGACAGTCTGACGAATATGCAGAGACATGTGCTGCACTATATTCTGTTTGAGTCACTGAAACGTGACATCTATCAGAGGGATGTGGAGAAAGAGTTCCAGGTCCGCAGGTCAACAGTGACCGGAACGCTCCAGCTTCTTGAAAGAAAGGGACTCATCCGGCGGGAGTCAGTGGAGCGGGACGCCCGGCTGAAGAAAGTAGTCCCAACGGATAAGGCGGAAGGGATCAGAGAATATGTTCTGGATAATATCCGCTACGCGGAGGCTGTGCTCAGAAAAGGCATCCCGGAAGAAAAGCTTTCGGTCTGTCTGGATGTGCTGGAACAGATGTCGGCGAATTTAGCAGGTAATGAAAAAAGGAGAGAGGAGATAACAGACCATGAATAGAAAATTACTTCGTTCCGTCAGGGAATATAAACGCGAATCCTTCCTGACCCCGGCTCTTGTCTGTCTGGAAGTCCTGATGGAAGTCCTGATCCCGCTGCTGATGGCGAGGATCATTGATGTCGGGATCATGGAAGGGGATATGGCTTACATTATAAAGATGGGGCTTCTGCTCATCGTCATGGCTATGCTGGCGCTTGCTTTCGGCGCTAAAGCGGGGCAGCTTGGCGCGATCGCTTCATCAGGATACGCAAAGAACCTGCGTCACGATATCTTTTATAAAATCCAGGATTTCTCTTTTGGAAATATCGACCATTTTTCAACTTCCAGTCTGGTGACCAGGATGACAACGGATATCACCAACGTACAGATGGCATATATGTTTACCATCCGTCTGCTCGCGAGGGCGCCGATCATGATCGTCCTGTCGCTGATCATGACCATGACGATCAGTGTCCCGATCGCGCTTGTCATGCTGGTTGTGGCGCCGCTTCTGGGCGTGACCCTGATCTTTATCGCAAAAAAAGCACATCCGCATTTTGTCCAGGTGTTTGAAGAATACGATATGCTGAACAATACAGTGCAGGAAAATGTAAACGCGGCAAGGGTGGTAAAAGCGTATGTGCGCGGAGACCATGAGGTAGAGAAGTTCGGGAAAGTTTCGACCATAGTGTTCAAGCTTTTTACGAAGGCGGAGAAGGTCGTGGCATGGAACTCTCCGGTCATGCAGTTCGCGGTATACGCGGTGGTGATCGTGATGGTACTGATCGGCGGAGAGAGCATTATCAGCGGCTCCATGCAGACCGGGGAGCTGACCAGTGTGATCGTGTACTCTCTCCAGATCCTGATGTCCCTGATGATGGTGACCTTCGTGTTTACCATGATCATGATCGCGGAGGCATCCACAGACCGTATCACCGAGGTGCTGGATGAGGTGCCGGAGATGCAGGATAAAGCGGATGCGGTCAGAGAAGTCGCAAACGGAGACATTGACTTTGAACATGTGAACTTCAGCTACGCGGGAGAGGGAGGAAACCTTTCCCTCAAGGATGTGGATCTTCATATCAAAAGCGGTCAGATCATCGGCGTTATCGGCGGCACCGGAAGCGCCAAGTCCACGCTTGTACAGCTTATTCCAAGACTGTATGACGTGACAGGAGGATGCGTGAAGGTCGGCGGCGTGGACGTGCGCGACTACAACCTGGAGGCGCTGCGCGACCAGGTATCCATGGTGCTCCAGAAGAATGTGCTTTTCACAGGCAGTATTTATGACAATGTGCGCTGGGGTGATGAGAACGCCAGCAACGAGGAAGTGCAGAGGGTGTGCAGACTGGCTCAGGCTGACGGCTTTATCCAGGAGTTCCCGGCCAAGTATGACACGATGATCGTGGAAGGCGGAAACAACGTCTCCGGCGGACAGAAGCAGAGGCTCTGTATCGCCAGGGCGCTGCTTAAAAAGCCGAAGATCCTGATCCTGGATGATTCCACCAGCGCGGTGGACACAAGGACGGACGCGCTGATACGCCAGGCGTTCCGGGAGGAGATCCCGGATACGACAAAGATCATCATCGCTCAGAGGATTTCCTCCGTGGAGGATGCGGATATGATCATTGTCATGGATAACGGTGAGATCAACGGCATCGGCACTTCAGAGGAGCTCCTGAAGAACAATGCGATCTACAGGGAAGTGTATGAATCACAGGTGAAAGGAGGCGCTGAGGATGAGTGAACAGATAAATAACACCAACGGCCTGGCAGCCGGGAAGGGAAAGCGTAAGGGCGGCCCGGCGATCACCAGCGGCACGCTCAAGACAGCGAAGCGTCTGCTGGGCTATGTGACCAGCACATATAGGGTGCAGTTCATCGTTGTACTCATTTGTATCCTGATGAGCTCCATAGCGTCCATTTCTGTGTCGCTGTCATTGAAATTCCTTCTTGACGATTTTATCATCCCTCTGATCGGGCAGCAGGACCCGGATTACAGGGAGCTGTATATGGCGCTTGCCGTGCTGGGGGCGATCTTCCTCCTGGGAGTCATCGCGACATTTATATACAGCCGGATGATGGTGGTGATCGGTCAGGGCGTGTTGAAGCGCGTCCGCGATGAGATGTTCGCGCATATGCAGACACTGCCCATCCGCTATTTTGACCAGAATACGAACGGCTCGATCATGAGTCTTTATACAAACGATACGGACACCCTGCGCCAGATGATCAATCAGTCCATTCCGCAGGTGCTGATGTCAGCATTCACTATCGTGGTGACATTTATTTCCATGCTGGTGCTGAGTCCGATCCTTACGGCGCTTGCGGTGCTGATGATCCTTGTCATGGTCCTTGTGACAAGGAAGGTCGCGGGCAACAGCGGCAAATATTTCATACGGCAGCAGCTTGACCTCGCGGATATCACCGGATTCGTGGAAGAACGGATGAATGGTCAGCGGGTTGTCAAAGTGTTCAACCATGAGAAGATCTCGGAGAAAGAGTTTGACGAGCTGAATGAGCGGCTGTATACAAGCGCGTCCCAGGCGCATACATTTGCCAGCATGATGGGGCCCATCATCGGAAACCTGGGAAATCTGCAGTTCGTTCTGACAGCGGTGTTCGGGGGATTTCTTTCCGTGCTGGGAGTCGGCAACATTACGCTCGGCGTCATGGCGTCCTATCTGCAGTTTACGAAGAGCTTTACCCAGCCGTTCATGCAGATCGCCCAGCAGTTCAACTCCATCATCATGGCGCTTGCCGGGGCAGAGCGTATCTTCAATATGATGGACGAAGAGCCGGAGGTGGACAACGGATACGTTACACTTGTAAATGCCAGGAAAGACGCGGACGGCAATATCGTGGAATGTAAAGAGCGCACAGGAATGTGGGCCTGGGAGCATCCGCATCAGGCGGACGGAACTGTCACTTATACCGAACTGAAAGGCGATGTGAGATTCTATGATATGACGTTCGGGTACACACCGGATCATATGGTGCTCCATGACCTGACCCTGTACGCGAAGCCGGGACAGAAGCTGGCGTTCGTCGGATCCACCGGAGCCGGGAAGACAACGATCACGAACCTGATAAACCGCTTCTATGACGTGGCTGACGGAAAGATCCGTTATGATGATATCAATATCAATAAGATCAAGAAGGCGGACCTGAGGCGCTCGTTGGGTATCGTGCTTCAGGACACCCATCTGTTCACAGGGACGATCAAGGAAAATATCCGTTACGGCAAGCTGGACGCAACGGACGAAGAAGTATACAAGGCGGCAAAACTCGCTCATGCGGATGGGTTCATCAAGATGCTGCCAAAGGGATATGATACCCAATTAAGCGGCGACGGTGAAGAACTCTCCCAGGGACAGAGGCAGCTCCTCGCCATCGCCAGGGCGGCGATCGCTGATCCGCCGGTGCTCATCCTCGATGAGGCAACGTCCTCCATCGATACGAGGACAGAGAGTATTGTGCAGAAAGGTATGGATAACCTGATGAAGGGGCGCACCGTATTCGTCATCGCCCACAGGCTGTCAACCATCCGCAACAGCGACGCCATCATGGTACTCGAACACGGCCGTATCATCGAAAGAGGAACCCATGAAGATCTCCTCAAACTCAAAGGTACCTACTACCAGTTATATACTGGAAAATTAGAGCTTTCGTGATGTGCGCGATGGCAATGAGCCGTGCGGTAAAATAGAAAAAGAACTTCGGAAGAGTGCTCGCATTCTTCCGAAGTTCTTTTTCTGTTTTGCCATAGGGCGAAAGCCCGCGACTGAGATGCAGCGGAGCGGAATCGAAGTTGCGCACGGCGGCGATCCCTCAGTCGGCAGGTCTGCCATAGGGCGAAAGCCCGCTCAGTCCAGCTTCTTCCCTGTGAGCATCTCATATCCCTGCAGGTAAATATCGATCGTTTTCTGTACGATGTCATCCGGCAGTGTCCAGTCGTTGTCCGGGTTGGCTTTCAGCCAGTCGCGCGCAAACTGTTTGTCAAAGGACGGCTGTCCGTGTCCCGGCTCATATCCGTCTGCCGGCCAGAAGCGGGAGCTGTCCGGTGTGAGCATCTCGTCTCCGAGCACGATGTTGCCATCCTGGTCCAGACCGAACTCGAATTTCGTGTCAGCGATGATGATGCCGCGAGTCAGGGCGTAATCCGCACATTTCTTATACAGCGCCAGAGTGTAGTCGCGAAGCTTTGCGGCGTACTCTTCACCCTTGCCAGGGAAAGCTTTTTCAAGGTGTTCTATACTCTGCTCATAAGAGATATTTTCGTCATGATCGCCGATCTCTGCCTTTGTAGAAGGTGTGTAGATCGGTTCAGGCAGCTTGTCCGACTCTCTGAGGCCTTCCGGCAGCGTGATGCCGCACACAGTGCCGTCCTTCTGGTAGCTTGCCCAGCCGCTTCCCGTGATGTAGCCGCGGACGATACACTCGATGGGGAGCATGTTCAGCTTCCGGCACATCATGCTGTT
>DWYM01000117.1 GCA_019118665.1 Candidatus Mediterraneibacter intestinipullorum
GGTCTATAATCGCAGGGACTATAACCTGTTTCCTATGAGACCTTTGGGCTGGAAAGCTCCACAGACTGTCCTGAAGGAATTTATTCAGCAGGTGTAACATATGTTTGACAAACCTACACATTTCAATATCACTGGGAACCCCGGTAGCTCCCCGATCCGGCAAGTCAACCGACGCACTTTTATTCCAGTTCGCTCCACCTCCCGGAAATCCTTTATTTTCTACACTTTTTCACTATTCTATTCTTTGACTTTTGACATCAATACTACCGTCTCCACATGCACCGTCTCCGGAAACATATCCACCGCCCTCACTCGCTCCAGCACATACCCCTGACCGCACAGATATTTCAGATCCCTTGCCAGCGTCGCAGGGTCACAGCTCACATACACAACCCGCTCCGGCGCCATCTCCACGATCGTTCCGAGCAGTGCCTCATCGCATCCTTTCCTCGGAGGATCTACGATGACCACATCCGCACGCGCTTCATTTCCGGCGGAATCCCCTCCTGAGACCGCATATTGCTGATACCATCCCGGCAGCACTTCCTCGGCCTTTCCCACGAAGAACTCCACATTTTCTATCCCATTGATCCTGGCATTTTCACGCGCGTCATCAATCGCCTGGGGGATGATCTCCACACCGTACACCTTCCTGGCTTTCTGCGCAAGGAAGAGAGAAATCGTACCGATACCGCAGTACAGATCCCACACAGTCTCATGTCCTTTCAGATCCGCATATTCTAACGCAAGAGAATATAAATTCTCTGTCTGCACAGGATTGACCTGATAAAACGACAGAGGAGAAATCCGGTATTTAATGCCGCCGATATAGTCTGTGATATAGCCGCTGCCCCATAGAACGTCGAAGGAATCTCCCATGATCACATTTGTCCGGAGCATATTGGAACTGAGCGTGATACTTGTCATTCCCGGAATCTTCGACAGTTCGCTAAGCAACTCTCCCGCCTCAGAAATCTCCGTCCCATTCACCACAAGACAGACCATGATCTCCCTGGTGGCAAATCCATAACGTATAAGGACATGACGAATCAATCCCTTCCCAGTTTTTTCATCATAGGAAGGGATTTTGTTCTTCTTCATAAAGTTCAGTATTATTTCAAGTATTTCCCGGTTCACAGGCACGCCCAGGGCGCAGTCGGTATTCGGGATAATATGGTGAGTCCGCCCCGCATAAAATCCAGTCACCGGGTTTCCTTCTTTATCTGTGCCAAAGGGAAACTGCGCTTTATTCCGGTAGCCAAATGGGGCGTCCATTCCCAGCGCCGGCTCCATGACCTGATCCAGAAGCTCCGCAGAAAAGCCGCCTATCCGCTCCAGATTTCCCCGCACTTTCTGCGCCTTAAACGCCAGCTGCCTCTCATAAGACATCTCCTGTATCTGACACCCGCCGCACTTCCTCGCAAATGGGCATTGCGGCTTGACGCGATCCGGGGAAGGAGCAATGACTTCCATCAATCTTGCATATCCGTAATTCTTCTTCGCCTTCATGACCTTCGCTTCCACAGTATCCCCGATCACTGCATCTTTGATGAACAGGGTATACCCATCCACTTTCCCGATCCCTTCGCCATTCACTCCGATATCCGTTATCTTCACGACTGCCGTATCATTTTTCCGCATCCCTTTCTGCGCCATATCTTTCTGTGTCATATCTCCCTGCGCCATATCTTCCCGCACCACATCTTTCTGTATCATATCTTTCTGCGTCACATCTTCCCGCGCCAGATCTTTCCGGATCGCTTTGCCCTGTACCGCACCCGAGCCGCTCTGCCATATATTCGAGCCTCCGGTATCCTGTGCTTATACTCCTAAAGTCCGTCTCAGATTTGACTCAAACAATTTATTATAACCAAGCCAGTCCTGTCCGGTCTTTCCCTTGAATATCTCCGTCAGTGTCTGCATCTTCGCGTCTGCATTGTCCGCCAGGTTCAGCGCCAGGGCTTCTGCAAGAGCCGGCTTTTTCGGAGAGCCATATTCCAGTTCTCCGTGATGCGCGATCACACAATGTTTCAATTCATAGGCAAGTTGTTCCGGGAAATCCGGTATGGTACGCACTGCCTCACTGATCATCTCCACCCCGATCACAATGTGACCGATAAGCTGTCCCTCATCCGTGTAGTCATTGTCCGGAAACGCCGACAGCTCTCTTGTCTTTCCGATATCATGGCACATGGCCGACGCAAAGAGAAGATCCCGGTTCAGGATGGGATATGCTCCGGCAAAATATTCACACAGATGCAGCACGCTCAGCGTATGCTCCAGCAGCCCTCCTGAAAATCCGTGATGGACTGTCTTTGCCGCGGAATGTTCTTTAAATAACTTTATAAACGCGCTGTCGTTTATGAAAAAATATTCCAGCAGTTTTTTCAGGTAAGGGTTTCCGATCTGCCGGATGTACGCGGTCAGCTCTTCATACATACCTTCCACGCTTTTCTCCGTAGTCGGCATATAGTCTGCAGGGTTATATTCTCCCTCCTGCACCTTTCGGATCTGCTTGATGTTGATCTGCAGATTTCCGTTGTAGCTGATCACATCTCCATACACTTCAATGAAATCCTTCTCATCATAATCTGCGATCCCCTGAGAATTCGGATCCCACACTTTTCCGTCAAGGATGCCGGTCTTATCCTGCAAGAGCAGGTTATCGTATGGTTTGCCGTTTCTAGTCTCCGCGGAACGTTTTCCTTTGCACAGGTAAACATTCCTGATGGTCTCGCCTTCATGAAGCCCATTGATATATCTCATTTCTTTCCTCTTTCTATTCTCATTTTCCGCACATGCTGCGCCGCCTGATTTATGTTTGTCTGACCGTTACCCGGTCATTCTCTGTTTCCCACTGTCACATAGAAATCAACGTCCACATACCCTTCCGCGCCGATCCTCCTTCCCTCAAACAGGATCTGCTGGCCCGCTCTCGTTTTAAGGACAGCGTTCTGGTATGAGCCAATGTTCACTACATTATCATTTCCCACTGCATAGATGATGTCACCACTCTGGATACCTGCTGCCATGGCGGGGGAATCCGGGTCCACGTCAACTACATAGATTCCACCGGGCATTCCCTGCTCCTCTTTTAGCTGGGCTGTCACCGTCGTCCCATACACGCCGATATACGGCACGCTCTCCCCATTTGCCAACAGTTCTATGATCGGCTTCAGATCAGAGATCGCATAGGCGTTTACCATGGAACTCTCACTGTCATCCCAGACTGTTTCGGGGATCAGCCCGATGACCTCGCCTTTCATATTGAAAAGGACTCCTGTTCCCTGTGACTCTGCCGGAATATTGGTCGCCAGAATGTCGCATTCTCCGTCAAAAAACGCTTCTTTATAGTCAGTGGAGCTGACCATGCCATACCCAAGTCCATCCGCATAACCGAACATATTCCCCAGGGCCATTACAGTATCTCCCTGTTTCACCAGATTCGAATTGCCGAGTGTAGATACCTTGACCGCAGACCAGGTAGAATTCGCAATATCTCTTCGGGGCACGCTGAACACAGCCAGACCGCTGTTTTTATCCTGTTTTTTCAGGGCAGCGCTGTACTTCTTCCCATCCCGGAACGTAACCGTCCACCCCGACGCTTCTTCACACACAGAATCCCCCGCGAGTATCAAAAGCTCCTGACCGTTATCCGCGGTGATCACCCCGGCCGCGCCGGTACTGATGCCGGTCATCTCTTCCTTCCAGTCTGCTTCTGTTTTCACCGGCTCGATTAATACGATCCCTTTTCTTGCTTCTGCCGCTCTTTCGTTCATGCTCGCCATCATCTCTTCATAACTGTCGGCATTGGCAACAGGTACGGGATCCTCCTCCGCTGTACTGTCCCCGCCCTCTTCCGGCTCTTCATCCTCCGGGATCGTCACGGTCTTGGCGTCTCCTTCGAATTTATCTTCTATCCATGGTTTGAGCGCAAAAAAACCAAGGCAGGCAAACACTCCCAGGATCACGCCGTACACTGCAAATCTGGCAAGCTGTTTTACGAATTGTTCCCTGCTGATCGGTTTTGGCTTAATCGTTTCCTGTAAAAAAGAATATTTCTTTTCCTCCGAGCCCTCTTCCGGACTCAGGTTCCGGTCTTTTTCGTTCGGCATGGACATTATTCTCCTCCAAATCATAGTATAACTGATTCACTGGGATTGTTCAATTCATTTTGGAAAAGCCTTTTCTTTATCTCCGGAATAGGGTAAAATGTGTTTACAGCAGGCGCAGCGCAGATATGCCATATTTCCCGGGGCGCATTGAAACTAACGTGTAAATAAGGTGACTTCATGAATCAAAAAACACTGACCAAACTTGAATTTGACAAGATCCTGTCCCTTCTCGAGGAAGAAGCGGGCTCATTCCGCGGCAGACAGCTATGCCGGCGGTTAAAGCCCATGACAAGCTTAGAGAAGATCAATACATTCCAGGAACAGACAGCAGCCGCGTTTACCCGGCTCGTCAGGAAAGGGCGGATTTCTTTCGGCGACGCAGCCCCTGTGGAGGAGTCCATGAAGCGGCTGGAGGTGGGAGGTTCTTTGAGTATCTCCGAGCTGCTCCGCATCTGCCGTCTCCTTGCCAACGCCGCCCGGGTAAAAGCATACGGACGGCACGACACTCAGGAGGATTCCACAGACTGCCTGGATGCATATTTTGAACAGCTTGAACCTCTCACTCCCCTGTCTTCGGAAATCGAGCGGTGCATTATCTCAGAGGACGAGATCAGCGATGATGCCAGCAGTACATTAAAGCACATCCGATGCAGCATCGGCAGCATCAATGATAAAGTACATTCCACCCTGTCCGGGCTGGTGAACGGATCATTGAGGACGTACCTGCAGGATCCGATCATTACCATGAGAGGAGACCGCTATTGTATCCCTGTTAAAGCGGAATACAGAGGACAGGTACAGGGACTTATCCACGACCAGTCTTCCACAGGCTCCACCCTCTTTATCGAGCCTATGGCAGTGGTAAAGCTGAACAATGACTTGAAAGAGCTCTACGCAAAAGAGCAGGAAGAGATCCAGGCGATCCTTGCCCGGCTCAGCGAAGAAGCCGCCCAATATATCGGGGAGATCCGGGCAGACTACCGGGCGCTCACGGATCTGGACTTTATTTTTGCAAGAGGCGCTCTGGCGCTTTCCATGCGGGGCAGCCGGCCTCTCTTTAACGAAGAGGGGCGCATCCGCATCCGGGAGGGCAGGCATCCTCTGCTGGATCAGAAGATCGTCGTCCCGATCACGGTATCTCTGGGAGAAGATTTTACCCTTCTGATCGTCACCGGGCCCAACACCGGCGGAAAAACGGTCTCACTTAAGACAGTGGGGCTCTTTACCCTGATGGGTCAGGCCGGGCTCCATATCCCTGCCGGCGACCGTTCCGAGCTTGCGGTATTCCATCAGGTCTATGCGGATATCGGAGATGAGCAGAGCATTGAACAGAGCTTGAGTACATTCTCGTCACATATGACAAATATCGTGTCCTTTTTAAAGGAAGTAGATGAGCGCTCCCTTGTCCTTTTTGACGAGCTTGGGGCAGGGACAGACCCCACCGAAGGGGCGGCGCTTGCCATCGCGATCCTGTCCCATCTGCACAAGAGGAACATCCGGACCATGGCGACCACTCATTACAGCGAGTTGAAAGTCTACGCGCTCTCAACGCCCGGCGTAGAAAATGCATGCTGCGAATTTGACGTAGAAAGCCTGCGCCCCACCTATCGTCTCCTCATCGGGATTCCCGGAAAGAGCAACGCATTTGCCATTTCAGGCAAGCTGGGGCTTCCGGACTACATCATCGAGGACGCAAAGAAACGGCTCAGTGAACAGGACGTCTCCTTTGAGGATCTGCTGGGCGACCTGGAGACAAGCCGACGCACCATCGAAAAAGAGCGGGAAGAGATCGCCGCGTACCGCCGCGAAGCAGAGAACCTTAAGAAGCAGGCGGCGCAGCGGCAGGAAAAGCTGGACGAACAGAGAGACAGGATCATCCGGGAGGCGAACGAGAAGGCGAACGCGATTCTGCGGGAAGCAAAAGAGGTGGCTGACGAGACTATCCGCAATTTCCACAAATTCGGAAAAGAAAATATTTCCGCGGCAGAAATGGAAAAAGAGCGGGAGCGTCTCAGAAAGAAGATCAAAGATACATCCTCAGCCTCCGCTCTGGGTTCACAGAAGCCAAAAAAAGCGCACAAGCCCTCTGATTTTAAACTCGGCGAATCCGTCAGGGTGCTGAGCATGAACCTGACCGGGACTGTCAGCTCCCTCCCTGACGCGCGCGGAAATGTAACGGTCCAGATGGGCATCCTCCGCTCTCAGGTCAACATATCGGAGCTGGAGATCATCGAAGAGCCGACGCCCGGCACCGCAAAGAAATTCAGCCGCACATCCAGGGGGAAGATCGCCATGGGCAAATCTCTGTCCGTAAGTCCCGAGATCAACCTCCTCGGCAAAACCGTGGATGAGGCTGTCGCAGAACTGGACAAATATCTGGACGACGCCCTGCTCTCCCACCTGCACACCGTGCGGGTAGTGCATGGGAAGGGAACCGGGGCGCTGCGCAAAGGCATCCACGAATACTTAAGACGCCAGAAGCATGTAAAATCTTACCACCTTGCCGAATTCGGCGAAGGTGATGCCGGAGTTACTATCGTAGAACTGTAAAAGGGGGCACCCCCTTTTGCCGCCTGATTCCGGATATTCTGAATATTAATCATAGGGAGGGACTCAAATGGTCGGAAAACAGAAGATCCTCATCGTAGACGACGATGAGAATATCGCGGAACTTATCTCACTCTATCTCACAAAAGAGTGTTTTGACACAAAAATCGTATACAATGGGGAAGATGCCCTGACTGCATTTGACACCTACGGTCCCAACCTGGTGCTGCTGGATCTGATGCTGCCGGGCATTGACGGCTATCAGGTATGCCGCGAGATCCGCGCGCGTTCCGCCACGCCTGTCATCATGCTCTCCGCGAAAGGAGAAATATTTGACAAGGTACTGGGACTCGAGCTGGGAGCAGATGACTATATCATGAAACCATTTGACTCCAAGGAGATGGTGGCGCGCGTGCGCGCTGTGTTAAGGCGCTACCAGCCTGCCAGAAATGAGAACGCCGGTGCGGAAAAGGCAAAATGTGTGGAATACGAAGGCATCACTATTAACCTGACCAACTATTCTGTGATGTGTGACGGACAGCATGTGGAAATGCCCCCGAAAGAGCTGGAGCTTCTCTACTGTCTCGCAGCCTCACCGAATCAGGTGTTCACAAGAGAGCAGCTTTTAGACCGCATCTGGGGATACGAATACATCGGTGATACAAGGACTGTAGACGTCCACATCAAGCGCCTGCGCGAGAAGATCAAGGATCACCCGCACTGGAGCCTTAGTACAGTGTGGGGGATCGGATACAAATTTGAGACAAGATAATGTTAGACTGCGGACTGTCCCCCCTGAAAGCGGCATCCGCAGTCCATCACTGTAGCAGAGGGATACTGCCATGAAAAGCATGCTTCACCTGAAATTTATTGCCCTTTATATAATATTCGGATTTCTGTGCCTGTTCACGACCGCAACTCTGACGGCTCAGCTTGTGGAAAACCGTCTTATGGAGGATACCTCACGGACACTGTACCGGGAGGCCACCCTGATCGCAAGTGATTATCTGCCCTCATATTTTACGGATGATTCTTCACTTTACGCAGTCCAGGCACAGCTTGCCGCAATGCGCCTGTACCTGGACGCCTCTCTGTGGTTCGTCGACAGCGCGGGCACGATGATCACTTCATCCAATATAGAAAACACGTCGGCTCCCGAGGCGATCGAGGAGTTCAATCCCGCGGAAATCGGGGGCAATCAGTATATTTCCGGAACATTTCACGGCTACTTTGAGGAGGATGTCATTACAGTAATGGCCCCTGTAACGCAAGGGTTCTACACAAAGGGATACCTGTTGATCCACAGCCCGGTTTCCAGCGTAGAACAGAGATGCGCTCCATTGATGCAGCCTGTTTATATCACTCTCAGCGTCATCTTTGTATTCTCCCTTATCTTTCTTTTGGGCGTCCATTTCTTTGTCTACCGTCCGGTCAAAAAAATCGCCGAAGCGGCTCAGCAGTATGCTCTCGGAAATCTGGACTACGAGATCCCGGTTTCCACCCATGACGTTGTGGGACATCTGTCCGCATCCCTGAACTATATGGCAGCGCAGCTCAAGGATATGGATGATTATCAGAAAAAGATCGTGGCAAACGTATCCCACGACTTCCGCTCTCCACTGACCTCCATCAAGGGCTATGTGGAAGCAATGGCCGACGGCACGATCCCCCCGGAAATGTATGGAAAATATCTGAATATCATACTATTCGAGACAGAACGGCTGACAGATCTCACACGCGATCTGCTGACTCTGAATGAATTCGATACAAAAGAGCTCCTCCTTTCCAAGGAAGGCTTCGACATACAGGAGGTCATCAAGAGCACAGCCGAATCTTTTGAAGCAGTCTGCACTCCGAAGCACATCTCCATCGAGCTGCTCCTGATGCCCAACACTGTGCGCGTCTATGCTGACAGGCGGAAGATCCAGCAGGTCCTCTACAACCTGATCGATAACGCGATCAAATTTAGTGAAAACAACTCTTCCGTCACCATAGAGGTGACTTTAAAAAATGACAAGGCATTTGTATCGATAAAAGACCGTGGAATCGGCATCCCCAGGAAAGAACAGAATAAGATCTGGGAACGTTTTTACAAATCCGATCTTTCCCGCGGCAAAGACAAAAAGGGCACCGGCCTGGGACTGTCCATTGTAAAAGAAGTTATCCAGGCACACAACGAACATATTAACGTGATCAGCACAGAAGGCGTGGGAACGGAATTTATCTTCTCCTTGAGCCGCGCCTGACAAAAAATGCTGTGGGGCTCTCAGACTCCACAGCATTTTCTTTCATCTTTCCTCTATTCGTACAGCATCGCCCGGACAGATTCATCGTCCATATTTTCCTGGTCCACCCATACATATCCGGTATCCACCACTGCCTCGTTCCCGATCTCAAGCACCGTACGCGCGGCGGCGACAACAGTGGCATATCCCATTCCAAACGGATTCTGCACGATCAGGCCATCGATCTCACCATTTTCAAGCGCCGCTGTCTGCTCGCTGCCTGTGTCAAATCCCGCCAGCGCGATATCCTCTGCCTTGTCCATGTATCTGAGCGCTTTCAGACCGGTCATGACTGCGTCCGCGTTTGTCCCAAAACATCCCTCCAGATCCGGATGCTTAGACAGATAATATGCCACCGTCTCCTCGTTGCTCATGGAGCCGGCTTTCGAATCAACCTCCGCCAGCCTCGCCCTTGCTTCCTCTGATATCGTATCCTCTGCCGACTCGCTGTCCGCATCTCCGCCCAAACCGGATGCCGCCTCCATCCACGCGGCCAGTTCTTCCGCTGTGACTCCCAGCTCTTCAGCCGCTGCCTGCCGCTTCAGCTCACCAAGCTGATCCAGATAGATCGTCTCTACCAGTGAAACTCCCGGGTGGTCTGCTGACAGCTCATTCCGGAACGCCTCGGCGCGCTCCCTCGCGTTTCCTGATATAGAATCCTGCACAATGAGCGCCACCTCGCCGCTGTCCCCGATCACCTCACAGAGCTTTTCTGCGCCGGCCGCAGCAGCCTCGGCATTGTCCGTCATGCATGTACACTGGATGCCCTGGTAGCTGTTCCCCGAATCAAAAGCAACGATGGGGATCCCATTTCCGACAGCGAGGTCAAACTGGACTGCTGATGAATTTTCGTCAATGCTCGCGATGGCGATCACATCCGGATATCGCGCCATCTCTTCATCAAGGATATTGACCTGCTCGTCGATATCTTCACTGTCAGCCGGCGCATTGAAGAGAACCCTGACTCTGTCGTCCCCACTGTACCCCAGCTTCTTGTTTATATCATCCGCAGCCTGCTGGACGCCGGCTTTGACCTGCTTCCAGTAGGGAGAGTTCTCCATCTTTCCGATGATCGAGATATATGTCCCCGGCTCCAGATCCAGATCATCGATCGTGCCGTATACAGCAGGAGAAATCATATTCAGCTTTGACTGCCACTTAGGCGTATCCGTCTCCTCGCCTGTAAACACATTGTCTGTATCTCCGGAACTGCAGGCGCAGACTCCCACAGCCGTACAGAGCGCCAAAGATACAGCGGCAATAAATCTCTTTTTCATTTTCTTCCTCCATCATACACAAAATTTCCCCTGATGACCGACTGATGCCTGTCTCAGCAAAATTTTTCACACTGTCTTTTTATCATACACTAATTCATTCCAGAAAAATGTGAATTTTTCCTAAATTTTCACCAAAAAGCGCGAACACGGTCCCACACGGCAATTTATTTTAATTTCACGACATTTTATGTGCTAAATTTAGAACATTGTAAACTCTTGTATAATCTCTTTTATTGTATTAAAATATACATAATCGAAGGGGGACATCCCTTTTCGGAAATCCAAAGAAGGAGGATACATACTATGGCACATGTAATCAGTGATGAATGTGTAAGCTGTGGTTCTTGCGAAGGCGAATGCCCGGTAGGAGCTATCTCCGAAGGCGACGGCAAATACGAGATCGACGCTGATGCCTGCGTAGACTGCGGAGCTTGCGAAGCTGCCTGTCCGACAGGTGCTATCTCAGCAGAGTAATATAATATAAAATCGCAAAGTGATCACAAGCAAAAGGAGTGCCGCGGATCCATCTTTTTCAGACGATCCTGCGGCACTCCTTCTCTATATTCACAGGGCACTCCTCACCAAATCCAAGACAGCCCTGCGGCCATGATATCTTCGCGGGCTTCTACATCGCGTTCCGGAAGAATTCCTCTATCTTATCGAACGGAATGATATCCGTTCTGTCATACAGGTCGGTGTGTACCGCATCCGGAATGATCATCAGCTCTTTATTGTCCGCATAGGGATTGTCTTTTACCATATCGGCAAAAGCATCTCTGCTTAAGTAGCAGGAATGCGCCTTCTCTCCGTGAATGACCAGGACAGCGCTGCGTATCTCATTACTGTACTTCAGGATCGGCTGGTTCATAAATGACATGCATCCGGTCACATTCCAGCCTCCGTTGGAGTTCAGGAAGCGGGAATGATATCCCCGGTCTGTCTTGTAATAGTCATAATAATCTTTCACAAAGAAGGGCGCGTCTTCCGACAGCGGATCCACAACGCCGCCGCCCAGAGCATAGCTTCCGCTTCTGTAGTCTTGGATCCTCTGGGCGTTTAACGCCTGACGTTTCGCATACCTTGCATCAGACGAGTCCTTTGAATCAAAATATCCTTTCGCATTTACCCGGGTCATGTCATACATAGTGGAGGCCACTGTCGCCTTGATCCTTGTGTCCAGCGCCGCGGTGTTCAGCGCCATGCCGCCCCATCCGCAGATGCCGATAATGCCGATCTTCCCCGGGTCCACATTGTCCTGCACAGACAGGAAATCTACCGCTGCCTGGAAATCCTCTGTATTGATATCCGGAGACGCCATGTAGCGCGGCTGCCCGCCGCTCTCACCGGTAAATGACGGATCAAACGCCATTGTCAGGAATCCTCTTTCCGGCATACTCTGAGCGTAGAGACCGGACGCCTGCTCCAGTTTTTTGCCGCCATCATCTTCCTTATTCCCTATGTAGGGTACACCGATGAGGTAAACTTATCCGCGTTAAACAGTATGGGCTGGGCATGTCTGCTGATCGTCGGACTGATACACACAGGCGTGACCTACTGCATGCATTTCTCAGCACTGAAAGACCTGCCCGGACAGGAAGCGGCCATCTTAAGCTACATCGACCCTCTCGTGGCAGTCATCGTGTCTGTCCTCATCCTGGGGGAGAGCATGACCGTCATGCAGATGATCGGGGG
>DWYM01000118.1 GCA_019118665.1 Candidatus Mediterraneibacter intestinipullorum
TGTGGAGCCTTGCCAAAAAATATATGACCACTGTTGAAGGGATCATGGAGATAAATGGCCTGGAAAATGAAAATGTCAGGCAGGGGGATAAACTGTTGATTTTAAAGGAAAATGTGAGTATACTATAAGTACAATGTATACAAGATACAGAAGGGTCAAAGGGGCGGTCCCCTTTGACCGCCGTATTCAGGATATTCAGAAAAGACAATGGAGGACACAGGATGAATCAGATTGAACTGAAAGCACTGGCAAAGATCAATCTGGGGCTGGATGTACTTGGGAGGCGGGAAAATGGCTATCACGATGTGAGGATGATCATGCAGTCGGTGTACCTGTATGATGAGGTGAAGCTTGAGAAGACGGAAGGGCCGGGGATCGGGGTCGTATCTAACCTGAGTTTTCTCCCCACAGGGGAGGGCAATATCGCTTACAAGGCAGCGCAGCTCTTGAAAGATGAGTTTCAGATCGATGAGGGAATCAAGATCACACTAAATAAGCATATCCCTGTTGCGGCAGGGCTTGCGGGCGGCAGCTCAAATGCGGCGGCGGTTCTTTTCGGGGTGAACCGGATATTCCGCCTTGGGCTGTCGAAGCGTGACCTGATGGAGCGGGGCGTCCGTCTGGGAGCGGATGTTCCATATTGTATCATGCGGGGGACTGTTCTGGCGGAAGGGATCGGTGAGGAACTGAGTGTCCTGCCACCCATGCCGAAATGTACGGTGCTCATTGCCAAGCCCCCTGTGAGCGTGTCCACAAAGGTGGTCTATGAGGCGCTGGACGCGAAAGAGATCACAGACCATCCCGACATAGATGGGATCATAGAAGGACTTAAGGACAATAGCCTGGAGAAGGTGGCGTCATGCATGGGAAATGTGCTGGAGCAGGTGACGGTCCCGATGCATCCGGTGATCGATCAGATCAAGAGGGAAATGAAGGAAGCCGGAGCGCTCAATGCCATGATGAGCGGGAGCGGTCCTGCCGTGTTTGGGCTGTTCAAGACCAGGACGGCGGCGCGGGAAGCCCAGAGACGTATCAGAGAAAAGTCACTGGCCAGACAGGCGTATGTGACGAGTATACACAGTGTGAGGAGGAATCAAAATGCCGATTGATTTTGAAGTTACGATGAATGAATATCTTCCGCTCAGAGACGTGGTGTTCAACACGCTGCGCAGAGCCATCCTGCGGGGAGAGCTCAAGCCGGGAGAACGGCTCATGGAGATACAGCTTGCAAACAAGCTGGGAGTAAGCCGCACCCCCATCCGGGAGGCGATCCGCAAGTTGGAGCTGGAAGGACTTGTGCTCATGATCCCGAGAAAAGGAGCGGAAGTGGCGGAGATCACAGAGAAAAATCTGCGCGATGTGCTGGAGGTGCGCTGTGCCCTTGAGGAGCTGGCGGTCCAGCTCGCATGTGACCGCATCGATAAAAGCGGGGTAAAAGAGCTCCATGAGGCGGCGGACCATTTCCGGGATGTGCTGGACAGTGATGATATTACGCTGATCGCCCAGGCGGACGAGGCATTCCATGACGTGATATTTACAGCCACGGATAACGGAAGGCTGATCCAGCTCCTGAATAATCTGAGGGAGCAGATGTACCGCTACCGGATCGAATATCTGAAAAAGAAAGAATACTATCCCCAGCTTCTCGCGGAACACGAGGCCATCATCGCCGCGATCGAAGGACATGATAAGGAGAAAGCCACCGAGATCACAGGACAGCATATTAACAATCAGGTAGATACCGTGGTGGGTACTCTGCGGCATCGTAAGGAAGAGTAGGCCGGGATATCAGCATTTTCAGAATGATCTGTATATTTCTTCCATATTTGTCCATACTCCAAATATCACAGACAAAGATTTGGAGGGCATACATATGGAGAGGACATATATTCAGAAGAGCGAGAGGAATGCAGCAGCCATCATCCTGTTTCTCGCGGCGTGTTTAGCCGCGCTGCTCACCGGGATCATGTGCTGGAGGGTGGACGCCGCGGTGCAGGCGGACATGCAGGCCCATCTGGCTGAGGAAGTGCTGCGGTTTCATGTACTGGCCAACAGTGACAGCGATGAGGATCAGGCGCTGAAGCTGAAGGTGAGGGACGCGGTGCTGGAGTTTCTGGAAGAGAACATGCCGGAGATGGAAGATGCGGCTGATACAAAGGCGTGGATACGGACAAACATCGACGCCATCGAAGAAATCAGCCGGGAGACCGTGGATGCTGAGGGCGCGGAATATCCTGTGAGCGCGGCGGTCACGACCTGCTGGTTCCCGGATAAAAGTTATGGGGATGTTACATTTCCCGCGGGGAATTACGAGGCTCTGCGCATTGAGATAGGGGCGGCAGAGGGGCATAACTGGTGGTGCGTGCTCTATCCGGGGCTGTGTTTCCTTGATACGACGAACGCGGTCGTGCCGGAGGAAGGGAAGCAGAAGCTCAAGAATGTTTTGACGGAAGAGGAGTATTCCAGAGTGACAGCCACATCAGACTTTAAGATCGGCTGGTTTTTCTGGTAAAGGGAATCGATATGACAGAATTTTTAGTAAAGCATTTTATTAAGGATCACAGAGACGTGGAGAAGATATCCGTGCGGACGGCATATGGAGTGCTCGCCAGCGTTGTGGGTATCTTCTGCAACGTTTTTCTGTTTATAGTGAAAATTGTTGTGGGCCTGGCGCTCCACAGCGTGTCTGTCATGGCGGATGCGTTTAACAACCTGTCAGACGCGGGCTCGTCCATTATCAGCTTTGTGGGAGTGAAGATGGCGGAGAAGCCGGCGGATAAGGATCATCCGTTTGGTCATGGGCGGATCGAGTATATTTCAGCTTTGATCGTCTCTTTTCTCGTCCTTGAAGTGGGCTTCACGTTCCTGAAGGATTCGTTCAGAAAAATTTGGACGCCCGAGGAATTAAATTTTCAGATGATATCCGTGGTCATACTGCTCCTTTCTGTCGCGGTAAAACTGTGGCTCGGGCTTTTTAACCGGAAGCTGGGAAAGAAGATAAACTCCAAAGTAATGATGGCGGTATTCACGGATTCCATGGGGGATGTCGTCACCACCGGAGCGACCATTGTTTCCATCCTGTTTTTCGGGCTGACAGGCATCAATATCGACGGATTTGTCGGGGTGGGCGTGGCGCTTGTCGTTATGTGGGCGGGCGTGGGGATCGCCAGGGATACGCTGGAGCCTCTGATCGGCGCGGCGATCGACCCGGATGTATACGAGCAGATCAAAAGATTCGTGGAAAGCTATGATGGGATACAGGGGACGCATGACCTGATCGTACATAATTACGGCCCGGGGAGGAGCATGGCGTCCATCCATGCGGAGGTGCCCAACGACATGGATGTGGAACAGTCCCACGAGATCATTGACAGGATCGAGCGGGATGCGGCAAAGCAGATGGGGATCTTCCTTGTCATCCACATGGATCCTGTGGAAATGAAGGACGAGAGAGTGCTGTGTGTGCGAAAGCAGGTGGAACAGCTCCTGCGGGAGCTGGATCCGTCGTGCAGCATCCATGATTTCCGTGTTGTTCACGGTGAACTCCAGAGCAATCTGGTCTTTGACATGGTCGTTCCGATCGAGTACGACAAAAAGACGAGAAATGAGCTTCCCCTGCGGCTTGCGGAGCGGATCAGGGATGTGGAGCCCGGATATGAATGCGTCATCACCGTTGATTATGATTATGTGGCGAAAACAGAAGGACAATAGAAAAACAGAGGTGTTGTGAGATGCTGAGGGATAAAAGGAATATCTATGAATTTGACAGCAGAGTGAGGTACAGTGAGATCGACCACAGGGGGACCATGACACTGCCCGCGCTGGTCAACTATTTCCAGGACTGCAGTACCTTCCACTCTGAGTCAGTGGGACTTGGGATGGACAGGCTGAAACAGAAGAAAAAAGCCTGGGTGCTCTCCTACTGGCAGATTATTGTCGACCGCTATCCAGGGCTGTGTGAAAGGATCACCACAGGGACGTTTGCCACAGGATTCAAGGGGCTTTTCGGCAGCCGTAATTTCTATATGGAAGACGAGGAGGGCAGACGGATCGCCTGCGCCAATTCTATCTGGGTGTTCATGGATCTTGAGAGAGGGCGGCCATGCCGTCCCGCTGAGGAAGATATCGGTCCGTATGGCGTGAACCCGCCGCTTGATATGCCTTATGAAGAAAGGAAGATATCATTGCCGGGCGCATTTGAGGACAGGGAGCCGTTTCCGGTGAGAAAATATCACATTGATACAAATGAGCATGTGAATAACAGCCAGTATGTACAGATGGCCCTGGAGATGCTGCCGGGAGATATCCGTGTGCGTCAGGTCAGGGTGGATTATAAGAAATCAGCCGTGCTGGGAGATATTATTTATCCCGGGGTTGCCGCGGAGCCTGACCGGATCGTGACAGAACTGCGCGATGAGGATAAAAAACCGTATGCCGTGGTTGAAATGAGGACACGGTGACAAAGCATCGCGGCAGCCAGATCACAGAGAAGCGAGTATCTCTTCGAGCACATCCTCCACGGAATCTGTCACAAAGGAAGCGTATTCTGCGATCCCGGGCGCCGCGTTTGCCATGGCGTAGCTTTTTCCGGCCAGCTCCAGCATTTCCACATCATTGTACTGATCCCCGAATACGGCGCACTCTTCGGGCTTTACTCCAAAAAGCTCCATAAATCTTTTCAGAGCGGTCCCTTTATTGCAGTCCGGTGAAATGAAATCGATCCAGACATGTCCGGAAGTGACGACTTTGATCTCCTCGGAAAACAGGTCCTGGAGATATTTTAAGTATTCATCGGAATTACCGGAAGACATGTTGGCGATAGCGATCTTCAGGACCGGAGCTTTTACATTTCTGACATCGTCCACGATCTTTGCCGTATTGTGCATCACATTAATAATATGATCCACAAATTCCGGATCATCCCCCTCGATGTAGCAGGTGTTTTCGCAGGATACCACGATCCCCAGCTCGGGCCGTTTCTTGATCTCATCCAGGATCCTGCGGACAAGGGCGTCCGGTATGACTTCCTTTGAAATTGTTTTCCCCTGATGCACACACAGACAGCCGTTTTCCGCTATGTAGGAAATTTCATCTTTGATCTCGTCAAACAGATAGAGCTCGTTGGCGTACTGGCGTCCGCTTGCCGCCACAAAGTGAATCCCTTTCTGTGTTAATCCATGGATCAGTTTAATTGCCCGGGGAGTCAGTTCCTGGGCGCCGTTCTGGAGCAGTGTGCCGTCCAGGTCGCTTGCGATGAGTTTTATCATAATAATTCTCCAATATCACATTTTTGTCAGGGTACCGGCTTTGCGAAAGATCAGGCATCCGCAAGCCGGACCTTTACAGTATATTCTAAAAAGGGTGTTGTGTAAATAGTTGTGTAACAAAAAAGAAATACTTGTAACTGTTCTGTAATAGTAATATAATGGGAATGTGTCACGGCATGAGGATGAACAGTCCCGTTTTGGCATAAATATTTAGGGAAGATCAAGAGGTAGATTATTATGAGTAAATATTTTGGGACCGATGGTTTCCGCGGCGAGGCAAACGTTGTGCTGACAGTGGAGCATGCATTTAAAGTGGGACGCTATCTTGGGTGGTATTTCGGACAAGACCATAAGGCAAGGGTCGTGATCGGAAAAGACACGAGAAGGAGCAGCTACATGTTTGAATATGCGCTGGCGGCGGGACTGACCGCATCAGGCGCGGACGCGTATCTCCTTCATGTTACCACGACGCCGAGCGTTTCCTATGTTGTAAGAACGGAGGATTTTGACTGCGGCATCATGATCTCTGCCAGCCACAATCCGTTCTATGATAATGGGATCAAGGTGATCAACAGCGCTGGACATAAAATGGAGGCAGAAATCGAAGAAAAGATCGAAGCGTACATTGACGGCGAGCTGGAGGAGCTTCCGCTCGCAACAAAAGAAAGGATCGGCAGGACGGTGGATTATGCGGCGGGAAGAAACCGCTATATGGGACATCTGATCTCTCTTGCGACCCGCTCTTTTGAAGACATGAGGATTGGTCTTGACTGTTCCAATGGAAGCGCCTTTGCCATCGCGAAGAGCGTATTCGACGCGCTGGGAGCAAAGACTTATGTGATCAACAATGAACCGGATGGAACAAATATCAATACAAACTGTGGATCTACCCATATTGAAGTCCTTCAGGAATTTGTAAAAGAAAAGAAACTGGATGTGGGATTCGCATATGACGGAGACGCGGACAGATGTATCGCTGTTGATGAGAACGGAAATGTGGTTGACGGCGACCGCATCATGTATGTCTGCGGAAAATATCTGATGGAGCAGGGACGCCTTGAGGGCAATACGATCGTCACGACAGTAATGTCAAACCTCGGGCTCTACAAGGCCTGCGATAAGGCGGGCATGAAGTATGAGCAGACAGCCGTGGGCGATAAATATGTATATGAAAACATGCTGAAAAACGGATATGTGCTCGGCGGCGAGCAGTCCGGTCATATTATATTCAGTAAACATGCAAAGACAGGAGACGGTATCCTTACCTCCCTCATGCTCATGGAAGTTATCCTCGAGAAAAAGCAGACGCTGGGCAAGCTGGCGGATGAGGTGACGATATTCCCGCAGCTTTTGAAGAACGTCCGCGTAAAAGACAAGAAGACCGCAAGAGAAAATCCGGCTGTGCAGGCAGCAGTCCAGAAAGTAGCTGACGGACTCGGAAGCGAAGGGCGCATTCTTGTCCGCGAGAGCGGAACAGAGCCTGTCATCCGCGTCATGGTCGAGGCGGCTTCAGATGAGATCTGCGAGAAATATGTGAACAGCGTGGTAGAGGTCATCGAAGCGGAAGGACTTACAGAGTAAAATCTGAATTTGTCTGTCAAACTGCCTATACTTAAAGCATCCGAAAACCGCAGTTTGTTTCAGGACATATTCGCGGCGGGTGGGGATGTGGCTCTGGTTCCGGTTCCATAATCTGGGAAAGACGTAAAAGAAATGGAATGTGGGCGATGTGAAACTTTTTCTGTAAATATGTCATCAAAGGTTCTTCTATGATAAAATCTAATTCATAGGAGGGCCTTTTATTATGGCAAAACAAAAGAAACCTGTCCATCGGGTACAAATGACAGAAGGGAA
>DWYM01000119.1 GCA_019118665.1 Candidatus Mediterraneibacter intestinipullorum
AGGGATAGACGGTATCTCATATCTTGTGTTATACTTGCCATGCGAGGATACTCCTTTGTCTGTATTTAGGGTTTGACGATTCAAATATAACACAAAAGAGCCTGTCCTCGCTTTTTAAATATTCAGTTGTAACACATGTATTGTAATCCTACAGAGATTTGTTTTTAGAAGCAGAGATTTGCATTGTGCAAACCTGAAGGTTATGATATACTTAGGAGCAAAAAAATATCAGGAGGCCTTATGTTTAAGAAAACAAATAAAATAATCCACATTGTCATCCTGCTGGCAGCGCTGATCATTTTGGCTGCAGCGGCCGGGATCCGAAATCATTTTATGAAAACACAGGCACGGCAGCCGGAGGGTGAAAACACCATGAAAGCGGTGTACTTACAGAAGGAAGACGGAAACAGCATCTTTATCAATCTGACAGATAAATATCCCTTTACCGGAACGATCCCACAGGGCGAACTCTACGATGAAGATGGAGAAAAGATTACAGAGAAAGACTTAAATAACGGAGACGTGCTGGACATCTGGGGGAACGGAATCATCGCCCAATCTTATCCCGCACAGTATAATGGGATCACAAAAATCCAGAGAACGGAACAGGCGAACCAAGAATATATAGAAGAATATAGTCATTATCTTGAAGAGCTTTTTGTGGAAAAGGATCCCTCACAGCGCCCAAATCTGAACGTATGCTATACAGATGACCTGGCGCAAGTGTCTGTGAGCATCCCGGACCCCCTCAGCTATACATGGACCTATGAGGATCAAAATGGGGAAAGTCAGACCATCACCACTGACGGCCCTCACATTCTGCAGACAGAATCTACAGAGATAACAAAGCTCTCAGAACCTGTGCAAATGGAGTTGGAATTTGATGAAAAGCCCGAGAGCATCCAACTGCTTTCCTGGGAGGATTCTCTGCTTGGACAGTATCAGGACAGCGCGGCTCAGTTACCGGAAGGAACCGCTGTAGAAGTAACAGAAAATGAAAAGGGAAATCTGGAGTTCACCGCACAGCCGGGCACCATATATCAGGTTCGGGGGCAATGGAAAAACGGCGCCGTGGATTACGGATTCTGGGTACCTGCCTGATAGATCCTGACAAATACTGAAAAGTCCGTGTCCTCCGGTTGTCATCTGTGACTACAATGATGTATAATAGGCATGCAATAGTCAGACAATTGTAACAGGTGTACACACCGGAAAAGAGGACATGTATATGAAGATCGATATGCATTGCCATGTGAAAGAGGGCTCCATTGACAGCAAAGTGGGGCTGGACGAATATATCACCAAATTAAAGCAGCATGGATTCCAGGGAATGGTCATCACGGACCACGACACATACAATGGCTACCGCTATTGGAAGCAGCATATAAAAGGGAAGAAGCATACGGATTTTGTCGTGCTCAAGGGTATTGAGTATGACACCCGGGACGCGGGGCACATTATCGTGATCATGCCGGAAGGCGTGAAGATGCGGGTGCTGGAAATGCGCGGGATGCCCCTTGCCCTGCTGATCGACCTGGTCCACCGCAATGGCGGCGTACTCGGACCCGCACATCCCTGCGGTGAGAAATATATGAGCTTCACAAACACAAAGAAGTTCTATCAGTCACCGGAGATCATAAAGCGCTTTGATTTTGTGGAGGCATTTAACAGCTGTGAATCTGTCCAGTCTAATGCCGGAGCTGAAAAACTGGCAAAAAAATACGGAAAGGTGATGACAGGAGGAAGCGATTCCCATAAACCGGGCTGCATCGGCCGCGGTTATACCATCCTTCCCGAACCGGTCACATGCGAGACCGAACTGATCTCCCTGATCCACAAAAAAACGCCTTTCAAAGCAGGCGGGACACTCTACGAGAAGACCACAAAAGGACGGATCGGAAAGATCAATAAACTTCTCGTCTATTCGTTCTGGATCTATAACAAGAGCGGTGAACTCATGAAACGGCGCGGCAGGAATAAAAAAATGGTGGAGGAACATCCGTTTGACCCCATTGATCCCATCGAGCTGTATTATCACTCCTGATGAGATCTGAGAGAACAGAACCGAGCTGTCCGTAAGAAAAAAGCTGCCTGTCAGTTATTTGTTTAACTGATAGACAGCTTTATTTTCTTTCTTCTCTTCCAGGATCATCTTCTGGCGGACCATATAGGGAAGAATGGAATCAAGAAATTTATCAGACTCGGTCACTCCGATCTGTTCTTTGGAAAAGGGCTGGCGGGCAGTCAGGCCCTTCACAAACGGCTCCAGCTCTTTTCGTGTCATAGGGCCGTTCTTTTTCAGCGCCTTTTTTACTTTTGAAATCCCCTTCGCGCTGAGCATGTTGGAAAGATCCTGCTTCTGACGCATGCTTCGCCACAGCCCCCAGATGTAGATGACCGCGGTGGCCAGGGCAAAGAGAAGGACATAGGGAATATACTGCAGCATTATTTTCTACTCTCTCCTTTCCAGTAGATCAGATGGTTATCATGAAGGATCTCAAGAAACTTGATCAGTCTGGACAGGGGCTTCTCCATCTTCGGGAACTTTGCCTCCAGTTCCAGGGAGAGCTGATGCACATCCTTGCTGTCATCGATCGCCAGCCATACGAAGCTGCCGAGCTCGTCCATCTTGACGTCACTGACTCTGGGGCGATGGAAAAACTTCTGCGCGATCCTGTGATAGAAGCCCTTCCACTCGATAAACACAGTGACCCTGCCATTATCGGCGGTCTCATATTCAACATCCGGATTTTTCACCGGAACATAATCCATATAGTTTTTATCATTTTTCTTACTCATAGCTTTAGAGACGTCCTCTCGATTATATCTCAGTGTGCAGACCAAAAGCGCGGTCTGCTGTCAACAAGCATCATAACACAGAAGAAAACAGCCCGCAAGACGCAGGCTGTTTCCATGCCGGTCATCCGGCTCCCAAAATCCCGCGGATCTATGCGGGCTCTTTGCTCTTATTTTGCTTTCTTCATGCAGCGTCTGAAAAGGTAAGCCAGAAGGAGCACAAAGACAATAAGGCTTACAAACTGCGGCGTTGTGATGCCCAGTTTTTCACTCAGGTTGATCGAGGAATCCATTCCCGCAACGGCGAGGATCGCAAGGACGATACCCATGATACCTTCTCCGGCGATCATACCGGAAGTAAAGAGGACACCCTTGTCCGCGCGTTCTTTCTTCTCCTCGTCTGTGCCTTTGATCTTCTCAACGATAAAGCGTACAATGCCTCCGGCCATGATACCCGCGCTCAGACTGAACGGCAGATACATGCCAACCGCAAACGGCATTACCGGTACCTTCAGTATCTCAACTACAACTGCGATGAATACACCGATCAGGATCAGCGCCCACGGAAGATCCGCGTTCATGATACCTTCCACGAGCATCTTCATCATCGTAGCCTGTGCTGCCGGGATCTGCTCGCTTCCGTAACCCCACGCTTCATTCAGCAGGTAAAGGACGCCGCCGATAGCTGCCGCTGCAACAACAACGCCGATCATCTCACCGATCTGCTGTTTCTTCGGTGTAGCTCCTACAATAAAACCAGTCTTAAGATCCTGTGAAGTATCTCCGGCGATCGCCGCGACGATACAGATAACGCCGCCAATGGCAATAGCGCCTACCATACCTGTAGTGCCGCCTGTACCGGTCGCTTTCAGGATCAGAGTCGCGATGATCAGTGTCGCGATGGCCATACCGGATACCGGGTTGTTGGAGGAACCGATCAGGCCGACCATACGCGAGGATACGGACGCAAAGAAGAATCCGAAGATCACGACGATCAGTGAGCCGAGCGGACTTACCGGGAATGTCGGGATGATCCAGATAAGCATTACGATGACCGCAAGCAGGATAAGCAGGATCGGCATCGGAATATCCTGCTCTGTACGCAGGGCATTCTTCTGTGCCTGCTTCTTGCTCATGCTGGACATCGCCTGTTTAAAGGTGCGGACGATCAGCGGGAACGTCTTTATCAGACTGATGATACCGCCTGCCGCTACCGCTCCGGCGCCAATGTATTTGATATAATTGTCCCACAGATCGCCTGGCGCAAGCTGGGAGATCGGCACTTCGCCCGGAAAGATGGTCGCATCTCCGCCGAACAGGGCGATCGCCGGCATAAGTACGAACCAGCTCAGTGTACCACCGGCCAGCATGTAGCTGGCGATCTTCGGTCCGCAGATAAATCCGACGCCCGCAAGTGACGGCAGGACCTGGATTCCGATCTGAGATCCGGCATAGCCCTTGAAAGCGTATCCGATCTCACTCGGGAATAATTTCAGGCCGTCTGCGATAAATTTATATACTGCCGCGATACCAAGTCCCGTAAAGACTGTACCAGCCTTGGAACCTCCCTCTTCTCCTGCAAGAAGGACTTCCGCGCAGGCAGTTCCCTCCGGGAACGGAAGTGTTCCGTGCTCCTCAACGATCAGAGCCTGACGGAGAGGAACCATAAAGCATACGCCGAGGATACCGCCAAACAGAGCGATCAGGAAGATCGTGATAATGCTGGGAAATTCGATTTTACCTTCTTCAGCCCACAAAAACAATGCGGGAAGCGTAAAGATCGCTCCTGCCGCCAGTGACTCACCTGCAGAACCGATCGTCTGTACCAGGTTATTCTCGAGAATGGAATCCCTGCGGAGGATCACACGGATAATTCCCATTGAAATAACTGCCGCCGGAATAGAAGCGGAGATCGTCATACCAACGAGAAGTCCAAGATATGCATTTGCTGCACCAAACACAACCGCAAGAACGATACCAATCACGATAGATGTGACCGTAAACTCCGGAACGACTTTATCCGCCGGAATATACGGCTTGAACTCATTCTTGTTGTCCATGATGTTCATTCCTTTCTAGATGTTATTTTAACGACTTTTCAACGCAGTCCATGCCATTATAGCACGTTACTCTGATAAAAGGAAGAAGAAAATCTGAATTTGTGTGGGTGGACGGTCAGTCGGCGGGGAATCCGAAAATCGCGGAATGGGTGTGCCGAAAACGTATTCAGCGTGTAGGTGTGGGTGGCATCGTCTCCGCTCCATGCGGCAGGAAAAATTATGAAATCAGGGGATACGCTAAAAACATGGATTGGAAGAGGGCAACTCAGCTTCGCCTCAGACAATCCCTCTTCCAATCCCAATGCGTATCCCCTGATTTTTATTTTTCCCAAGCCTCATTCCGAAGTCGCCTCAGCCACCCACACCTACGCGCTGAAGCGCTTTCGAAAAGATCCTCCACAGTTTTCGGACCCTTTATTCAAGTCCAAGCTTCCGGCAAATCCAGACTTACATCGTTGATTTATAGTAGTTGATAAGACATCCGTCAAGTATGATCTGCCGTTCCGCGTCGGTCAGGTCACCGATCTTCAGGTCGATCTCTTTGAGGCCATCGCCCACCACATAAGCCTTGATCACTTCTGCCTTCTCTTCCACTGCTTTTCTCACATCCGGCACGAAGATATAGTCGCCGTTCTTGAACGGCAGATGCTCATGGTCAGCGTCCGTAAGGAACGGAAGCATTCCCCAGTTGATCAGGTTGGAGCGGTAGCGCTTCGTAGCGTACTCGACAGCGATATTCGCCCAGCCGCCCAGGACCTTCTGGCAGGATGCCGCCTGCTCGCGGGCGGAGCCGTCTCCCGGTTTTACAGCGAAGATCGTGCTGCCTACGCCGATATTTCTTTCGCCTACTCCCGGATAAGTCTTCTGGATCGTCTCCATCACCGGTCTCAGTTCCTCAAGCGCATCAAGAGGGCATGTCCCCGCCTCAATGGCTTTCTGGGCTTTCTGTACTTCTTTCGCGCGTCCCACATATGCCGGGTCTTTTCTGGAGAGCGCGAACTCTGCCAGCCCCAGCGGGTTGGAGCGGTAAGAAGAAGTCTCGCCGGATGGGATCAGCTCATCTGTCGTTGTGACCGGATCGTGAATCTCGGATACGACTTTGACGATCAGGTTCTCCGGCAGCTCTGACATCTCCGGCCAGTCCTTGATGTTCGGTCCAAACTGGATCTCCACGTCCGGATCCGCCACTCCGTGGCTGTCAAATACACGGTTTGCGTAAATATTGCCGTCAAAATGATACTTCTGTCCTTTATACTCCACATCCATTGCTGTCGCCGGTGTGAGGTATCCCTTGTTTGCCGCTGTCGCAGCGATGGAACGCGCGTCCATGAGCGCCACGGAAGAGATCTGCCCGCTCTGGAGCTTGCTGCCTTCACGGTTCGGGAAATTTCTTGTGGTGTGGCGGATGGAGAACGCGTTGTTCGCCGGGGTGTCTCCCGCGCCGAAGCACGGTCCGCAGAACGCGGTCTTCACAACGGTTCCTGCTTCCAGCAGATCGGCCACCGCGCCGTTCTTCACAAGTTCCATGTAGATCGGCATACTTGCCGGATACACGCTGAATGTGAATGTGTCAGAACCGATATTGCGCCCCTTGATAATGTCCGCTGCCGCGCAGATATTTTCAAATCCACCGCCCGCGCACCCGGCGATAATGCCCTGTTCTACATAGAGCCTGCCGTCCCGGATCTTATCCTGAAGGGAATACTCCACCGCTCCGTCCAGACTGACAAGAGCTTTCTGCTCCACATCGTGGAGGACGTCCTTTAAGTTTGCGTTCACCTCATCGATGGTGTACACGTTGCTCGGATGGAAGGGCATGGCGATCATGGGCCTGATCTCGCTTAAGTTCACATAAACGCATCCGTCATAATATGCAGCCGCGCCCGGATTCAGTTCTTTGTATTCCTCTTTCCTGCCGTGGATCTCGTAGAACTCCTCGATCTTCTCATCTGTGGTCCAGACGGAGGACAGACAGGTCGTCTCCGTGGTCATGACGTCAATACCGATACGGAAATCCGCGCTGAGCTTCTTCACGCTGGGCCCGACAAACTCCATTACCTTATTATTTACATAGCCGTTCTTGAACACCGCTCCGATAACCGCAAGGGCAATGTCCTGGGGACCCACACCCTTCATCGGCTCTCCATCCAGATAGATGGCGATCACGCCCGGCATCTTGATATCGTATGTTTTATTGAGGAGCTGTTTTACAAGCTCCGGTCCGCCCTCGCCCATCGCCATAGTGCCGAGCGCTCCGTAACGCGTATGGCTGTCTGACCCAAGGATCATCTTTCCGCAGCCTGCCATCATCTCGCGGGCAAACTGGTGGATGACTGCCTGGTGAGGCGGTACATAGGCGCCGCCGTACTTCTTCGCGCAGGTCAGACCGAACATGTGGTCATCCTCATTGATCGTGCCGCCTACCGCGCAAAGGCTGTTATGACAGTTTGTCAGCACATAGGGGATCGGGAATTTCTGGAGTCCCGAAGCGCGGGCGGTCTGGATGATACCCACAAAAGTGATGTCATGGGACGCCAGCTTGTCGAACCGGATCTGCAGATTCTCCATATTGTCGGAAATGTTGTGCGCTTTCAGGATGCCGTAGGCTATCGTGTTCCGCGCCGCTTCTTCCTTTGAAATGGGAACCTGTGTGTTTCCTGTATCTTCCACTATCTCAGTACCGTTTAAGAGATAGACTCCGTTTTCATATAATTTGATCATATATATCCTCCTTCTTGAATCTTTCCTGTAGTTTTATGTTCTCAGCAGTGCTATTTTAGCATATTTCGGGTGGGTAGTAAACTGCGGCTTCGTTTTTCTGCCCCGCGCTTATCTTAAAATCCATAAATGAAAACAAAAAGAGAATGCCGCAATATCAAAACTGATGATTGACAGCACTCTCTTTTCTGTATCTCTCGTTTTCCTTATTTAGTTAACAAATAACTCTTTTCTCTTGTTGAAATAGATATAATTCACGGGAATGAAGATCGCCGCGCCGATCACCGTCCCCAAAATATTGCCGGCGACATCCGCCATGCCTGCTCCCGCCGCATACGGCACCGCCGCGCTGATGACAGCAACTCCCGCGATCGTGTGGAGCAGCCCCATGACCAGTACCGCGGCCACAAACAGGATATACTGCATCGGAGCGTTTTTCTTATAATGCGCCAGTCTCTGACGGACGATGAACGCTCCCACTATAAGCGCGATACAGATCAAACCATATATCACATCCACAGCTTTCAGACCGGGATAAAAGGCATAGATCAGAGCCGCGTCATCTCCGTAGGCAATCCCCAGAAAGCCATGCAGCGCATTGTACACCATAATAACCATATTCGCAAACAACTGAAAATAAATAATGAACTTAAACCATGCCATGGGGTGATTCTGCACCGGATTTACCTGCACCTGCGGATATGGTTGCTGCCCGCCCGGCTGGTATGTATTGTACGGCTGCTGCCCGCCCGGCTGTGAATTGTATGACTGCTGCGTCTCCGGCTGAGGCGCACTCGCCTGCTGCGCGTCCGGCTGAGAGGCCGCCTCAGCCTCTACAGCCTTTCCGCAATTCGCGCAGAACTGTCCTCCCTCTGGTATCTCATTTCCACAAAATCTACAAAACATGTTTTTCTCCTCTCCGGATCACCGGTGTTTCCGTGTCACCGTGTTCCCTGGTAATTTTATGTGTATATTATCCTTTTTACTCGTGGCAGTCAATACTCATGCTGTCCACAAGCCCTGTACCCGCTTCTGTATCTATGCTGCAGCTATTGTAGCTGTCCTGTGCATACCAGTGATACGAACCGCCGTACTCTTCCTCTTCCCATGTGCTGTCCGGCTCACCGTAAGCGGCGATGGCATCTGCCCCTGCGGAACCGATCTGGATGCCGCCCGGGAAGAGCACGGTCAGACCGCCGTTTTCCAGGTCATAAGAATCTACTGAGATCCCTCCCACCAGACAGTCCTTCAGTTCAAGCGCTCCGTCTGTATTATTGATCATATCCACCATGATCTCATTGCCGTTGCCATCCACAAACCATGCCAGCTCATACTCGCCTGCATTTACTACATAATCCAGCGGTGTGTACGATATGTCCAGTGTCACGCCTGCCGTCTCGAGATCCGCGATCGAACAGGGCAGTATGACTATCGTATCGTTTATCTGCACCGTGTAAGACTCCCAGTCGTCTCCCAGTCCGGGGTTTTGCTCTGCCGGTTCCGCCGACTCTACGCCCCCTCCGATATCACCCAAGCTGTCTCCCGACTCTCCCGCGCTGAGCGCTTCGTCCGGAACAACGATCTCATCTACACTGTCATACTCCAGAAATGTCATTTCAATATAGCAGTCAGTTGCTGTGACTCCTGCTTCCTCCAGCATAGGCGCAAAGGTGGCTGTCAGATCAAAATAAATCCGCGCTGGAAGAACGCTGTCCTGGTAAACATCGATGGTACAGGGGAATACCATATCCGCCACTGCCTCTTCGTCCAGCCCATATCCAGAGAAGGAATCCATCATATTGGACTGGAGCATTTCCGTAAAGATATCTCCCGACAGCTCTCCGGTCAGCTCAAAGCATTTTTTTCCATTCACATCCACCAGACTTTTCTCCAGCTCGAACTTGTCTGCATAGTCCGAAATGTTCCCGGTCATGCTCCCTACATTTCCCAGTACGTCTCCTGCGTCAACCGTATCCTTTGTCCACTCGCCTTCTACCAGCGTGTAGGTGACATACTGATCGCCTTCTTTGGCAGTATACATCTCCATCTCCGTCCCGACACTGCTGCCGAACATCCCCAGGTTTACCGAACCTTTCCCATAGGAAGCCTCAGGATCTGCTGTAGACTCTATGTCCATGTCCATACTGATAGAAACAGAGTCCGTTTCTTCTGCCATATTCAGCTCGAATTTCATGTTCATCAGGACCGAATTTGTTTTTTCCGCCTTAGCCGTCATATCCTGCAGCAGGTTTTCCGGCGTTGCCTTTTTCATGCCGCACCCTGATAACAGCGCGGCTGTCATTACGGCTGTCATTCCCATGACCGCCAGCCTTTTCGTCAGTTTTTTCATACCTTTTCCCTCCATCGTTTTTATTTGTGTGATATTTTTTTACTTACATTTGTCCCTTTTAATATTCATCTGTAAGATAAATAACTCCCATCCAATAATAGCCTCCCAGCTCGTCGCTGCCATATTGGCTGATGACATTCTGCGCGATCCTCATAAATTCTTCATCGCTCAGTGTATAATCCGTCCGCAGGACTGCCGTACCCTCCTTCTGTAATTCCTCTGTCAGGGGAGCTGTGATCTGATCCTGTTCATAAAACTTGTTGTTGATGCGGTAATATTCTCTCTCATCTGTTTCAGCTCTGTACTCTCCTGTCATTGAATCGAGCACATACCTTTCATCCTCCACCAGCACCTTGTCAGCCGCATAGTCCGGAAGATTCAAAAGCGCGTTAAAGATCAGCTCATTATCGTTGTTCGTCGCGTCAACAATCGTCCAGCTTCCGTCTATTTTCACCTTGTTCCATGCATGGGGCAGATCCCCCTCCAGATATCCTGTCACCACGATACAATCCAGGCCGGCCTCCTGAGCCAGGAGCTTGAACGCCCCGGCATAACTGGAGCAGACGCCGGTTTTATTGAGCAGGACTCCGTAAGGAGTGAAAGAATCGTTAAATTCCTCATCCACTTCCGCGAAATCATTTTCTTCCGCATTTTCAAGAGCGCCCATGTCATATTCCGCGATGTCGCACAGGTACTGGTTGATGGCAAGCTCTTTCTCCAGCTCTGTCATGTCCTGGGTGATGATCTCGCCGACCACTCTTTTGACCTCCGCATCGATCTCTTTCTGCTTCTGCCTGATCTCATCGGCTTCCGTGTCATATTCCACGGCAAGCATGGCGCCGCTATTTAAGATCGCCGCGCTCTTTACTCCCAGGACCATGGGATTCTGATACACGGCTTCCTCCCATGCATCCAGAAGGTAAGATGTATCCGCGCTTTCCGGAAATTCCTCCAGACTGATCAGCGGATTGGCATTCATCATATTCACTGCCAGATATTCACTCAGCGCGCTGTTGGCAGTCACCTCATATTCCTGTGAGAGATCATCTCCCGAAGAAGCTGATGATGAACCGTTTTCCCCCTCGTCCGCATCCTCTTCGGTAAGCTCCGGGGTTACCGCTCCCGCGCGGCTTCTGAGCCCTTCCTGCCGCTGGTGGATCTTCTCCAGTTCTTCCTCCCATGTACCAGGGTCATAGTTCTCAACGACCACAACTCCTGTAAAATCCGTCCCATCTATTACATAGGGGACCTTCACAATATCTACCTCGACTACTCTCAGGTCCGACATATCTTCCTTCTCGTATTCGCCCCATGTTTCTGTCGTCGTCTCAGCCTGTTCAAAATCATAATTGATCAGCTTCTGCACAAGCGTTCCGTCACACATAGTCACCCATTTATAAGAAGGCATATCCGCAAAACGCTCTGCATAATTTGATCCTTCCTCAGAAAGGCTCATCCCGACCTCTTCCGTATACGGAATTTTTCTTGCGATATTCTTTACATCAAGAACATTGCTGATGGCCGATGTCCCTTCCTCAGACACCGCGATCACACAATAATAGGTGTCATATTCTGCATCTTTGGGAACCGCCTCCGTTCCCTCCCCATATTTCTCTATATAATATGGGTCGCTCCTGTCCGCCTCGGATACAGAATACGTTATAAACTGTGCCGTGGAATCCGGTATCCACTGGGTATCCTCCGTGCTTCCGCGCACAAGCCCATCCCCCGAAAAACCGCTCTCTTCCGAATAAGAAAGGCTCATGACATAATACCGCTCCGCCCCTTTGACTTCCTGCCAGCGAAACACCGGTTTTCCTTCCTCATTGATCTGCAGGGATAATTTCGGAGCTGCATGTATCTCGTGGTCCACTGTAAAAACAGTGACTCTGGGCTTTTCAAGCGCTTCGCCGGTCTCACTGTCCACATACTGCGCCATATAATACTGCGGCAGATTCCCCCAGTCCTGCAGTTCTCCCTTTTCAAACAGAGAAGAGGCTGAAGGACTGTATCCCGGATCGTCGCTGTCTAAGCCGACACTGCTGATCCCCGCCGCGTTCCACCTGGGCGGAGTCACTGACAGGATCTGTTTCTCCTCGTCCCATTCAAAATGCGAACCTACAGGCTGTGTGAGTTCTGCATCCTCATACACATTAACGATCTGCGTATATTCGATAAACTCACCGCCCTTGATGTCAAACCCCATCTGGAGCTCCAGCTTCTCATCCCTGGCAACCCCTCTCATCGGCTCGGTGTATTCGTACTTTTCCTCATATTTCTGGCGAATTGCTTCCGCCAGCTTTCCCGCCTCCATGGACGCCTGTCCACTCCCGGGTGTTGTTCCGGGCGTCCCGCTCTGACACGCAGTCAGCACAAATGCCGAGCTCATCAGGACGGCGATACCGATATGCTGATATCTTTTTTTCATAAACTTCTCCCTCTTTTTCATTCACACCTGCAAAGGTCATTTTCCTGTCTCTGCTAATAATACCTCTGCTCGTTATGAAAGGTTACAGAAAGAAATGATTTTTTACAAAATATCTTTCAGCCGGTCTGTAAACTCATCTTCCTGCATACCTTCCCCTGTGGCATACCAGACCTCTCCGTCATTTTCAAAGGCCGCGTGCCAGACGCCGTCGGCTGTTTTCCCGATGTAGATTTCCTGTCCGCTGATGCGGCTCGGCTCCAGCTCCCACAGCTCTTCCGGGACTTCCTCCCTGGTTTCGCAGACATCCGCCTGAAACACTCCCTTGTCTCCGTCCGCTTCCACCTCATGCTTCCCAAGGTTCAGCCCGATCGACATCTCCGTGCGGTCAATCTCCACTTCCTGTACAATGATCCTGTCCCGGGCGGAGAATCTCCACGCCCCCAGGCAGACCAGGCAGAAACATGCCGCCAGGGCGGTATATCTCCGGATCGCGCGGACTTTTCTTTTTTTCTCTTCCCGTCTGACCGCGTCTTTTGTCCGCCGCATCAGCTCTTCCGGCACATGGATCCTGTCGTTTACTTTCTTATACTGTTCCTGCACTGGCAAACTCTCCTTTCAGCTTCTCCTTCAACATCCCTCTCGCGCGGGAAAGACGCGTCTTTACTGCTGATTCTGAAATATCCAGTATCTCTCCGATCTCACGGACACTATACTGTTCATAGTAAAACAGATGGATCACGCTCCTGTAATCATCTGCCAGCTCCAGCACCGCATCATAGACCGGGTCTCCCGGCAGTCCCATCTCGTAGCTTTCTTCACGCCCTATCTCCCGGTCCATGGGCACGGTGCGTCTGCGAAACGCGTTGTCAAACTGTTTTCTGCAGCAATTCACTGTCACCGTGAGCAGCCACGGTTTCAGATGGGCCTCGCCCTGTATCCGGTCCTTGTACCTGACCAGCCTTAGAAAAACCTCCTGAAACACATCATCCGCCTCGCTTCTGTTCTTCATCTGTACCAGCGCAAGGCGATAGACCATGTCCCCATAGGTCTGAAGCGCCTCCTCTACGTCAATCTGCTTCTGCCCTTTTCTCATTTGTCCTGTTCCCTCATATAAATAAAACCTTTGACTCTGTCATCCGGTTACATTCTTTCTTTTTATTGCATCCCTTTTTTATGTAAAATACGCCACGATCAGGTCCACCATCCTGTTGTAGCTCTGCACGCCGTCCGCCTGTCCGTTGACCCTGAGATATGCGTCGTTGATCCTGCCGGCTGTCTCTGAGATTTTCCCCTCATACGCGTCCCAAAACGCGGTGTTCGCCGCAAGATCCGGCTCCGCCGCCCCGGCAAGGAGCGCCCTCACCTCCTGCCAGCTCTCATAGTCCGCGCGGTACAGCGCATTCATGCAGTACACCCACCCTGACAGATATCCACTGTATTGAAAATCTGTCCGTTCTGACTCTATACATGCAAGAAACGCGATGAAATTGGCTTCTTCTTCCTGCATGAACCCTCTCAGGTGAGACAGCTCATGGCATGTGGTGAAAGGGATGTTATATGCCGTCATATCTCCATTATAATTCGCCTCCACTGTAAAGGGCGAGTACACTCCGGTCAGTCCCTGATAAGACAAGATCTCCGATACCAGCAGCTTCTTGGGCTGCGGGTAGTAGCCGTCCAGGGAGGAAAACTCTTCCGCCAGCTCCTGCATCGCCTCAACAGCCCCTTCTCCCTCCGGCCCTTCCAGAGTCATCACTCCGCTGCTATCGCGCTCCACTTCTCCGGAAAGAGCATTTACTTCATCTGTGAGCCAGAGGCAGATCTCCTTCAGGTCCTGCGCGCTGTATTTATATGTGATGATGCCCTCCTCCTCCGAAAAGGATCTTCTCTGATAATTGATCCCGCAGCATGTGGTATAGAGGACTGCCAGGATTCCCACGGCAAGGAGAACCCCGGACAGCCAGGAAGCTGCGATCTGGACCGCGTCTCCCGCCGTCTCTGTGTCCATCTCCTGCTCATTCTCTGTATCAGTCTCCTGTTTCCGCCCCTTCTTCACAGCTTTTATGGTCTTCACTGCCATAACGGCGGCAGACAGGATAAAGGCGGCTATAAGTATATAAAGGGCCAGCTCTGATACAGAAAAAGGAAATATCCCGAAAATCCGCCCCGCCCTTGCCACCAGAAACTGATACACCGTTGAAGAATACCACTGGGCAAACGCCGGCTGCCGCACCGCAAGCACCATGAGTACCGCGCTGATAATGAGAAGAACCGCTGCCGCCGACAACCTCCTTTTCATGCAGTATCCTGTTCCCCTGTTTTCGTTCCGGGCTCGTCTTTTCATCCGCCGTACCTTCTTATGTTTTTTGTTTTCGAGAAAAAAGACGGGGGAATCTGTCCATACATCCATGAACAGGTTTCTCTCCGTCTTGTTTTACAGTGCTTTTTTATGAAATGGAGAATACGAGAGTCGAACTCGTGACCTCCTGCTTGCAAGGCAGGCGCTCTCCCAACTGAGCTAATCCCCCAGATATGTTCCCGAGAACTTTTATAAAATACCATATTCCCGGGAAACTGTCAATATTTTTTTGGCAACATACCACCAGGACCGTTTTGATAGCATACTATCAGAACTGTGTGTAGCATATCACTAGAATCCGAGCAGCCTCAGCAGAAGCGGATTCGTATCATAGAGGAAACGCAGGATCGCGCTCTTCTCCACCATTTCAAAGCATGCCGCTCCCGCCTCCGTTGTATACGCGAGCGTCATCACCAGGAACCCGAGCCACACGATCAGCACTGCCAGGACCAGCCCGAGCGCGCCGCCGGCGATATGGTTCACCAGTCCGAGCACCGGCAGCTCTCCTATGATGTCCACAGCGAACATCAGCGCCTTCACAATGATGATTGCCAGCAGGAAGGTCACAAGAAAGGACACAAGCTGCAGCACCAGTCTCGATATGTAGGCCGCCACATATTCAGGGAAGCTCTCCACTCCGAGTTCACTGTAGATCGTACTGTTGTTATTCTCCAGCAGCTGATCCTTCAAAAACTGCGGCAGAGCCGCGTCCTCGATCTCCCGGATCTGGATGTCCTTCGGAATTTCGCCGATCACACTTAAGACGTCCTCAGGAGTGAGTCCCAGCATTCCCCAGTCCAGGTCGTTCAGGTTTTCCACCTGCTCAGGGCTTAAGTCTTCCAGCGGAGTTCCGCTCAGATCGAGCTGTGACAGCTGATCTGCGGGGATCTCCGGCATAAAAGTCTCCACGATCTTTTTTTCGATAAAATCATCCACTGGTGTAAGTTCTGCCAGCGCGTCCGCGACGTAGGGCGACAGCACCAGCATGATCACAAGCGTCAGGACCGTCGAAAGGAGAGAGATCCCCAGTTTCAGAAATCCTCTCACATACCCCACGACTATACAGATAATAAAAATTGTTGCAACAATGATCAAAAGCCAATTATTCATAAACTCTCCTATTTCGTCAGATAAATCACGCGCAATCCATCGACGCTCATCATATAGTACCTGCTTATCCCCGGCGCCCGGAAGATCTCCAGCGCCTCAACATTGACATCCCCTTCAAATTTTATAATGCCGAAGGCTGTCATGATACAGCATCTGCTGCCCTCAAACATAATGATCTCGTTCCCATCGATCTTCACATTGCTGTATTTGCCCGAAATATCCCTGCTGAGGACCTGTTGCCCCAGCCGGTTATACAGACGCAGCTCATAGCCTGATTTCTCCTGATTTAAGAGGATAAACCCGATGTACCGGTCCGAATGAAAGACGCTCTGTATCTCCTGATCCAGCTCGATCTCCTTTTCTTTTTCCGGAATTTCCCGGCCTCTGTATATCACGAAGCGGTTGTCCCCCACTACGACAGAACGGTCATCCCCCATAAAAAAGATGTCCGCCATCACAGTACCGTCATACTCCTCTGACAGAACGATATTGTCTGTCCTTTCCTGGCCGGTCTCGCCGAAATTATAGTAGATGACTTTGGACTTCATTACCGCGCCTTCCGTATACAAATAGGCGACCGCCAGTATATTTCCGTCATCGGACATTTCCATTGCCAGCGGATAGCCCAGAGCGCTCACAGTTACCTGCTGCTCTACAAGTATATTCCCTGTGGCGTCATAAGAGATGATCATGGGAGAATCTTCATTTCTCAGGACCGCGGACACGATCCCCTGCTCCGACACCGCAATCTTCTCGATCGGAAGGTTTGTCTGTATCTCTCCTTTGAGCCCCTCCCTGGTAAATACAAGAATATTGTTTCCTCCGTTATCCGCCACGGCAAACGTCTCGTCCTTCACGCGGATGACCGGATTCTGTATCTGTGCGGGCTGTATCCACTGTTCTTCGTTCTTTTTATTTAGTAAAACGACTCCGTCCCTGTTGTAACGGACGATCCCATCCGCGAACCGCGCGTAGCTGCTCATGTCGGTCAGATCGCTCGGGTACTCTGCCGCTGTCCGGGCTCTCGCGTACGTCTGGTTATCCAGCAGAAGATATGTACCGCACACGGCGAGCAGTATAAGGACCAGCAGTACCAGCGCTCTCCTCGCTTTCGCAAGACGGAATCTCCGCACTTTGTGCTTTATCTCACTTAGGTCCTCCGGAGCCGTTAAGATCTTAAACGGTGTTTTTTTCTTTTGCGCCATGTAACTCCCCTTATTTCTGGTCTTGGTTTTCCTGTTGAGTATACCATGATTTTACGGTAATAGCAATTTCTGTCCTACATAAATCAGATTCCCATCGGTAATCCCATTCATTCTGCAGATCGCATCCACATGTGTCACATCGCCGTACATTTTGCGGCTTATGATGGCAAGGGTGTCGCCCTCCTCGACAATATACACGCCGTCGCTGCCATTTCCTTCGGTCACGGCCAGGGCCTGTCCGCCTGACGTGCCGGTCTCCGCATCCCCGGCTGTGCCTGATCCGTCACTGTTTCCGGCACTCAGGACCGTGTCCTGATCTGAGCTGTTTTCACCTGCTGCCGTTGTGTCTCCCGCATCCTTCGCGCCAGCGGTATCCGTTCCCCTGTCTGAGCTGTCCTGTCCTTCATCCCCGGCTTGTCCGTCTCCCACCTGCTCCTCCGTCACCGCAGTCACTGCCCCGCTGGTCTCCTGCGTCTCCACGGTATCGGTTGTTCCCGCCAGCGTATCCAGAGTGTTCTGCACCGATTTCATCCGGTCAAAGCTGTTGACCATGGACACTCCCATTACGATCAGGACCAGCACCAGACACGCGCTCGCCACATACATCAGACTTCCTGTCTTTCTGCCTTTCTGGCGTTCCCCCCGCTTTCTAACCATATTACGAAAGTCCTTCGCAGCTCTGTCCTCAACAGTCTCCGTGGGAAACACCCCATTTTTTTTTCGACTGGAGATCATATAGTTCTGCATACACGGATTCTTCTCATAATATGTGTAATGCCCTCCGATCTCCATCAGATCATTCATTTTATGCACATAGTAGACCTCGTCCTTCTCAACGGGATCTTTCATGATAAAAACTGTATTCTTCTTTGGAAATGATTTTTTGTGGAGCTTGACCGTGGATGCCTCCGGGATGAGCGGCACGCCCGGGTGCGCCACAAACCAGCCCAGCATCTCGCCATCCTCAAAATACTGTTTACAATCCTCGTACGCGCGTTTCCATGTGTTTTCATCGATCACATATTCATTGCCCGACATCTTCAGGTCATGCATCTGGATCGCTCCGTATATGTATACATATTCCTCGTCCGTCCCCGGCTGGATGTCCCCCACGAGGAACGCTCCCATCGGACCTTTTCCCGCCTTTTCACATTTTTCGCAAAGCTGCGCGAAAAATGTGTCCACATAATCTTCTACATAAATTTTCGGACTGTCGCTCACATTTCCAATCTGTCTGACATTTTTAGGTAACTGTCTTTCCATTTATACTCATCCTCCTGACAAAATAATATTTTCCCGGCGTCTTTATGAGGATAGCACACAGAAAAGAACGATTTTATCAGTTATTGTCAGACGAATTCGACAAAAGGGGTCAGGTCCCTGGGAGGAAAATCTTCAGAGCTTTCTCCTCGCAGGGACCTGACCCCTTTTCAAAATCTATACAAAAGCTTTTATTTTCTCGTAAATACTGTCTGTGTCGAGACCGTACTTTTTGAGCAGCTCAAGAGCCGGACCTGACTCGCCGAACACATCGTTGATCCCGATCTTCAGCACCCTGGCCGGAGCCTTTTGGCTGAGCACGTCACATACCGCGCTTCCCAGTCCGCCGATCACGGAATGCTCCTCAACTGTAACGACTTTCCCACATTCCGCAGCCGCGGCGATGACGATCTCTTCGTCAAGGGGCTTGATGGTATGGATGTTGATGACCTTCGCGTTGATCCCATCCTTTGCCAGCTTTTCAGCCGCCTCCAGGCAGTTGTTTACCGGTAGCCCTGTGGCGATGACGGCCACGTCTTTTCCCTCCCTGAGCGTCACGCCTTTTCCCAGCTCAAATTTATAATCCGGCCGGTCATTGATCACCGGCACCGCCAAACGTCCGAATCTCAGATAGACCGGACCATTGTGCTCGTATGCCGCCCGGACCGCCGCTTTTGCCTCCACATCATCCGAAGGATTGATCACCACCATACCCGGTATGGTCCTCATCAGCGCGATATCCTCATTGCACTGATGTGTGGCGCCGTCCTCCCCTACAGAGATTCCCGCGTGAGTCGCCCCAATCTTCACATTGAGATGAGGATATCCGACAGAATTTCTCACCTGCTCGAACGCCCGCCCCGCCGCGAACATCGCGAAAGAACTCGCAAAAGGCACTTTGCCTGACGCCGCAAGTCCTGCCGCCACACCGATCATGTTGCACTCCGCGATACCGCAGTCGATAAAGCGTTCCGGATATGCGTTTTTGAATACGCCCGTCTTTGTGGCTGCCGCAAGGTCAGCGTCCAGCACAACGATGTCCTCATGCTGAGCTCCGAGCTCAGCCAGCATATTTCCATAGCTGTCCCTTGTTGCGATCTTCTTTATCTCTGACATAACGCTTCACCCACTTTCTCCAAATCCTGCATTGCTGTTTTATATTCATCATCATTGGGCGCTTTTCCATGCCACCCCGCCTGGTTCTCCATAAAAGAAACACCCTTTCCCTTCACTGTTTTCGCGATAATGGCGACAGGCTGTCCCTTTACGGTCTTCGCCTCCTTAAACGCGGCATCGATCTGATCAAAATCATTTCCGTCAATATTGATCACATGGAAATTAAACGCCTCGAATTTTTTATCAATGGGATATGGGGAATTGACGTCGTCAATGGCGCCATCGATCTGAAGGTTATTATTATCCACGATCACGACCAGATTATCCAGCTTTTTGTGTGACGCCAGCATGGAAGCCTCCCACACCTGTCCCTCCTGGATCTCTCCGTCTCCAAGCAGCGTATATACCCGGTAAGACGCTCCCGAGAGCTTTGCCGCGATCGCCATGCCCACAGCGGCGGAAATCCCCTGCCCTAGAGACCCTGAAGACATGTCCACTCCCGGAATATGCTTCATATCCGGATGCCCCTGGAGATAAGAGCCTGTGTGGCGGAGGGTCTTGAGATCTTCTTTCGGGAAATATCCCCGCTCGGCCAGAGCGGAATAAAGTCCCGGCGCGGTGTGCCCTTTCGACAGTACAAACCTGTCCCTGTCAGGCATTTTCGGATTCTTTGGGTCAATGTTCATCTCCTCAAAATACAGATAAGTAAAAATATCTGCCGCAGATAAAGAACCGCCCGGATGTCCGGCTTTTGCACTGTGGACCGCAGTCACGATGTCCTTGCGGATCTCATTTGCGGTCTTCATCAACTTTAACTTGTCCATAATGTCTCCTTTTCAGAATTTCAATCTTTTTATTCCCCAAATACAGCAATGTAATCTTCCTGGAATTTCCTGATCCCCGCGTCTGTCAGCGGATGCCGCGTCATCTGCTCGATCACCTTATACGGCACGGTAGCGATATCCGCGCCTGCAAGCGTGCAATCCGTGATATGCATGGGGTTGCGGACGCTGGCGGCAATAATTTCTGTCTTGATCCCTGCCACGGCGAATATCTCCGCGATCTCCTGCACTAACTCAACGCCGCTCACGGAAATATCATCCAGTCTTCCGAGAAACGGCGATACATACGAAGCCCCTGCTCTCGCCGCGAGAAGCGCCTGATTTGCCGTAAAGATCAGAGTGACATTCGTCTTAATTCCCTCAGCCTCAAGGGTCTTTACCGCCTTAAGCCCTTCCGCCGTCATCGGGATCTTCACGACCATGTTCGGGTGGATCCTGGTGATCTGCCGCCCCTCTATGATCATGCCCTCCGCGTCCATTGTAGTGGCTTTCACCTCTCCGCTGACCGGTCCATCCACAATAGAGACGATCTCCGAGATCACTTCCTCGAATACGCGTCCCTCCCTGGCAATGAGAGATGGATTTGTCGTAACTCCGCAGATCACGCCCATGTCATTCGCTTTCCTGATTTCATCCACATTTGCTGTGTCAACAAAAAATCTCATGATTCCTGCCTCCATAGCTGTAAACAAATTTTCGGTGTCTGCCTTGATTATATCCATTAATAAAATCCCGGTCAACCGCCACAAAATTTATTAATAAAACAGCTTGTTAAATAACAGGGTTGATTTTCCAAAATCTATTAATATTAATTTATATTTTTCATCCATCCATAGAAAATCATCAGCAAAATTAACACTCAAACGTATGTCGAAAAAATCACACCATTTTATATTATTAATAATCCGTCTGTTTTTTATTTATTTTAACTTCTTGGATATGAGGTTGTCCCCCGTGCGACAATCTTTGGCTCATATTCCACATGATAGATACTTATCGGTTCCATGTCCGTAAACTTTTTCGCGCGGGATTTCATTTTCTTCATAATAATGTCACAGGCATCCATGCCCTTATAGATCACAAAATGCTCGATCGTTGTCAGCGACACTTTCTTTACTTTAGCGAACAAAGTGTTGTCGCACCCCATGACCGACATGTCTCCGGGCACCTTATACTTCATATCATGCAGCGCGTCCATAATGCCAAAGGCGATCATGTCGTTGAGCCCCGCGATGGCCGTCAGATCCGGATGCTCCTTAAGAAGATCTTTCGCCAGGTCATAGCCGATCCGATACTCTGAATCGATCCCCGGCACATCCTTGTCGATCTGCTCGTCCGCCGCCCGGATGATCACCCGGTCTCCCAGGCCTTCCTGCTGAAACTCTTTTAAGAATCCCTCCACTCTCCGGGAGCGCTGTTTCTGCCGGGCAGTAAGCGGCGGAGCTATATACCCCACGTCCTTGTGCCCCAGCTCCAGAAGGTGTCTCGCCATCAGCCGGCCCAGTTTCGAATTATCAAGTTCCACCGCGTCCACGTTCAGGCGTTCATCCTGATTGTTAATGACCACAACCGGAACTTTCTGTGACATTTCTTCCACCTGCGTCATAAAACACCGGCTCGGATTGCACATATAGATGATCCCATGGGGATTTAAAAAAGGTATCATTTTCAGATAACGCTCTTCCAGCTTCATATCCCTCTGCGTATTGCAGACAAAGATCCCAAATCCCTGTTCGGCTGCCCGGGACTCGATTCCCTGGAGCAGCATGACATAATATGGATTTGTGAGATTCGGACTTATAACGACAAGCAGCTTTTCCCTGCGCTCTTCCCCATATGTTCTGCGCTTTGGCAGAACATATCCCAGCTCTTTCGCCGCCTGCTCGACTTTCTGAACGACCTCTTTTGAGAACGACACATTATATTTCTTGTTCAGGACCATCGAAACCGTGGCCTGAGACACGCCCGCCCTTGCCGCTACATCTGATGATGTGGGCTTTTTTCTGCCGGATACTGTCAACTTTTTTCTGCCCATGGCAATCACCTCGACTGTTAAAGCTCTGTCCTGCCCTCCAGCGCGCGCAGCAGTGTGACCTCGTCGATATATTCCAGGTCGCCGCCCACAGGCACGCCGCTCGCGATCCTGCTGACCCTGATCCCGGCAGGCTTGATAAGTTTGCTGATATACATTGCCGTCGTCTCCCCCTCCAGGCTGGAGTTCGTGGCGATAATGACCTCGTCCACATCTCCCTGTAGACGCTCCATCAGCTCTTTCAGACGGATGTCCCCGGGGCCGATGCCCAGCATCGGGGAAATGGCCCCGTGGAGGACATGGTACACGCCATTATATTTCCCGGTCTTCTCATACGCAGCCAGATCCCGGGGCGATTCCACGACCATGATGGTCTTTTTGTCCCGGTCAGAGTTGCTGCATATGGGACAGATCTCCCGGTCAGTGAGCGTACAGCATTCCTTGCAGTACCTGACCTTCTTCCTCGCCTCCACGATGGCCTGCGCCATCCCTTCTACCTGGTCTATGGGCATATTGATGACGTGAAACGCCAGACGCTGAGCCGATTTGCTCCCGATCCCCGGCAGCCGGGAAAATTCCTCGATCAGCCTGCTGATCTGGTTACTGTAATAATCCATTTCTGTTTCACCTCTGTTGTTAAACGCAAATTGAAAGGGGTCTGCCTTGTATTTGCCCGACCCCTTTTCCAGATTTTAAAACATTCCCGGCATTCCGCCTGTCAGCTTGGACATTGCGGCGCCTGTCTCTTCCTCCACCTGACGGAGCGCCTCGTTGGTAGCCGCCACGATCAGGTCCTCCAGCATCTCGATGTCCTCAGGATCGATGACCTCCTCAGCCAGCTTTACCTTCAGCACCTCTCTCTTGCCGGACACAGTCACTTCCACTGCGCCGCCGCCTGCTGCCGCGGTGAACTCCTTGGACTCCAGCTCTTTCTGCTGCTCTTCCATCTGGCGCTGCATCCGCTGCGCCTGTTTCATAAGATTTGCCATGTTCCCCGGCATTCCGCCTCCCGGGAATCCGCCTCTCTTTGCCATATCAATCCTCCACTGTTATCTCCATATTGATCTTCTGTTCTATATCAACGAATGTGTCTTCAAAATGCCTGCCGTCTTCCACATGACGCACTTCGACTTCCACCTTCTTGCCGATCTTCTGCTCGATCAGCTCTTCCAGCTCCCGCACATGATCCTCTCTGCCGACCGCGCTTGCCGACAGAATGTCCGGCAGTACAACAAGCAGCCGGTTGTCCCCGCCCAGGCTCAGACGGGCTTTCTTCAGATAGCCTCTGACCATGCCCGAAGCCTCGTCCGCGATAGACCGGAAATTCTTCACGACCTCCTGGACGTCTTCGGGTATCGCGTTTGGAAGCTCCGGCTTCGGTCTGTTGTCCGGCGCGCTATCCGCGTTGACGTATACGATCCGCTCCCGCGCATTCGCGGCGGCGTCCGCCCCTTTCTCCAGCTTCTCCTCCACAGCCCGGATACGGTCGAGAAGAGTATCCGGAGCCGTCTCCATCGCCGGCGTACACAGCCTGATCAGCGCGGCCTCCAGCATGACCCTCTTCTGTGTGGCATATTTTAACTGTCCAGACAGCTCTGAAAAAATGCGGATATAGCGGAACAGCATATCCGGTTCCACCATTTGGGCCTCTTCCTTAAGCTGCATCATATTTTCTGTCGATACATCCAGAACATCCTCTATATTATCAGAAGTTTTTACCAGAAGCAAGTTCCGGAGGTACCATGTGAAATCTGCCGCCAGCTGGCTCAGTTCCCGCCCCTGCATGACCAGGTCCTCAACCACGTCCAGCACGCCGGACACATCTCTGTCGATGACCCTGCGCAGCAGCCTGCTGAACACATCCGTGTCCACTGCCCCCAACACCTCGAGCACATTGTCATAGGTCAGCTTCTGCCCGAGATAGAAGGCAATGCACTGATCAAGGAGGCTCAGAGCATCGCGCATGGAGCCGTCCGCGGCCTTCGCGATGTATTTCAGCGCTTTCTCCTCCACTTCCACCTGCTCTGTATCCATGAGCTCCCTCATCCGGTCCGTGATCGTCTCTATGCTGATGCGCCGGAAATCGTAGTGCTGGCACCGGGATAAAATGGTGATGGGGATCTTGTGGGCCTCTGTTGTGGCAAGGATAAAGATCACATATTCCGGCGGCTCCTCCAGCGTCTTAAGGAGCGCGTTGAAGGCGCCTATGGAGAGCATATGCACCTCGTCAATGATATAGACCTTGTACCTTCCTTCCGTGGGACGGTACGCGACCTCCTCCCGGATCTCCCGGATATTGTCCACGCCGTTATTGGACGCCGCGTCTATCTCGATCACATTCATAGATGTGCCCGCCGCAATGGAACGGCACATTTCGCATTTCCCGCAGGGGCTTCCGTCTACCGGACGCTCGCAGTTGACCGCCTTTGCGAATATCTTTGCCACCGTCGTCTTCCCTGTGCCCCTCGTGCCGCAGAAAAGATACGCATGCCCGATACGTTTCGCTTTGATCTGATTACGCAATGTTGTGATGATATGATCCTGTCCCTTGACGTCCCCAAATTCCGCCGGGCGGAACTTCCTGTAAAGTGCCGTATATGACATGTGCTACACCTCTTGTTTTCTTATCATTTCGCCGCTCAAACCGGTCACTCATCTCCGAAACTGATGCCGATCATGCGCGCTTCCTGGATCAGGCTGCAGTCCGGGTCGACCATTTTCAACATTCCCGCCACTTCTTCCAGGGGAACTTTTGTCGTCTCCCCATCTTTTATGGCAACCATGTATCCGTACTTTCCTTCCAGGATCAGCTCCGCCGCCTTTGCCCCTACTCTTGTGGCGATCACCCTGTCATATGGGCACGGATCGCCGCCCCTCTGCGTATGCCCGGGCACGGTGATCCGGACCTCCTTGTCCGTCTCTTTCTCGATCTGTTCCGCCAGTTCATAGGCGATAGAAGGGTATTTCCTCTTTGCCAGCTTCTCTTTATACTCTTTTTTCTTCAGTTTGGCGTCTTCCTTTGAGATCGCTCCCTCTGCCACCGCCAGGATCGTAAACGGCTTGCCTGCCTTGGAACGCCTGTCGATCACTCTGGCAATGGACTTAATGCTGTAGGGGATTTCCGGGAGCAGGATAATATCCGCGCCTCCCGCGATGCCCGCGTGGAGCGTCACATGCCCTACCTTGTGCCCCATGACTTCTATGATAAATACCCGGCTGTGTGAGGTTGCCGTCGTATGGATGCGGTCAATCGTATCTGTCGCTATATCTACCGCGCTCTGGAATCCAAACGTCATATCTGTCCCCCAGAGATCGTTGTCGATAGTCTTCGGAAGCGTAATAACATTGAGTCCTTCCTCCCTCAGCAGGTTCGCGGTCTTATGCGTTCCGTTGCCTCCAAGTATGACCAGGCAGTTGAGGTTGAGCTTGTGGTATGTATGCTTCATCGCCTCAACCTTGTCAAGCCCATCCTTGTCCGGCACGCGCATCAGCTTGAACGGCTGTCTGGATGTGCCCAGGATAGTGCCTCCTCTTGTCAGTATTCCGGAGAAATCTTTGGATGTGAGCATACTGAAATCCGCATAGATCAGCCCCTTGTACCCATCCTTAAACCCATATATCTCCACATCGCCTCGCTTGGCGCAGATACCCTTTACCACGCCCCGCATTGCCGCGTTCAGCGCCTGACAGTCCCCGCCGCTTGTCAACATTCCGATTCTCAACATGATCGCACTTCCTCCTTTAACTTACCGGCTTTTTTGTACCTGTGCCTGCCCGGTGTGCGGGGCCGGACGCAGATAAGTAGCCGGTATTCCGACTGCTTATTATTATACCCCATTTATGATTTCCATTCAATTCTTTATTATTGGAGTTCCCCCATGGAGTTGCATCTTCGGGTTGTTACATTTTCGTTCTGTACTGGATCTCACTTTCCCACCCATCATTGCCTTTGGACTCGCTGAAAATATGAAAAGAATCTGGTTTGTCTCCCCCTTTTTCAACAAAAGTGATCAAAAAGAACTCCACCTCCGACCTGGCTTCTATACTCTTTACAAAATCACTCTTATCTCCGTTTGTAACAATCAGCTTTGCGTCCGCCCTTTTGCCTGACGTTTCGCTTACTACATAATAAGAAGAGATATCTTTTTTCTGATCTTCCTCATTTTTCAAAGTTCCTTTTACAAAATAGTACTCGTACTCATCGTATTCGGGATAATAATTGTAATACTGGATGCGGTTGTCCGGTATTATGGTGTCTGCGATCCCTTCTTTAGGGGTGAAGGACATCTGATCTATGTTGAACGTCTGACCATTTTCCACTGTTTCTACCGTTTCGCCAGTTATTTTTGAACATCCGGATAAAACTATGGAGAACGTCAATACCAATAATACACTATTCAACTTGAAGCGTAGCATATATGACACCTCCATTTAAAGACTGCTCATGTTCGTTTAAGTCAAATGCATCCAATACGACCTCTATCTCATATTCCCCCTCCTCAAGCTCACTGTCCAGATCGAATCCAAGAATGGCTTTTCCAGGCTCTAAGAAACCGGACTGATATATCACTTCCTGTGTATCTGTCAGGCGGATCTCATACTGCATGTAGCAGAGATTCCCCTCGGGGTTCACTAGAATTGTTTCCGAGTGCATATTATCCTTATCCACTCTTATAGTCTCATATCCTGGAATAAGAACCTGATCCGGATCTTTATTGACCATGTAATTGGGCATCTGGTACGCAACGGCCGCCTCATCCAGATCAGGACCGCGGTTCGTGATAAAATAAACTGCCGCGCGTGCCAGCAGCAGTAAGATCAGCAGAAGAGAAAGGATTCTCGCTTTTGATTTCCCAATGATCCAAAGCCAGCCGGACGTCCCTTCCTCATCTATACACGGCACATACCCGACAATTTTCTCAAAGAAATTCAATTTGGACTTCAATGGAAAAATGGATAAAGTATAATTATCTAAATCAAGAATAGATTTCTTATTTCCTTTTTTTAGCAGATTTGACATCTCCAAAAAGATAGGAAGAGACCTCCATGCCATCCGCTGCTTCTCCATAGTTTTTCAGGTAATACAATGTCTGACCGTCTATTTTATATGATTTTACATCATCAGCAATCTCTATGTATTTATAATGCATAAGCGCTCTCCTATTCAACAATCAGTTTTGCAGCCATGACACCGCTGTTGTATTTTGTTTCCCCATCCCCGGTGTCATAGGTTCTCATCTCTACTATAATGGGATACTCACCCTTCTCAAATGCACGATTTAGTTCAAACTCGGTAATGGCGTATCCGGGTCTGACCTGCTTCGAGGAGCATATGGTTTCTCCACTGTCCGACAGTTTTATAACATACTGGATATTGCACATATTCCCTTTTGGATTGAAAAGTGCATACTTCACTTTTGTTTCATTTTCAGCAACATGGATTTCCTCTATTCCCGGCAGCAGGAGCTGCTCCGGGTCTTTATTTTCGAATCCCCCTATATTGTACGCTATCGCGGTCTCGTCCAGATAAGGTTTTTCATCTTTTTGTCCTAACCAGAGACCAGCAGAGAAAATGGCGGCCAAAAATGCTAAAAGAGCCAAAAGACCGATAACAGGACTTCTTTTTTTCCTGATTACACGCACAAAGCAGTCTTTTTCTTACATCTCGATATAGCCGCAAACATATCTGCCCTTTCCGGTCTGGCCAGAATACCTATGTATGGGATGTCTTTGACTGTCCTGTACGATGTATTCATCCCCCCATTATGCCTGTGGACCAGATCGCCTATAATCCTGAAACCGCCGCTTGTATAGCGTTCAAGCATTTCCTTTTTCTGTGAGCAGGTTCCATCTGCATTTATTGATATCTGTATACTCTTTATCAGTCGGATCTCCCTTAGCAAGGTGCCCCATTTCGTCATTCCACTCCTTTTATAATCAGGGGGTTGTCGGTTAATACCGATTTTCACCCCTTGATATGAGTGGAAGAGGCAATCCCAGGGAATTCGTGCTTTTTCAAAGCCTGAATTCTCTATAGGATTGCCTCTTCTTTCTGATAACGCTTATTTCAGGGCGCAAAATCCCCTTGTTTGGATTTTTT
>DWYM01000120.1 GCA_019118665.1 Candidatus Mediterraneibacter intestinipullorum
ACACTGAATGGGCTGTCCATCGATCAGATCACGCTGGGGCTGATCGCGAGACTGAAGGAACAGGCAGGGATCCACAGCGAGGTGGTGGGACATGTGCTGGATGCTGTGGCTGAGATCATCCATGTGGAAGACGACATGAAGATCTACACAAGCGGGGCGACGAACATTTTCAAATACCCGGAACTGAGCGACAAACAGAGCGCTCAGGAGATCATCAGCGCGTTTGAAGAAAAGCAGCAGCTCGAGGATCTTGTGACAGAGACTCTTGCCAGCGAGAACAATCACGGAATACAGGTTTACATCGGAGACGAGACGCCGGTCAAGACTATGAAAGACTGCAGCGTAGTGACAGCGACTTACGAGCTGGGCGAGGGTATGAAAGGCACGATCGGTATCATCGGTCCGAAGCGGATGGATTATGAACATGTCATGAAGACGCTGAAGACTCTCCAGAGTGAGTTGGATGCGATATACAATAAAAATTTGAAACAATAGAAAGGTGGAAAGCTGGTGAGCGACAAGATGAGCAAGGAAGATATGGTAAAGGAAGCCGTTGAGGAAGCAAAGGCAAAGGCTGCAGAAGAAGCCCGGGAGGACAAAGCCCCGGAAGACGAGGCGGCTGGAGCAGAGTCGGCAGACAACGAAGCGGCTGAAGGCTCCGGAGCGGACGAAGCCTCGGAAAAAAACGCGGGTGAAACGGAAACGGATGATACAGTAACGGACGGATCTGAGGAAACTGCGGACAGTTCTGAGGAAGCTGCGAAGTCGGAGAAAAAGAAAATCTTCGGCAAGAAGAACAAGAAAGATAAGAAAGATGAAAAAATCGATGAACTGACGGACCGTCTGACACGTCAGATGGCAGAGTTTGATAACTTCCGTAAACGAACAGAAAAGGAAAAAGTCCAAATGTACGAGATCGGAGCAAAGGATATCATAGAAAAGATCCTTCCGGTCGTTGATAATTTCGAGCGCGGACTGACATCTGTGCCGGAGGAAGAAAAATCAAGTCCTTTTGCGGAGGGAATGGAGAAGATCTACAAGCAGCTCATGACAACACTGGAAGGCATCGGCGTAAAGCCGATCGAGGCAGTCGGACAGGAATTCGATCCTGAATTTCACAATGCAGTGATGCATGTGGAGGACGAGGAACTGGGCGACAATATCATCGCGGAAGAATTCCAGAAGGGATATATGTACCGCGACAGTGTTGTGAGACACAGCATGGTAAAAGTAGCAAACTGACGCGTTAGGCATTTGATCAGTTAATAACGATATTCAGCATATATATAAAATATTTTAAGGAGGAAGTTTACTATGGGAAAAATAATTGGTATTGACCTTGGTACAACGAACAGCTGCGTGGCTGTTATGGAGGGCGGACAGCCGACAGTCATCGCGAACACAGAAGGCGCTAGAACAACACCGTCTGTTGTGGCATTTACAAAGACAGGAGAGCGTCTGGTAGGCGAGCCCGCAAAACGTCAGGCAGTTACAAACGCGGGCAGGACGATCTCTTCGATCAAGAGGGAGATGGGAACAGATTATAAGGTAGACATTGACGGAAAGAAATATTCTCCGCATGAGATTTCCGCGATGATCCTTCAGAAGCTGAAGGCTGACGCAGAAGGATACCTTGGCGAGAAGGTTACAGAGGCAGTTATCACAGTACCTGCATATTTTAATGATGCACAGCGTCAGGCTACAAAGGATGCGGGCAAGATCGCGGGTCTGGATGTAAAACGTATCATCAATGAGCCTACAGCGGCTGCGCTGGCTTACGGTCTTGACAATGAGAAAGAGCAGAAGATCATGGTATATGACCTGGGCGGCGGTACGTTCGATGTTTCTATCATCGAGATCGGCGACGGTGTCATCGAAGTTCTTTCCACAGCAGGAAACAACAGACTGGGCGGAGACGACTTCGACCAGAAGATCACAGACTATATGCTGGCCGATTTCAAGGCAAAAGAGGGCGTTGACCTGTCCGCAGACAAGATGGCTCTCCAGAGACTGAAAGAAGCTGCAGAGAAGGCGAAGAAAGAGCTTTCCAGCGCAACAACAACGAATATCAACCTTCCGTTCATCACCGCGACAGCTGAGGGACCAAAACATTTTGATATGAACCTTACAAGAGCAAAATTCGATGAGCTCACAAGAGACCTTGTTGACAAGACAGCAGAGCCGGTAAGACGCGCGCTGTCTGATGCCGGTCTTACAGCGGCGGATCTGGGCCAGGTGCTTCTCGTAGGCGGATCTACACGCATCCCTGCCGTACAGGAAGAAGTGAAGAGACTGACAGGCAAAGAGCCGAGCAAATCTCTGAACCCGGATGAGTGTGTCGCGCTCGGAGCATCTGTACAGGGCGGCAAGCTGGCAGGTGACGCTGGCGCGGGTGATATCCTGCTTCTCGATGTTACCCCGCTGTCTCTGTCCATCGAGACAATGGGCGGCGTTGCTACAAGACTGATCGAGAGGAATACAACGATCCCGACGAAGAAGAGCCAGATCTTCTCCACAGCAGCAGACAACCAGACAGCGGTAGACATCAACGTTGTACAGGGTGAGAGACAGTTCGCAAAAGACAACAAATCACTCGGACAGTTCAGACTGGACGGAATCCCGCCGGCTCCGCGCGGAGTACCGCAGATCGAGGTTACATTCGATATCGACGCGAATGGTATCGTAAACGTATCTGCTAAGGATCTCGGAACAGGCAAAGAGCAGCACATCACGATCACAGCAGGCTCCAATATGTCCGATGCAGATATCGATAAGGCGGTAAAAGAAGCTGCTGAGTTCGAGGCTCAGGATAAGAAGCGCAAGGAGGCGATCGATGCGAGAAATGAAGCTGACGCTATGGTATTCCAGACCGAGAAGGCGCTCAAAGACGTAGGTGATAAACTGGATGCCAACGATAAAGTGGCAGTGGAAGCAGATATGCAGGCGCTCAAAGACGTGCTGGCAAAATCTACCCCCGAGACAGCGGCGGACGTTGATGTGGCTGAGATCAATGCAGCAAAAGAGAAACTTATGGAGAGCGCTCAGAAGCTGTTCACAAAGATGTATGAGCAGGCTGGAGCAGGCGCGGCAGGCGGTCCGGACATGGGAGCAGGTCCGAATCCGGGAGCAGGTCCGGCGCCGGATGGTTTCCAGGGAGATGACGTGGTAGACGGAGACTACAAAGAAGTCTGACCGGTATGAAACTTGATGGGGAAGAGGAGAATATCTCCGTGAGATTTTCCAGATAAGATAAAAATTCTACGGAGCCGCGTGAAAACGGCTTCGTAGAATTTTGTTGAGATTATAAAAAAGCGATTATACGCAGTAGGAGACACTTTATGGCAGAGGCAAAGAGAGATTATTATGAGGTGCTCGGGATAGGCAGGGATGCCGATGACGCGGCGATCAAAAAGGCTTACCGTGTGCTTGCAAAAAAGTATCATCCTGACATGAATCCGGGAGATAAAGAGGCGGAGAAGAAATTCAAGGAGGCTTCAGAGGCATACGCAGTGCTGAGCGACCCTGAAAAACGCCGCCAGTATGACCAGTTCGGCCACGCGGCGTTTGAAGGCGGAGCCGGAGGCGCAGGAGGATTCGGCGGTTTTGATTTCAACGGCGCTGATTTCAGCGATATTTTCGGTGATATTTTCGGTGACCTGTTCGGCGGAGGACACAGAGGCGGCAGAGCGAACAACGGTCCCATGAAGGGGGCGAACATCAGGAAAAGCATCCGCATCACATTTGAGGAAGCAGTATTCGGATGCGAAAAAGAGCTTGATCTTATCCTGAAGGATCCCTGCGAAGACTGTAATGGGACAGGGGCAAAGCCGGGGACCTCTCCCGAAACTTGTTCTAAGTGCGGAGGGCGGGGGCAGATCGTCTATACTTCCCAGTCCTTCTTCGGCACTGTGCAGAATGTCCAGACCTGTCCGGCCTGCGGCGGTTCAGGAAAAGCCATCAAAGAGAAATGCCCGAAATGTTCCGGTACAGGTTACACATCCAGCAGAAAAAGGATCAAAGTATCTATTCCGGCAGGTATTGACAATGGGCAGAGCGTCCGCATCCGAGATAAAGGTGAACCGGGACTGAATGGAGGACCAAGAGGAGATCTGCTCGTGGAGGTCAATGTCTCCAGGCATCCGGTATTCCAGAGACAGGATGTGCATATCTTTTCTACTGTGCCGATCTCCTTTGCGGTGGCAGCGCTGGGCGGAGACGTCCGTATCCCGACCGTGGACGGAGACGTGATCTATACCGTGAAAGCCGGTACCAAGACAGATACAAAGGTGCGGCTGAAAGGAAAAGGTGTGCCGTCACTCCGCAATTCCCAGGTGAGGGGCGATCACTATGTCACATTGGTCATCCAGACACCGGAGCGCCTGAGCGCTGAGGCAAAAGAAGCGCTGCGCAGGTTCGATGAGCTTACCGGGAATACCCTGAACCAGAATATCGGAGGAGGGGAAAAAGAGAAGAAGAAAAAGAAAGGCTTCATGGAAAAAGTGAAGGAGGCCTTTGAAGAATAAAATTGGCGATCGTTACCATCAGTCAGTAAAAACAGTCTGTATTTGCCACTTAATATAAGCGGCCGGGTACAGGCTGTTTTTTATAGCTGCGGAAAAGTGACAGATAATTTATTTGCGTCTTTTCTTTTGTATAACAAAAAAAGTGGATGATTTCATTAAACCGATAATCTTTTCTTGAAAAAGAAGTTGTTCTGAAAATACATGATAATGTGTTTTGGGGATTGCATTATACTATATTTTGTATTAGAATAAATTTTAGACGGTTTGCGGCGTTGCAGGATAGCGCTATGCCAAATACAGAATAAAAAGGATAGGAGAGAAGCGGGATGAAGATCATTAAGAGAAATGGAGCAGAAGAAGTATTTGATATCAAAAAGATCGTAATTGCTGTGACAAAAGCAGACACATCATCAGAAAGCAGGAGTCTGACAGATGCCCAGATCGAGGATATTGCCGAGTTCGTAGAGTTTAAGTGCAACAAATTAAACCGCGCGGTATCAGTCGAGGAGATACAGGATATGGTAGAAAACCAGATCATGGCAACAGGGGCTTTTGACCTGGCGAGAAGATATGTAAGATACCGCTTCAAACGTTCCCTTGTAAGAAGAGCGAACACAACGGACAACCGCATCCTCTCCCTGATCGAGTGCAACAATGAGGATGTGAAACAGGAGAATTCCAATAAAAACCCTGCTGTCAACAGTGTGCAGAGGGATTACATGGCAGGTGAAGTAAGCCGTGACCTGACACAGAGGATGCTCCTTCCGGAGGATATCGTGGAGGCAGATAAGGCAGGGATCATCCATTTCCATGATTCAGACTATTATGCACAGCACATGCACAACTGCGATCTGGTCAATCTGGAGGACATGCTGCAGAATGGCACGGTCATCAGCGGGACCATGATCGAGAAGCCCCATAGCTTTTCGACGGCATGTAATATCGCCACACAGATCATCGCTCAGGTGGCGAGCAACCAGTATGGGGGACAGAGTATCTCTCTGGCGCACCTTGCTCCGTTCGTGCAGGTGTCAAGGGATAAGATCCGCGCAGAGGTGATCGGAGAGATGAAACTGGTCGGAATCGAGTATCCTGCGGAGGTGCTGGACGAGATCGTGGAAGGACGCCTGAAAAAGGAGATCACAAAGGGGGTCCAGACGATTGAATACCAGGTTATCACACTGATGACGACCAACGGACAGGCTCCATTCCTGACAGTATTTATGTATCTGAACGAGGCGAAAAATGAGGCGGAGAAGAAAGATCTCGCAATGATAATCGAGGAGACCCTGAAACAGCGCTATCAGGGTGTGAAGAACGAGGCGGGCGTGTGGGTGACCCCGGCGTTCCCCAAGCTGATCTATGTGCTTGAGGAGGATAATATCGATGAAGGCACGCCATACTATTACCTGACTGAGCTTGCGGCAAAATGTACTGCAAAGCGCCTTGTGCCGGACTATATTTCTGAGAAGAAAATGAAGGAACTCAAAGAGGGCAACTGCTTCCCGGTGATGGGGTGCAGGAGTGCCTTAAGCCCATGGCAGGATGAGAATGGAAACTATAAATTCTATGGGCGCTTCAATCAGGGTGTTGTGACCATCAACCTTGTGGACGTTGCTCTGTCATCAGGCGGAGACAAGGAGAAGTTCTGGAAAATTTTTGACGAGAGGCTGGATCTTTGCTACCGCGCGCTCATGTGCAGACACAACCGACTGAAAGGTACGTTGTCCGATGCGGCTCCGATCCTCTGGCAGTACGGCGCTCTGGCACGTCTGAAAAAAGGCGAGACCATAGATAAGCTGCTCTATGGCGGTTATTCTACGATTTCTCTCGGATATGCAGGTCTGTATGAGTGCGTAAAATACATGACCGGGAAATCACACACAGATCCGGAGGCGACACCGTTTGCCCTGGATGTGATGAAACATATGAACGAGGCATGCGACAAGTGGAAAGCGGAGACAAACATCGGATTCAGCATTTACGGCTCACCCATCGAGAGCACCACATACAAGTTTGCAAAATGCCTCCAGAAGAGATTCGGCATCGTGCCGGGCGTGACAGACAAGAGCTATATCACGAACAGCTATCATGTGCATGTATGTGAGGAGATCGATGCCTTTGATAAGCTGAAATTCGAGTCCCAGTTCCAGGCTCTCTCCACAGGCGGCGCCATCAGCTATGTGGAAGTCCCGAACATGCAGGAAAATATCCAGGCAGTACTCCAGGTGATCCGTTTTATCTATGACAACATCATGTACGCGGAGCTGAACACAAAGAGCGATTACTGCCAGGAGTGCGGTTATGATGGGGAGATCCAGATCGTGACCACTGAGGACGGAAAGCTTGAGTGGGAGTGCCCGCACTGCGGCAACCGTAATCAGGATACACTCAATGTTGCGAGACGTACATGCGGTTATATCGGCACACAGTTCTGGAATCAGGGAAGAACACAGGAGATCAAGGAAAGAGTGCTCCACCTGTAATTTATTAAATGGCTGCGCGCGGCTGAAAATCCAGTATGGGTCTTAAACAGGAGACAACAAGATGCATTACGGTGAAATAAAAAAATGTGACATCGCAAACGGAGAGGGAGTCAGAGTTTCCCTCTTCGTTTCCGGTTGTACCCACCACTGTCCGGGCTGCTTTAACGAGGACACATGGGATTTTGATTACGGAAAAGAATATACACAGGACACAGAGGATGATATACTGGACGCTCTGGCTCCGGCTTATATCAACGGTCTCTCGCTCCTCGGAGGAGAGCCTTTTGAGCCGCAGAACCAGGAAGTATTGGTCAGACTTTTGCGCAAAGTGAAGGAGCAGTATCCGGAGAAAAATATCTGGTGTTACAGTGGATATCTCTTTGATAAAGATCTGCTCGGTGAAAGCCGCGCAAGATGCGAATACACAGATGAGATGCTTTCCATGCTGGACGTGCTCGTGGACGGTCGGTTCGTGGAAGCGCTTAAAGACATCCGCCTGGTGTTCCGGGGATCGTCGAACCAGCGGGTGATCGATGTAAAAAAAAGTCTGGAGACCGGAACCATCGTTCCCTGGGAACCCAAAGTGAAGTGCGGGGGGAATGTCCTAAAGTTTGTGTAAACCTCTAAACTGATGTAAGATAAACTTACCAGTTTGGAGGTTTATTTTATGGCAAGAAAAAAGGATACCCCACAAAAAGCAGCCCTTCGGGA
>DWYM01000121.1 GCA_019118665.1 Candidatus Mediterraneibacter intestinipullorum
TTAACCTTTCAACTATCCAGATTCATTTCTGCCATGCAGCGTTTATGTTTGCCTCAAACTCTTCCCAGCTGCTTGCAAGGCAGTTCAGAAGAGTGCTCGTATCTGTACTGATTCCTTCAATCTCTGTATTGATCTTTACTACGTTTTCTTCCAGACCTACTATCGCATCTACAGCTGCCCCGGTACTCTCTTCCATTTTTTTCGGGATGTTGGTCTGTATTCCGACAACCACATTGCCCAGTGCTCCTATCACACTTCCGGCATTCTCTTTTTGAAAGTTTACATTTCCCATTGCAGTTCCTCCTTATCAAATATAACTGACTTTAACTGCCGTACTTTTGAATTAATACAAAAAATCATCTGCCGTATCTACTTCGTTTATAAACTCTTCCACTGCCTGGCTTACTTCATCGTAAATATCCGAGAATTGTCCCTTCAGGCTCTCGATCTCCTGTTTCAGCGTTTTAAAATTCTCTGCAACATTGCCTTCCACTGTCAATTCTGTCGTGATCTTCTCAAATGCTTCTATCAGAGACTCCACAATTCTTTCAGTCTCCTCACTTTGTAACCGTATTGCTTCAGCCATCTCTTGAAATTCTTCATCCACTATAATGATCTCGCTCATACTCCGCCCTCCTCTAAGCATTGGCTATCATCTGATACAACGCTGCGATCTGGCCGTCCAGTGAAGCGATCTGGCTCTGCAGCTGCTGGATCTGGTCTTCTCTGGTCCGGATTGCCTGCGTGATCTTTGAAAAGCTGGATTCCACCGCACTGATCGCCTGGGTCATCCTTCCGCCGTTTACATCTTCGTTCATTCCTCCATGGTACTTGTTCGCGGAAAGGCTCACCGGGATAAAATTCTGGATTCCCTGCAGCCTCCTCTGGCGGTCTGCGTGCTCCGACTGGAAGCGGCCCCAGGCCGCCCTCCTGTCGGATTCAAAGTTTCTTAAGCGCTCCACTTCTCTGCGCAGCCTTGCGATCTCAGTATTGAATCCGTCGATCTGTCCATTCAGCTGCCCGATCTGGCTGCGGTAACTGTTGATCCTCTGGATTCTTGCGTTTTCCGCCGCAATTCTGGCCGCCTGTGAATTTCTTCCGTATGAATTGTTGCTCCTGTAATATCTGTTGATTGCCATTTGATCACTCCTCTCTCGCATATTTCGGCAGACGTAGTCTGCGGTATGTTCCGTTCTTAAACAGCAGTCCGTCTCCGAACTGCGGCAGTTCTTTCATACTGCTGATCGGGAAGATCGTCGTCACTCCCTGGGAGCTTAAGACAAGCCCGTTGGATGCCTGCTTTACCAGCTTGTTGACTTCATCAATCCCCCTCACCTTCGCGGCATGGACGCTGATCACATTGGTAATCCCCAGATTTCCACATTCTTTCAGCAACGGCGCGACCTTATTCATCTCCGGTTTGATAAACTCTATGAAGTCATCCACATCGTCGACCACAACCGTAAAGTATCCCATCTCTTCCACCAGCTTTTTGGGATTGGTGCCCGGCCTGCTTTCCATCAGCTCTTCCAGCTTCTGTTTTCTCCTTTCAATCTCTTCAGTAAGATCCTGGATAAATCCGGCTGTCTGCTCCTGTTCCCTGACATAGCACACACCCTCCATGGACGCACAGGCGAACAGTTCCATACTTCTGGAATCAAAGACATAGGTCTTTCCTTTCTCTCTTGCCTGATCCACAAGTACCTGGAGCATATTGGTCTTTCCGGTACCTGTACCGCCGATGATCACAAACGGGCTTGCACTCTTCTCAAAACCTCTTACCTGAACCCTGTCCGTATCCAGGCCCACCTGATAGTCTTCCTCTCCGACAGCTTCGTAGTCCGGAAGCATGGAAGCGTACAGTTCATCCGGAAGCACCGGGATATGGGGCGCTTCTTTGCCCGGATATAACTCCCGGATCTCCTTCGTCAGCTTTTTCAGCGATCTGCTGTATTCCACTTCATTATCGCAGGGCGCCATTGTATAGATCTGGAGTACGTGTACGTCATCCTGCTTAATCAGAGCGCGTCCCCGGATCTCTGCCTGCTTGTAGGGACTCCTCCCCACTGCCAGGAAGATCTCGTTCTCGTCAAAGTTATAACCTGCGATCTTATTTTTGAAATTATTGAGGGTGGCCTGACGGATCGAATTTATTCTTGTGGTGGTCGCCACTACATAAATTCCGAGCCCCAGTCCGTCTCTTGTAAGTTTGGTGAAAACCTCTTCATCCTCGATACCCATCTCCTTAATCACATCGAAATGGTCGATGGCGATCATAAGGGCTTTTAACGGTGTCTCTGCCAGCTCATTGTATGCTTCCAGTGAGGAAACTGCATACTTGGCGAACAGTTTTTTTCTCAGTTTCATCTCTGAGGCCATTTTCTTTTTAAATTTCCAGTATCTTTCTTCTTCATCAATGGAAATATACTCCGCTGTGTGTGGGAGCTCTTTCATTGCCATCATTCCACTGTTTCCATAATCCAAAATATAGAAATTCAGCAGATCCACATCGTTCAGAATAGCAAGGCTTGCAACGATTGTCGTGAGGAAGACTGTTTTTCCATAACCGCTTGAGGCCACAAACAGGAGGTTCCCATCCTTTGCAAAATCCAGTTCAAGCTCCTCCTGACTCTGTGTCTCGGGAATATCTATCCGCCCGATACATACAGACAGGTTCAGCTTTTCCTCCTCCTCGGGATAAGCTTCTTCATCCATCTGCACATCCTCTGTATCCTCTGCTGTATACGGACTGATGATCATCGGCTCCAGCGGCGGCAGCCACGGCCGTTTGACCTCCACTTCCTCTTCCCTGTCATACACATCCCTGATATGATCGATCACCACGTCAAGCTGTGTCTGTACCGCTTTCTGCTCCTCTTTCTTCCCGCTTAAGTCCTGATTGATCAGTTCTCCCTGTCCCAGTTCATTGACAGTATAGATCCTCTCATCCAGGGTCACATCTTTTTCCTGTTCCTTGATATAAGCCGCTCCGCTCCACGCTGACTGGAACAGCTCGTAAATCTCGTTGTTGCCTACCTGGAGATATGCCCGCCCCGGCAGCGTGATGCTCGCCGCGTCCGGGGTCTTTAACACTTCCTTGCTGTCGCTTTCGTCCTGCACTTTCAGGCACAGCTTAAATTTGCTGTTGCTCCATATCTGATCGTCTACCACTCCGGTAGGCTTCTGTGTTGCCAGGATGAGGTGGACGCCCAGGCTTCTTCCGATGCGGGCTGCGGACACCAGCTCTTTCATAAAGTCCGGCTGTTCTTTTTTGAGCTCAGCGAACTCATCGCTGATGATGAACAGATGGGGGATAGGCTCGGCTGCCTCTCCCGCTTTAAAGAGCTTCATGTATCCGTTAATATGGTTTACCCCATGCTCGCTGAATACCCGCTGCCTTCTTGACAGCTCTGCCTTGACGGATGCCAGCGCCCTCATGCTCTCGCTTCCGTCCAGATTGGTGATGGTTCCCAGCAGATGGGGCAGATTTTTAAACAGATTAGCCATGCCCCCACCCTTGTAGTCGATCAGAAGCAGCCCCACCTCGTGGGGATGGAAATTCACGGCAAGGGACAAAATATAACTCTGTATGGTCTCGGATTTTCCGGAACCTGTCGTTCCGGCGACCAGTCCGTGGGGACCATGCGCTTTTTCGTGAAGGTTCAAAGAAAGCACGTCTGCCGCAGCCCTCATTCCGAGCGGTACTGCAAGTGACTTGTGTGACTGGCTCTGCTGCCATCTGCCGCGTATGTTCAGTTCTTCCGGGTGCTGCACTCCGTACATCTCAAAAAATGTGACACTCTTGGGGATATGGCTTGTGATGCCCTGCTCGTGCTCCAATACGCCCAAATCCCTTGCCATCCACTCAAAGTCTGTCCCTTTCTCCTGATACAGTTCCAGCTTTTGCTTCTTATATTCCCGCTCTTCCAGAAGCAATGTAGCTTCCTTTGAGTTTTCCAGCAGCAGTACTGTACCGATGTATTCGGGCAGGTTTGCGCGCAGATAACTGGTGTAGATAATGGAAAAGCCCAGCTCATCTCCATCCATCCTCAGATATTCCATGACCGCATGGTCCATCACAAAGGACGGCTCGTCGATCAGGAACAGATAATGGGGCATGAACCTTGCCTCCTTCTTTCCTTCCTCCAGCCGGGTACGGCGGTCTTTCAGTATCTGATTCATGCTTCCGAGTATCATGTCTCTCGTCCGCTCTGAGTGGATCATCCCCAGCACGTTGAGCGCCTGCAGCCTTGTATGGGGCAGCCAGCGCATCCAGGCAAATTCGTCCTCATACTTCGGATCATACACAGCGATGATCTGAAGGTCATGATAAGACTGGAAGAAGACAAGCTGGGAAACCAGAAGCCTGATCTGACGATGCAGGTTCTCCTTTTCGCCTACCAGTCCAAGGTGTGCCTTTTTCAGATCGATGACTTTGGGTCTGTCTATGACGGAAAACCTCTGCCGCAGCTCTCTTGCCGCATCTGCCAGAGGGTCCTCCTCAGCGTCCCACTGCTGCTCTTTGCTGTCAATGCGAAAGGAGGTCCCGCCTTTGCTGTGTCCCACAGCCACTGTGAGGAAATCATCATCTGACTGTACGCGCTCATAGATACGGCTGTCATAGTCATGTACTTTCCGGCACAGTTCCTCCACGGACGGATACTGGAACCGGTACACATTCTGTTCATTTTTGTATGCCTGGGCGATCTCTCCCTGCTTTTTCCACAAATATTCTATGTAACGTTTTTCTCTGTTTTTATTCTTTTCCTTGAGCTCTTTATTGTCATTTACATATTTCACACCGGAAAAGATTACTGTCATTCCTGTGGCGGACGCAGACATCAGCATATAGATCCCCCTGCCCATCAGCAGTCCGATCCCTACGGTGACCGCTGCCATCCCAAGCGGAGGGAGAATGGTCGCGATCAGCCCTTTTTTGTCCCTCTTCTCCTTCTTTCCGGGCAGTTCCAGGGCGATCTTCTCTGTGGACAGCCTGCGTATCAGGCGGGGTGAGCGCTTGTACACCGGAAAGCCCTCGAAAGGCTGGTCCGTCCGACACCGTTCCTGGAGGCTGCATGTGTACTCCTGCGCGCTGCCCGCGACCGTGACCTGATCTGTATCAAAAATAATCTTCAAGCTATGAAGGAACAGGACGTCGCCCGGGGCAATCTTCACCCTCCCCTCACCGACGGACTGCTGGTTCAGATACAGCCATTTCTCCCCGGCCGGTTCAAGGAGCATCTCATCGCCCTTGAGATACAGTCGGGCAGGTGTTCCTTCCATCCGGATCTCCGCCTCATTCCCCGCAGAGATGCGAAGCTCTTCCGGCCGATCAAAGATATGCACTTCCTCTCCCAGCAGAAAAACACTCCTGCCATTCATGTCCTGCCATTCATTCTCCTTTAGCTCTTCTTTCTGTCCCGCTGTCGGGATTTCTGTATATCCACTTGTGGTTTCTGTAAGTATGTACTTCATTGTCTTATTCCTCTGTTTTCTCTGCCCCATAAGAAATCCCGAGATTATCCGCAAGCCCCCTGATCTCTTCCCGCAGTTCCTGTTCCCTGTTGTTCTTCTCCTCCCCGGAAAGCCCGCTTCCCTGTTCCAGCTGGTCAAGTTCCTGCATATATGCATACAGCAGGAGCTGGTTATCAGACATCTGCATCGCAAGCTCCTCTGCCTCTGCCACTTCCAGCCGTCCCAGGTGGATCCAGTAGTTGAACACTGTCTCGCTGGCGTCATAAGTAATCTTGCTCAGTATCGCCTCTTTGTCCGCAGTGCTGAACGTATCCACTGCCTGTCCCTGGATATATGCTGTGGCAAGGATGTATTTCTGCGGGCGCTCTATGTCCTCGACGGCAAAGTCCCGGAGAGAATCGATAACAGTGATGTAATCTTTCTTCAGGAATGCGTCGTTCGCCGCTGTTATCCGCTCCTGACGCGGGATGTACCAGCCAAAACTGTATATGCCTGCTGCCAGGAGCCCTGCCAGCGCAAATGCGGAGACAACCGCATATACAGTCAGGATCCGCTGTTTCTTCCGGTCTACTCTGAGAGTGGTCTTCTCCTCTCTGCTCCGGGCATTCTCATACATCTTCACCAGCAGGCTTTTTTCTTCCTGCAGGGTCTCCGGAGTCATAAGCTTTACAAATTCTTCTTTCTTCTTCAGGATTTCCGCCCCGCCCGAGAGGTAATCGTCATACGGTCTGGAGCCTTCCATAATATATCCGATCAGCGCCTGATACATATTCAGGAACTGTTGTTTTCTGTCTTCGTCGTGAGCAGGGATGATATCCCTTTTCTTCACTTTTACCTTTCCCAGTCTATCATAATACAGGTTCTTTGGGCAGAGTGAAAATTCAAACTTCATATAAAGTTTCTCCAGTTCTGCCACCTGCATCAGAACTTCCATCTTCTTGATCTTGTCCTCTTTTTTAAGCTGCTCAAAAGGGGCCATTTCCCCTGTCTCAAACTTCATACAAAGCGTCTCTTTTTCTTCCTCGATCACACAGGGAAGCAGCAGTGCATCTTCCTGTTCCAGCCTCTGGTAATCATAGGATGTCTTCGCCGCCATATCCGCCTTCTGTACCCGGATCTCTGTCACTATTTCTATCTGTTCCGCCATAGGCTCCGCTGATACCTTATTCGCGTTGTTCTTTTGCTTTTTCATCTGTCTCCCTCGCTCTTTCCTTGGTATGTAAGCTCTAACTGATGTTGAGTATGTCTCCTTCATAAATATTTCCCTGCCTGAATGTAAGCATTGGGTTTACATATCTGGTCTGTCTGCGGGAATATATCTTCAACTGTATAGCCGGCGCCAGAGGAGCAAAGCATCCGTTTTCCACAAGGATTCTGTAAACCTCCTGTATCCGCTGCTCCGGTTTTACGATCACATCCAGGCTTCTCTCATTCTCCGTAATCGTAAGCCTCATCCTGAATCTCCCTCCTTTTCTTTTGTCTGTGTTTCTGATAGAAGAACAGTATGATAAGAAATGCCAGCACCATGGCTTCGAGCGCCACCAGCATGCCCTGCCCTCCATTTCCGTACGCACGGCTCGCAGCGCCGGTCTTTGTCAGGGGCGAATCTATGGTGAATAGCTGCGCCCGGATCTCTGTCATATCTTTCACATCCTGGGTCGTATGCGTATCAAATATCTGGTCCCGGATCTCTGTCAGTTCTTTTTCCTGTTCTTTCTGAGCAGCTTTTATCTGCTGCTCTATATCAGGTGAGAACACAGGCATCCCATATAGATCGCTTAATGGGACCTGCTCGCCCTGATTCCCATCCAGAACGCCCGGGTTAAGTTCAATATCACTGTCCGCCATCTGCTACACCTCCATTTCTCGCAAAATGGGGAAGCACATCTGCGGTGCTTCCCCTCGCTGTAACTTATCCTCGGTTCGCAGTTCCGGCAGCCTGGTCAAATTCTGCATATTGCTCTGCATTTGTGACAACACCCTGACCGATGTCATTGATCAGGTCTCTCATTGCCTCAAAGCTTGGCGCCATCTCGGCTACTCTTGCGGCAAATCCTTCATAACCGCTTCCTTCCCAGAGTTCCGGGAGCTGGTTGTTGACAACATCATTCAGATAGTTCTGAAGCGTGGTCACATCTTCCACATGACTTGCGATCTCCCTTCCTCTCGCGATCACATCTTCTGTGTTCATTCTGATACTCATAGTTTTTCCTCCTTCTCTGTCCCTGATTTCGCCAGGGATCATTGTAAAATATATTGCAACGCTGTCAAAACAGCTTATTGCACATGTTTCCGGCGCAATCCATTCCACACCAGCAGCGCTGCCAGTATCAGTACCAGAACGCCTCCGGCAGCAGAAACGGCTGTCCACGGAAATGCCTGACTGTCTTCCTCCCCGCGCTGTACCGTCGCGGAAGATACGCTGGCGGCCGCCTGCCGGGGCTTCTCCACAGACGCATCCTCCGTGTTCACCGGGCTTGCGATGAACTGGTATGTCTGTGTGTACTCTGCACTTCCCAGCCTCGTGTACGGCAGTTTCTTCGAAAACGCATCCAGTATCTGCTGATTCTGTCCACTGGTCTCCGCCTTGACGCCTTTTGCCTCGCTCAACGCGTCTGTCACCGCCTTGTCTGAGCTTTCTTTTGTCTCCTGGATATGTTCCTGAAGGGCGCTGACGTTTTCTTCCGCAGCCTGAAATACCTTGTCCGCATATTCCATATATGCCATGTTGTTCTCTGTCAGGGCTTGCTGCTGCTTCATGCTGTTTTCCGATATTCCGGAAATGCTTTCTACAACAAACTCTGTGTTGATCTGCGGCTGGAATTGTGCCAGAGAGTCATTGTACAGCGCGATCTGCCCTTTTTCTTCTTCATTTCTCTGGATAAAGGTCTGCTTTGCGGCCTGAGCGTTCGCCTCCACAGGAGCCATGTACTCATCCTTCACAAGCTGACGGACTGATGTGATGTCCAGCTCATTGGCGTCTGCAAGCCCCTGCTTCATTGTATCCAGCGCCCCGCTCACTCCGCTGATAAGGGATAAAAATACGGCAGGTCGCCCGGCATCATCTGAGACCGGATTTCCGCTGCTGTCATAAACGGCGTCTGTCATTCCGGAGATACTGTAAGAAGCCGTGTCCGTGCTGTTGATCTTGTTCTTTATGTATTGAGAAAAATCAGCCGCATTGCCGGAGATCTCAATCCGGCTCTCCTTGCCCTCTGCATCACCGGAACCATACTTGGCCAGAAAGTCCTCGGCTGACGCGTATCCCAGCCTGGTCGCCTCGTCATCCCATTCTTTCAGCACCGCTCCCACGGAAACTTCAGCCTGATAATCCACCGTCAGTTCCTGAGCGTCCCCCGCGCCGGGAGCGGACTCGCTGAGCACAACAGGAACACTCACTGTCTCCGTCGTACCCGCGCTCTGCGCCAGCGCTGCAGCGATCTGCCTCATCAGAGTTTCCTCTTCACTTACGCCTGTTGCCTGGATGATCAGCTCCGGCACGTTTTGACCCCCGGAGTCATTCAAGGTCACAACAACCTTGTTTGTCTCTGCCTCAGTGACCGTCAGCTCAGGGACATTGAGCGCCGCGTCTCTGAGTACGTCTGTAAGCTTCCCCGCAAACTCTGTCCGGAGCTGTGTATTGTAACGAGTGATGGACGCATTGAGATTTTCTTTTATGCTGTTATTCGCATCGATCACACTCTGAAGCTCCTTTTGGAGTTCATCTTTATCCGGCGCGCCCTCCACATAGGATGTCAGCGCCTGCTCAAGAGCCGCGTCCGCCGTCTCCGCTATAGACACTCCCTGATCGTCAACCGTCAGATCGATCTCAGCCACCTGCTCTGACAGTCCGGTCAGCAGATCGGAAAGGGTTTTCCCCGATTCTTCCAGTGTCTCGATTTCCTGCTGGATCTCCGTGACACATAGCATGTACTGATCGTCTATGCTCTGCGCCAGCTCTGTATTCGCCTCCGTATACTCAGATATATCCAGCGTCTCGGTGGTATTCTCCTCCCGCCTGAGTTCCGGCGCTTCTACCAGAGCCACCAGGTCATAAGGTTCTATCCTGTCGATCGCGTCCTTGTCCCTCAAGTCATTCTGCATCACACTGACAGCTCCGTCCTGGGCAGTATGAAATTCTGTCAGTATGTTATTCAGATACATGTATGTGATGTTGTCGTTCAAATTCTTTGTATAGCTCACTACATTGTAGAGCAGCTCATACTGCGCCTTCCCCGAATAGGACCGGTTCACCGCATACTCCAGATAAGCCGGCTGTGGCGCTGAGTTAATGCTCTCGACACTCTGTGAAAATGTTGCCGGTATGATGATGTATGCGCCATATGTACCCGCGTTAAAACCACTTCTCGCCTCCTCCAGAGAAGCATACTCATAATCCGCGCCGGGAAACTGTGACAGGCTCTGTGCATAATTTGTCCTGCCCACGCTCCCCTGGACTCCTTCGTCCAGATTTACGACCGCGATCCTCGTGGATTCCTCTGCATCGCCCTGGTCCTTCTGCGCTGCCACAACGATATCCGGTTCCCGGGCGCCCTGCCCAAACAGGAATCCTGCTCCTCCCACTCCAAGTATTCCTGCTGCCAGCAGCAGCAATGTTCCGATTCGTCTTTTCTTCACCGTAGTATCATCTCCCCGTATCTCTGTCTTTTTTCGGTCATGTCATAAACTCTTCTTCCATACAAGGCGGATGCCGGCGTTTCCAGAAGTATCCGCAGGCTTTATCCCCAAAACAAAAAAGAGTTTCCTGTCCATGTACAAATAAGTACCCATTTCCAAGAAACTCTAACCACATTAGAATAGTATCATATTATGCTCTGATTTACAACAAAATATTTCCTCAGATTTCACCTTCCCGCTATGATCACTCTGTCGATATTGTTCTGTTCGTCCAGAAGAAGGATATCTGCTGATTTCCCCTTTTCGATGCTGCCTATCTCATCATCCAGACCGATGAGCACAGCCGGGTTTTCCGTGAGCAGGGGAAGGATCTCTTCCTCGGTCCTGCCTGTGAACCTGAGCAGGTTCCGGTAAGCCTGGATAGTCGTGAGCGTGCTCCCCGCCCGGGTCCCATCGCTTTTTAACTTGGCATCGCCGTCCTCAACGACCACATCATTTACCCCCAGCTTATACTCTCCGTCGGGCAGCCCTGCCGCCATGATGGAATCTGTGACCGCAACGACCCGCTCTGTCCCCTTGGCTTTCAGGATGATGCGGACCGTTCCCGGATGCAGGTGCCGTCCGTCGCATATCACCTCGCAGTATGCCTTGTCTGACTCCAGAAGGGCTCCGAATATGGCAGGGAAATGCTGATGCATCAGTTTCATGGCATTTCCCACATGGGTACCCGCGTGGGCTCCGTTTTCGATCGCCCGCGCCGCGGTCTCATAGTCCGCGCCGGAATGTCCGATCGCCACCTGCATCCCAAGCCTTTTTAGCTCCGGTATAAACTCCGGCATCCCGGCCAGCTCCGGGGCGACCGTTATATACCTGATATCTCCTCCGGCCGCTTCCTGATAGCTCCTGAGCAGCTCGATATCCGGTGATTTTTTCAGCAGATGTTCGGGCATAGCGCCCTTGTACGCGGATGCCAGGAAAGGGCCCTCCAGATGGATGCCCGCGATCTTCGCTCCTTTATGCTCCATCTTTTTCCACTTCTTATACTCCCGGATGCACCATAGAGTCTGCTCCGGTGTATCTGTCAGTATGGATATGAGAAAGGAAGTCGTTCCCTGGGACGCGAAGAACCGGCTGATCTTCTCGTAATCCTCGGCTGTGGCTCCGTTTACATCCACTCCCGCGCCTCCGTGGGTGTGGATATCAATAAAGCCGGGGACAGCCTTTTTGCCCTCACAGTCTACGACCTCATTGCAGCCCTGAGCATCCAGCACCCCGCACGCGGTCACTGCTTCGATCTTTCCGCCTTTTATCAGGATGTCCTTTTTTGAAAATCTGTGCTCCTGGTAAGTCTGTGCGTTTCTTAATAACAGCATGTTTCACACCTCCTGTCACATCTGTCTGATATACTGTCTCTCATTTCGTCTTATCGTTCCATCTCTCTGTAACGCTGCGCCATCTCGTCCAGGCTGACCGGTTCGCCAAGCGGCGCTTTTCCGTAGGATCCAAACTGCACGATGAGGGTTCCCACCGCCTCTTTCACGCCTTTTTCAACGCACTGGAGGATGGCTTTTGTATCCTCGTCATCTGTTTCGCCGTACATGACAGCCGGCATGATAGGCGTAAGAAAGGCTCTCGGGTCAAACTGTTCTTTCTTCGTCTCCAGCAGTTCGTATATCTCTCCGATGGTCCCGCTGGTCCTCTTTTCCGGGTACTTATTGAAGAACTCTTTCATGTTCCTTGTCACTGCCAGCCGGATGTCCGTGTCCACGTTGATCTTCCGTATCCCACACGGAATGGCGGCCCTAAGCTCATCCGCGGAGATGCCCGCCGTATCTGAAAGCTGTCCGCCCAGCGCGTTTATCTCATCTACGATGTATCTGGGCACTGTGGAGGAGCCATGGGACACAAGCGCGCAGAAGATGCCTTCATATGCCAGGCACTCGCTGATAGCTGTGGGGATCTCTTTCCTGAGTTTTACGTTTTTCCCTTTGGATGCACCATGCATTGTTCCATAGGAGATAGCAAGGGCGTCCACTCCTGTTTTCCTGATAAACTCTACTGCGCTGAGAGGATTCGTGTAAGTGGAAGCCGAAGAAAATACATGATCCTCCACTCCCGCAAGGACGCCCAGCTCGCCTTCCACGCTGACGCCTCTTTCGTGGGCGTATTTGACCACCTCTCTGGTGAGTTCCATATTTTCCTCAAAAGGCAGGGCAGACCCATCGATCATTACAGAGGTGTATCCCCCCTGGATGGCAGCCTTGCACGAGTCCAGGTCTCTCCCATGATCCAGGTGCAGGACAACCGGGATGTCAGAAGTTTCTCCGTATTTTCTCACCGCATTGGCAATATTTTTCGCCCCGGCGATCTTATCCTCCAGGGAGGCATTCATAAAATCAACTCTCCCGCCCATAAATCCGTTGGCAAGGTCTGCGCCCTGTAGGATGGCGGCGGAGCGGAAGGTCTCGTGTATCTCAATGACAGCCTTTGCCTGCGCAACGGCATTGACATTAAATGCGCCCTGTGCAAATCCGTTTTTTGCAGCCGATTCAAGAACCGGTCTTAATGGTACTAAAGGCATTTGTCTTCCCCCTTTCTAATCTTGTGTTCTGGCAACATATTCCGTAAACGACAATGTGATATCCGGGTGGTCTCTCAGGAGCGTCACCGGAAACGCTGCGGAAGTCTCACCATAGGCAGTCCGTCTCACGACCGCCCTGTGCCAGTTGCGGAAACATCCCAGCCGGATCTTTTTCGCTCCCAGTATCTCATATATCCCGATCGTGACGCAGTACCGGGGCATATCTTCAAGGGCACCATTCAAATCTCCTATGGCGTTGGCTGTCCTCGTCTCCGGAGTGATCTCCAGCACCCGGGTCTTAAGAGCGCGGAATTCTTCCGGCGTCAGGGATCCATCAGCCTCATTGAACGCCACATGGCCGTTGATGCCGATTCCTCCGAAAGCGATGTCAACGCCTCCCAGCTCCCCGATCAGTTCCGGGATACGCTCCGGGCGCGCCGGATCAGGAAATACTCGCTGTTCCTCCGGCATGACCAGCTCCGGCCTGATCCTGGAATACACGTTGTTGTCCATAAATCCCCGGAAACTGAGGGGATGCTCTTTTGGCACCCAGTTTTTGTCATCGTCCAGATATTCATCCATGTTAATGAACCACACATCTTTCAGGCTGATACCCTGCTCATTTACCATCTGGACAAAATAAGGGTACTGTCCTACCGGTCCCACCGGGCAGATCATTACGGTTTTCTTCCCCTTTTCATTGTTGGCGCAGATCTCATCAATCATCTGGGCTGCCATTTTCCTGAACACGGTCTCATTGTCCTTTTCACAGAAAAGCGCCAGCTTTGGTCCATTGTCCAGAAGCTGATCTTTGTCATAAGAATAATATTCCTTCATCAATCTCTGCCTCCTGTCCTTCATTTAAAAAGCTCAGGATGCCAGAGGCATCCTGAGCTGGTCTTAAAACTTTATTCTCCCGCTTCTGTCATGATGTCAAGCATTACATAGTCTGTCACCGCCGGATCCACTGTGACCGCGCCCTGATCGAGCAGGTTCTGTTTCTGCGTCGTGTAGTATCCTTCTACCGTTCCGTCAGCAGCTCCCTCGGAGACCTCTTTGCCTGTCAGCCAGTCCGCGTCGCCCCTCTGGCTGTATACGGTGTCATAATCTGTCGCCGTCTGATCCGCAACCCACTGAGCTACTTCCTCATAGTTTTCATCCGCCGCGTAGTCCATTCCTTTGAACAGGGCCCTTGTGAATTTTACAAGGGTGTCTCTGTTGTCTTCCGCGTAGGAAGGGGTACAGATCCAGCTCGCAAGTGAGACCGTGGTATCCTTAAATGTCATGTTGTCGCAGAGCTTTGCCGCTCCCTCTACCTCATCCAGGATCGTGAGGGTTCCCGGAGACCATGTCGCCGCCGCGTCAACGCTTCCGGATATGATGGCTGTCGGGATGTTCTCTGCCGCCATGTCTGTCGCCTGGATGTCATCCATTGTCATCCCCGCGCTGGAAAGTGCAAGTTCCAGAATATCCTGGCTGGATGTTCCTGATGAATACGCGACTGTCTTCCCTGCCAGGTCTTCGATGCTCGTGACTCCCGGACCTCCGATCACAGCGTCGCCGTTGGAGATATGGGAGAGCGCGAAGATCGTTGCATTTCCTTCAATGCAGAGCTTATGCGCGCCCTGCCCAATGTAGCCGATGTCGATGGAACCTGACTCCATTGCGGAGATGATGTTCGGTCCATCCTGGAACTCCGTCAGCTTCACCTCGATGCCTTCTTCCTCGAAGTATCCCTTCTCGATCGCCGTCATTACTGACCAGAGACTTCCATAGTTAGGCATATACGCTACATTGAGCGTGATCGTCTCCTGGGAGGTCTGATCCGCGCCGTCCGTTCCACTGTCCGCCGTGCCGCCGCCCTGGGTGTCGTTTCCTCCGCATGCCGCAAGCGATAACATCATCGCTGCCGCAAGTCCTGCTGCAAGAAATTTTTTCTTCATAATAGTTCCTCCTTTGAAAATATTTTTGAATGGCTTTCCTTCGCCATTACTTACGCACTTCAAGGTATTCCTGATATACCTGCTTCCATATGTAGTTTTTCAGTTCCATGAACCTCGGGCTCATCTTTGTCTCCTGATCTCTCGGATAAGGAATGTCAATATCCACGATATCACGGATGCGGCCCGGTCTTGCGCTCATGATCACTACCCGGGTCGCAAGGATGATCGCCTCTTCTACATCGTGGGTGATGAAAAAGCATGTTTTCCTCTCATTTTCCCATGTGAGGAGCAGTTCCGACTGGAGCTGCGTCCTTGTCTGGGCGTCCAGGGCTCCAAATGGCTCGTCCATCAGGAGCACTTCCGGCTGTACCGCATAGGCGCGGGCGATCGCCACACGCTGTTTCATACCTCCTGAGAGCTCTTTCGGATAGCTGTCCGCGAATTCCTCCAGACCTACCTTTTTCAGATATTTCATGGCGGTCTCCCGGGCTTCCTCATTGCTCATGCCCTTCAGCTTCAGCCCGAACATTACGTTTTTGATGACAGTCAGCCAGGGGAACAGCGCATACTGCTGAAATACAACGCCCCTCTCTGTACCTGTCCCTTCCACTTTCTTCCCATCCACATACACCGCTCCGCTTGTGGCGGGCAGCAGACCTGCTATTATGTTGAGGAGGGTAGATTTCCCGCAGCCCGACGGACCTACCACGCAGATAAATTCATTTTCCTTTATATCCAGGTCCACGCCGTTCAGAGCCACCATGGGACCTTTTTTCGTATCAAAGATTTTTTCCACATGGTCGATTTTTACTTTTACACTTCTCTCTTCTCCTGCCATCCTGTCAGCTTCCTTTCAAGAATCTTGATCACCTTTTCACAGGTCATGCCTATGATACCTATCAATATGATGTAGAGCAGCATAGGCGCCACTTCAAAACTGTTGTTCAACGACCGTATCCTCATTCCGAGTCCTGCTACGGCTCCTGTCGATTCCGCCGCGATCAGCGTTGTGAGGGCAACGCTCACTCCAAGCCGGACGGCTGTTATGATGAACGGTGTGGTTGCCGGAAAGATCACCTTCACCAGGATGTCCCTGTCCTGGGCTCCCAGCACCTTCGCCGCTTTTATCAGCGTCTCGTCCACGTTGCGCACACCCTGATAGATCGTCACGCTCATGATAAGGAATGTGGCGAGCCAGATGACGATCACCTGAGGTCTCCTGCCCACGCCCGCGGAGATGACCACAAGGGGAACATACGCCAGCGGAGGGATATTACGGATAAACTGGATCCAGGGCTCTACTATATTTCTGACCGGACGGTACCACGCCATCAGGAACGCCACCGGCACCGCTGTCACAAATCCAAGGATGAATCCGAGAAATACGGAAATCATACTGCTTGAAAAATCCTGCCACAGCACTCCTCTTTCCACCATCGTCCTGCACGCTTCTATAATTGATGGGACAAATGGGAAGCTTCGTGCTGTTGACGGATTGACTGATAAGAGATACCACAGCACGATGGCTGCCAGGAATGACAGGAGCAGCCACGCCCAGTTAGGTATTTTCCCTATGATATCTTTTTTTTGCTTTATATTTTTCGTCTTTTTTTCACTCATTCTTGTCTCTTCCTCCTGTTTCCACCACTTATTGCACAATCACTCCCTGTTATTTAATGATAATTATAGCACATTCGTCGACCAAAACACACTTTTTTCGCCCAAACGTTTGGGTATGTCGAAATCCGTCTTCCGAAGGAACGGTTTCCACATCACATGTGATGGTGGACCATATGAGTATAATCGTCTTCTCTGCCATAAGTCTCGTTTTCCAGCATCAGATGCACCGCACTCAGCTTAAAGGTCTGGGGGAGGGCCAGAATGGCAGGATTTTCTCCTGTATATTTTTTCTTCGCGTCTTCCAGTGCCTCTTCGATGGTAGCCCTTGTCTTCAGTCCCATGCCTCTGGCGTATCCCGGCTGTTCCGCTCCGCACAGATAGATGGCAGCTGTGTTCATCTCCGCGATCTGCCCGCAGCTCATCATGGAGAATCCATGGAAGGGATGGAACGCGTTGCAGAAACGATATTTGCGGATGTACTCTTCGTTTGTGGCGAAATACTCTCCGTACCGGTTCATATCTGTCAGCACATTCATGCCGTCCTTCTGGAACATCTCATAGCACTCTCTGAGATAAGGCCACAATTCATCGTGGAAATAGCCGTTGCAGGTGGACGCGCAGATGAAAACACAGTTGTCTTTCATGATACGCTTATGGCGGATGACCTGAGCGGACAGCGCCTGCATCAGCATGATGGGATTCGTTCCCATGCCATCTCCATAGTGGAAAAACTGCGGCATCCCAAACACGATAATGTCATATTTTTGTTTTGCCCACGGCACATAAGTCCTCTTGTCAGCCATTTTCCAGGACCGCGGCTGCATCTCCGCGGCGTAGCCGCTGTTGATCTCGATCTGTCGGGATTTTGTATCCAGCACCGCATCGCAGCAGAAAAATTTTTTGCCCATGCATTTTTCCATGTGCATGCCGATCTCATCAAACTTGGTGCGCATCAGGGATTTTCCGCTGACCGGAGTAAAATCCTTCCGGTGCATGACCTCGGGAACATGGTGGGAGGCAATGGATCTCCAGTGGGTGATCCCTGTCGCGCAGTGCTTGTACCCTCCGGAATACCCTCCATATGGATTTCCCTGTGTGTGCCCTATGAGGATGGCCACATCACTGTCATAGACATATTTGTTCATGATCACCGGGTCGCCCCTGTCTGTTGTGCCCAGGTCTACCAGATGGTCATAATCCTCACTGTCGTGGTTGATGATCTGGTGTGTATACCAGAACTCGTCAAACAGCTCTTTTCCCAGCACATTAAAAATCTCTTTCTCTGTATTTTTTCTGTGCAGTCCGTTTGAACAGATCAGAAGGATATCTTTTTTCTCTACACCGGCGGCGTACAGTTCTTTGAGGATCAATTTGATAGACACCTTGCGGTGGGATGTGGGCTGCTCTCCTCCTTTTACACGATCCGGGAACACGATCGTCACTTTTGATCCTTTTTTTGCCAGTTTTGACAGCGGTTCCATCCCTATTGGATTGCGGATGGACTCCAGTGTCTTTGCTTCCAGCTCTTCTTCAGGAATATAGGGCGGATCCGGCACTGTCACCCCCGGGATAAAAACATCCGTGTTGTCCGGCAGCTCCGCGCTGACCGTTCCATGTCCGTATTCAAAATCCAGTTTCATATTTTTACCTTCCTCTCCGGCTTATACTCAAGCCTCTGCTATCATCATTACTGACCGCTGTTCTCCATATAGATATGGATGATCTCCAGGTACTCATCCGGGTAAAAGCCTATCTCACCGCTGAATCTGGTCAGCGCGATCAGCCCGCCGTCAATCTCCGGGATAGAAGCCAGCATTCCTGCATTGTCCTGCTTCAGCCCCCCTCCATATATCACGTCCATTCCCCCGGTCACTTCCTTTATGTATCCGGCAATCTTCTCGATATAATCCTTGCCCGGCGGTGTCTTCCCCGGCCCTATCGCCCACACGGGCTCATAGGCGATCACTGCCCGGCTTTTGTCCACGCCTTCCAGACCGATGGTAAGCTGCTGCCCCAACACCTCTTTCCACCTGGGCTGTTCTTCCTCCGTCTCCCCGATACAGTAGAGGACGTCCATTCCCTCACCTGCCGCCGCGCGGATCTCGCTGTTCAGTATCCGGTTGACCGCCTCCGCATCCGCTGCTCCGCCCAGCTCCATGATGCCCAGCTTATCCCGGCGCTCCTCGCAGTGGCCGATGATGACGCTTTCGCATCCCAGGGCTTTTGCCGCGCTGGCAGGGCGATTGGTCGTAAACGCCCCGAAATTCCCGCCCGGAGCTGTGTTCTCACGGTACACACCCTGGCATCCGATGCGGATCGGGCTGTCTCCGGTTTTCGCCGACGCCGCTCCCAGGATATGCGCCTCCGGGAAATACATGGTAAATTCCACTTTCCCGCTGTCATAAGAGCGCAGGGCTTCTTCGGTCCGCTCCACGATATATGCGCCCCAGTCCGCTGCCGGGGCAATGCGGTTCACGCCGCCAAGACTTACCGGCACGTCAAACCGTTTTAAATTAAGGCATATGTGTTTCATTTTTGTATCTCCTTTTTATATTTGTCCAGACGGATGAATTCCGGGACCTCTCCCCCGATCAGAGGGCTGCACCACCGGGCAAACGCTTCGGTAACATCGTTTCCTCTTTCATTGATATATTCATCCGGCAGCGTTTTTTCGTACATCATCACTTCTTTGATCGGAACCCGGAATGTCTCCATCCTGTATTCTCCGATGGGAGCTTCCTTTCTTCGGAATCCGATCATCACGCCGCTGCAGCCTTCCATAGCGGCGCGCAGCGCTTCCTTTCCCGCCAGGATTGCCTCCTTGCGGTCTACTTCCGACTGCCATGGAACAGACGCCCTTCCGCAGATTCCCGGCTTTTCCCCACGGGCCTTGATCCCAAGCCTGCGCACGACCAGACCTGCCAGGTAGGAGCTCACATCTCCATAATAAACAGCCCGCTCCGTCCGGAAGATGGGTTCGACCACAGGATTCCCATCCGCGTCCCTGAGTCCCTCGCTGGCCACGACAACAACCTGTCCCCGCCTGTCATAGAGGGCTTTCACATCCTCCAGAAATTCTTCTTCATTAAATGGTCTTTCCGGCAGATAGATCAAATGGGGAGCGTCCCCCTTCTCTTTCCTTGCCAGAACCGAAGCCGCCGTCAGCCATCCCGCGTTTCTGCCCATGGCTTCCACCACGCAGACGTGGATCGGGAGAGACCGGACATCCTCTCCCACCTCATGGACTGTTCCCGCCAAAAACCGCGCCGCGCTCCCATATCCCGGCGTGTGGTCTGTGACCGCGATATCGTTATCGATCGTTTTGGGTATCCCCACCACTTTGATCTCGCCGCCGCACGCCTCATCGATCTTTCCGCAGGTATCCATAGTTCCGTTGCCTCCGTTGAGCAGGACGTACTTTATCCCATATTTTCTGAATATGCCCGGCATCTTCGCATAATCTCCATCCTCCAGGGCGAACCGTGAAGAGCCGATCGCAGAAGCCGGTGTCCGGAGCAGAAGCTCTCTTTCGTCCTCCGGTACCCGGAGCAGGTCAAGAAAATCTTCTTCCAGCACTCCTTTCGTTCCTCCAAGAGCGCCGTACACTTTCCCTATCCCGCCGCTCTCAACAGCTTGTTCTATCACTCCATACAGAGAAGCGTTGATTACCGGCGTAGGTCCTCCTCCATGAATAACAAGCACATTATCTTCCACGCGAACACCTCCTTTGTATGTTTTTTCTTATTTCTAATCATATCACAAAAGAAAATTATGCAGTTTTTTATTTACTCAAACGTTTTCACCGATGTTTCTGGCTTTTTTTCATTGTATATTTTATAATATCAATATAATATTGTTGATATTTTTATCTATATTAACAATCCTTGATTCTGACAGATTCACCGGGAGGTTTATATGACATTAAAAGATATCGCAAAGGAAGCGGGAGTCTCCATCTCCACTGTATCGAGAGTCATCAACCAGAAGGGAACTTCCGCCGCCAGCAAAGAAGTCCAGGACAGGATATGGGAGATCGTCCGCAGGACCGGGTACTCGCCCAATACAGCCGCAAGGGATTTAAAGAGCGGGAACAGTGTGTCCGCAAAGAAGCCGAATCGTTCCATCGCCTGTATCTTTGCCCGCACAGAGGATCCCATGAAGGATATTTTCTTTTCGACTTTGGCAAGAGGACTGGAGGAAGAGGCGTTCCATCATAATTACATCGTGAAGCATCTGATCACCTTTGTGGACATTGACAATCCTGCCGAATTCCGCCACGTCACGGGAAACCGGGTGGACGGCGCGGCCGTGCTGGGCAGGTGCAACCGGCAGATGCTCAGCTTTCTGAAAAAGCATTTTAACAATGTGGTATACAGCGGCCTGAATACGATCAACGCCAAATATGACCAGATCATCTGCGACGGCTACCAGGCCGCAGGTTCTGTAATGGAAAGGCTCATGGAACTGGGGCACACTCATATCGCTTACATCGGAGACACGAAGGAAGAAAACAGATATGAGGGATACTGCGCCGCCCTGTCCGCCAGAAAACTCCCTCTGCGGCGTGAACTCGTGGTCCATTCCCCCATGACAACAGAAGGCGGCTACCAGGGCGCCCTTCGCCTGCTTGAGAAAAGCAGGGACTTTACTGCCATATTCTGTTCCAATGACACCGTTGCCATCGGAACATTGCGCGCTCTGCAGGAAAAGGGTCTCAGGATCCCAAAGGACGTATCCCTGATCAGCATCGATGATATTGATGTCGTTCAGTACATCACTCCCCTCCTCACCACGATCCATATCCCGATCAAAGAGATGGGGAAGACAGCCGCGAAAATCCTGATCGACAGGATCGAGGGCGGACACCGCCTGCCCATGAAGATCCTCCTGCCTTTTTCGCTTGTATGGAGGGAAACCTGCGCGGAACCGCGCCGGACTTTATAAGATGATAAAGAAAGAGGATGTGTGACAGATCCGAACCGTATAGCCGTTTCTGTCACACATCCTCTTTGAATATGAGATCGCATGTCTTCCTTATCCCAAACGTATCGAAATAGGTCTCTTCTTTGGGAATCCATTCATTCACAAAGCGGGACAGCATGTACGCTCCATTCCGCTTTAATATCCGTTCCTTCTGCTCCTCCGGGCTGATATCCAAAAACACCTTCACGTCATAACAACCGCAAAAACGCGGATGGCAGCTATAAGTGCCTTCGATGATGACAAGGTCCTTCATCCGGACCCGGATCTGCTCGGAAAACTCCCCGCTCACACAGTCATAGCGGCGGTAATCCAGAACGTTCTCCCCCGACTTCAAAGGTTTGACAACTTCTTCCATGAACCGCTCATAGTCAATATTTCCCCCGGCTTCCTTCAGACGCTCCTCCGTCCTCTGGACAGGTCTTAAGAAGAAATGATCCATATGGATCACAGAGCTGGGATAGATACCGGACAGAAGGCGGGCAAGCCAGCTCTTTCCGCTTCCGCAGCGGCCATCCACCGCAAGGATCAGGGGTCTGTTTTTCTCCAGCCTGCTGTCAATGCTCTCAAACAGATCCAGATACTGAAGATAGTCCTCGCTGATAACTCTGTACGATGGATGGTAAAGCCTTCTGTATGTATCCGAGTGGCGAATGAGAGGATATCCTTTTTCCCTGTAAACGTCAAGCCAGTCCTCCAGTTCCCGGCATTCAAAGGGCAGGCTTCCCTCCCGGCACATTTCCACCAGCAGCTCCAGTTTTCCTTCAAACACCTTTTCACTGGCGTTTACTCTGCGGGCTGAATTCACAAAGAACCGGTTCACAGTCTCAAGGCTGATATGCTCGCTCATCCCCTGCAGAAAAAGCCGCCCCATATGATTTCCGATTTTTTCCCACCGCATGGGGCCCTGCCCAAGTTCAAGCCCCTGGCACTCCCGCTCCAGCCTCTCCAGGCTGGCAGCCGGGTTCTTTATCATATGACCGCCGCCGAACTCACTCTGGTACAGCAGCTTTACCATATCAGCAATCTCCATCATGGGATACCGTTTCAGATGTTCTAAAATATACTCTCTCATTCGCGCGTCATCTCACTCATATTCTGCCTGTATCGTTTTATTCCCCGCTGCCGCGCTTATGGAATCCGAGCACATTCTCCAGGAGCATCACCAGTCCCGGCACAATGCACAACAGAAGGATAGTTCCCGGGATCGTGGAAATGATCGAGCCCTCCACAAAAGAAGAAAGGCTGTAACTTCCTCCCGAAAGACCGGCTGTCAGCACGCCTGCAATGCCGTTCACGATCCTGCCCGCCACGATCCCGGCGATCAGAGCGCCATACAAAGACAGCATGGTGTATCTTCTCTTTTTCATGATCCCCGCGCACACTCCTGCGTAGGCTGCCAGTTCAAGCATCATGCAGACCCCTGTGGGAAACACAGGCGGCATGCCGGTGATCAGGCAGGACAATCCCACTGTACACACGGCGCCGGCCATTCCCAGATACGGCCCGCACAAAAACGCTCCGATAAAGACAGGGATATGCATCGGAAGGAACGCGATCCCAAGACCTAATCTGTGGAATCCCATCGGAACAAAGATCCCTGCGGCTATGAAAAACAGCCATATGATGATTCTCCGGGCTTCCAGGCTCTGTACGGTTTCTTTTACTCGTGTCATCATTTTTCTTTTCCTCTCTAATCTTTATATTTCAAAGCCACCACAGCACGACTCTGATACAGTAATTATAGCATAGGCCCGGAGGAGGAGACCACGATACGGCCCTATTTTTTCCTCAAACGTTTGCCTGCATATTTTTGTTATTTTATCCTCTCATACTGCGCATACTAAATGACACATTTAGAATAACACATCTCCCGCCGCAGCGCAAAGGAAAAGAGCAGTGACCGGCAAAAGGATCGTGAAACGCAGGGCAGACCGCTATTCTGGACAAAATCCGGACTATACTATATAATTAAGACATCTGTGTCCTTCCGGCGATATCACGCCTTGCTTTTCACTCTCACACCGGAGGGCATGTCGCATCAGCAGCGCCGTCAAAAAACGGCTCTTACAAGAAAGAGAGGAAAATATTTTGTTTGCAGAAATCATCAACACACTCAGCAACCTGCTGTACAGCTACATACTGATCGTCCTTCTCCTGGCCGCGGGCATCTGGTTTTCCGTCCGCACCCGGTTTGTTCAGTTCCGTATGTTTATTGAATCCCTGCGTGTCGTAGCGCAGCCCGGAAGCGATGAGAGCGGACTTTCCTCGTTCCAGGCACTCATGGTATCCACCGCGTCCAGAGTAGGGACCGGCAATATCGCCGGGATTTCCACCGCCATCTGTCTTGGCGGCGCGGGCGCGGTATTCTGGATGTGGCTGACCGCTTTCCTCGGAAGCGCGTCAGCGTTCATCGAGAGCACCCTTGCCCAGATCTACAAACACAGGGCAAAGGACGGCAGTTCTTACGGCGGACCTGCCTATTACATCCAGGCCGCCCTCAAAAAGCATTGGATCGGCGTTCTGTTTGCAGTCATGCTCATCATGACTTATATGGGCGGATTTAATCTTGTGGCTTCTTTCAATATCGCGGATTCTTTCCGCGCTTATACCTTCTTTGATCCGGAGCTGACTCCCATCGTTGTCGGCATGATACTGGCGGTTATTTTTGCGGCATCTATTTTCGGGGGCAGCCGGCAGATTTCAAAGATCACAGGCGTCCTTGTTCCTGTCATGGGGGTCTTTTACCTGGCGGTCTCCCTCTTTATCATCGTCACCCATTACCAGCTCATTCCTCAGATGTTTTCTGACATCTTTGGAAATGCATTTGACCTCAACGCTATTTTCGGAGGGTTCGCGGGCTCCTGTGTCATGCATGGGATCAAGCGCGGGCTCTTCTCCAACGAGGCCGGCGTGGGCTCCGCGCCCAACGCGGCAGCCAGCGCTGCTGTATCCCATCCGGTCAAACAGGGACTGGTCCAGATGCTTTCTGTCTTCATCGACACCATCCTCATCTGCTCCGCGACAGCCTTCATGCTGCTGTGTTCCGGCATTGAGCCCGCATCCGATCTTGCGGGAATGCCGTGGGTACAGGCGGCGGCTTCTGCTTCGCTGGGCGGATTCGGGACGATCTTTATCACCATCGCGCTCTGCCTGTTCGCATTTACGACGCTGATCGGCAATTTCTACTATGCGGAAATGGGACTGAAATTCCTCTGCGGCAGAAAGCCGGGCAAAGCGCTGATCACCGCATTCCGCATCATCGCCGCCCTGATCGTGCTCGTCGGAGCAACGATGGAATTCGGACTTGTATGGAATATGGCGGACGTGCTCATGGGCCTGATGGCCCTCATCAACCTGCCCGTCATCCTCATACTGGGAAGGCCCGCGATCCAGGCGATGTACGACTATACGAAGCAGAAAAAGGAAGGGAAAGATCCTGTATTCAGAGCGAAGGATATCCAGCTCAAGGATAAAACAGACTTTTGGAATTAAATCCGGTTTTGTGTGCGTTTAACCGATATCGCGGCAGGGCGCACATAAAAATAATATAGCCCCGCATACTTTAATAACAGTTATACCACACTGTCATTAAAGTATGCGGGGGTATTTTATGGATAACGAAAATATAAAACATACACGGCATTATCTTGCGGCAGGCCTTATCTTCACCGCAGTGCTCGGGACCCTGTCCCACTTCTTCTATGACTGGTCAGGGCAGAACCCTGTCGTTGCCCTGTCCTCTCCTGTCAGCGAATCCACATGGGAACACATGAAGCTTGTCTTTTTTCCCATCCTTGTCTGGAGCCTTTTCCTGCCTTCCGGCATCCGGAAAAACTTTCCTTCTCTGCGTTCCGCGCTCCTTGCAGGAGGACTGCTGGGAACATGGAGCGTGCCTGTTCTTTTCTACACTTATTCCGGTATACTCGGCAAAAATATCGCGCTTATTAATATTGCCATCTTCTATATCGCTGTTCTCATCTCCTTCAGCGCCGCATGGAGACTGCGCGGATCTGCCGGGATAGAAAAAATCCGCCCTTTCATCATCTTTTTCTCCGTCTTGATGACCGCGGCGTTTTTCCTGTTCACATTCTCTCCGCCGCAGCTCGGACTCTTTGCTGCACCGGTGTAAATGCTATGTGGCCCTGTTCTCTTTCATCCAGTCGGTATGGGCCGGGCCCGGTCCGAAATTCTTATTGACCAGCCGGCAGTACTCCTCATATGCCGGCATGCCCCCGAAGCGCTCCGCCAGAACATCCCTGATGCCCTTGTAATACCAGGCGAGCGCTGATTTGCTCTGCATGCGGAACCGCGTCCAGAGGGCATCTCCCTCCTTCGGATAATCTCTGTCAATATCCCGCATATTGGAAAGCTTATCCGCCAGTCCGATCATCTGCACCTCTATGGGAGCGTCTTTCAGACGGCTGATGGTGGCGCCCTTGCGCTCTTCCCATGTTTTCGACTTATCCTCACTCTCCTGGGAGACCATGTCTGCTACCCGGCTCCCAAACCGCAGCCTCAGCACATCCCAGGTGATCCCTCTGCAGTCCTCGATCGTATCGTGGAGCACAGCCGCGCAGATCACCTCCTCGTCCTTTGTCATCGTGGACACGATATCCGCCACCTCGATCGGGTGGACGATATAAGGCCGCCTCGTCCCTTTGCGAAACTGTCCTTCGTGTGCCTTCGCCGCAAACTCCATCGCATCATCAATCATGTTCTGCCCTCCACCGGCTGCTCCCGCCTGAAAACGATCTTCAAATGTCATAACTGTCCGGCACTTTTCTATCCGCCGGACGATCCAGATAAATTTTATCACAGCCGGTCAGCAAGTACAACCGTTTCCCTTTATCTGTGTTTTCCTTTATCCCCTCCCCTTTATCTGGCGCTGAAAACACTTCCGTGTTATACTTGTTACACGATACACAAATGGGGAGGATTCTGACCATGGACAAAAAAAATGTGCTTGTGACCGGCTCTTCCCGGGGGATCGGGCGCGCATGCGCTCTTGCCTTCGCAAAAGCCGGATATCATGTATTTATAAACTGCATACATTCCATAGAGAAGCTGGAATCTCTGGAAAAGGAGATCCTGGGAGCGGGCGGCTCCTGTACGCAGGTCCCCGGCGATGTGAGCGACCCGGACACGGCGCGCTCCATGTTCCGAAAAATCTCCACGGCCCGCGGCGGGCTTGACGTTCTTATAAATAACGCGGGGATCTCACATTTCGGGCTTTTGAGTGATATGTCCGACGCCCAATGGCGGGCTGTCATGGACACGAATCTCTCCTCCGCCTTCTACTGCTGCCGGGAAGCGATCCCCTATATGGTATCCAAAAAAGCGGGGAGGATCATCAATATTTCCTCTATTTGGGGCACGTCAGGCGCCTCCTGTGAAGCCGCCTACTCAGCCTCCAAAGCCGGCATCAACGGACTGACACAGGCGCTGGCAAAGGAACTTGCCCCAAGCAATATCCAGGTAAATGCCATTGCCTGCGGAGTGATCGATACCGAGATGAATGCCCGGCTGGATGCGGGAGAGCGAGAGGCCCTGAAAGAAGAGATTCCCGCCGGGCGGTTCGGAACCGCGGAGGAAGCTGCCGCTCTTGCGCTCCTTCTCGCCGATGCTCCCGGTTATCTCACCGGACAGATCATCCGGTTGGACGGCGGGATGTTATGAGTTTTCCATATATATCCTTCGGTACATAGGCTTTCACCGCGATCCCTTCCGGCACATATTCCTCGGACAGGAGCTGTCCTCTGCTGCGGATAAGCTGGAGCATGCCCGCCTCCGAGAAATCATACATCCTCTCAATATAGATCATATCTTTCCTTATGATCTCAAGAAGCGCCTTTTTCAGCTCATCCAGCCCCTGCCCGGTCTTCGCGGATGTGGGGATGGAATGATCAGCCTGAAAATCCTTCTGGTTTACAGGCGTCTCCAGTCTGTCCTGTTTATTAAAGAGGGTGATGACCGGCTTTCCCGCCGCACCGAGCAGGCGCAGCGTGTCATACACCACATACATCTGTTCATCCATCTGCGGGTTAGAAGCATCCACCACATGGATGATGATATCCGCATATTTCACCTCTTCAAGCGTGCTCTTAAAAGCCTCCACCAGATGATGGGGGAGTTTTCGGATAAATCCCACTGTATCTGTGAGCAGGATCTCCTGGGTATTGTCCAGCATCAGAGACCGGGTGGTCGTATCCAGTGTGGAGAAGAGCATGGCGTCCTCCAGGATCCCTGCGTCTGTAAGCGCATTTTCTATACTGCTCTTCCCCGCTGAGGTGTAGCCGACAAGAGCCGCCACTTTCAGTCCTGACTGCTGTCTCTGGCCGCGGATAAGCTCCCGGTGCTTCTCCACATCCTTCAGCTCCTGTTTGAGCCGGCTGATCCTCTCGCGGATGAGCCGGCGGTCCATTTCCAGCTTCTTCTCTCCGGGACCCCTGGTCCCAATGCCTCCTCCCAGCCGGGACAGCGACCTGCCAAGCCTGGTCAGGCGGGACGCCCGGTATCTGAGCTGTGCCAGCTCTACCTGTATCTTGCCCTCTCCGGAGACAGCCCTGGCGGCAAAGATATCCAGGATCAGGAGCGTCCGGTCGATCACCTTGCAGGACAGTTCCGCCTCCAGAGCGCCGAGCTGGGCGCTGGTCAGTTCGTCATCACAGATAATGCCTGTTGCCCCTGTCTCCCATATGAGCTCTTTTAACTCCAGCAGTTTCCCTTTTCCCACATACGTCACCGGATGGGCGGACTCTCTTGCCTGGATGAGTCTGCCGGCCACTTTTGCCCCGGCGGTCCTGGCCAGTTCTGCTAGCTCGTCAAGAGAGCGCAGCGCCGCCTCACCAGCCCCTGTATCAACTCCTACGAGAATGACTGTCTCTTCTATCTGTTCCATATCGTACATCGGTCTCTTACCTCCGCCCTGTCAAAAAACCGGCAGTGCATATGCACTACCGTGTCTTTAAAAATTCTGCTTCCTTCTGCACTGTTTCGTCATCCGGATACTCGCTGAGATATTCTTCCCCCTTCTGGCGCGCGTTTTCCCAGTCCGCCAGATTCTCATAGCAGATGATCTCATTATATTTCATCTCACGGATCATATCCGTATCCGGGGCTTCCTCTCCGTCAGCAATCTCCGCCAGCGCAAGCCCGGTCTGGATATACCCCAGGACAGCCGTGTAGTCTTCCTCGCTTTTCCAGGTCTGCATCCCGCATGATGCCATAAGATGATAGAGCTGTACCGTCTCCTCCGCTCCCAGATCCACTGCCTGCTGAAATGCCTCCAGCGCTTTTTCGTATTGGCCGGACTCATAATAAGCCATGCCAAGTCCCCTGTACCCTTCCGCAGCTTTTTCTCTGTCATCACTTTCCGCGGCTTTCTGAAACCGAGTCAGGGCCTCTGCGTAATTGCCTTCTTCAAGGGCTGCCGTTCCTTCCTTCTGGGGATTGGAGCATCCGCCCAGCATCCCCGCGGCAGATATGCACACTGCCGCCGCAAATATTAGTCTTCTCTTTATTTTCATAACTCATACTCCATAATCCGGATACTGCATCATCCAGAATGAATTTAAAATATTGATCAGCATGACAGCCATATCCGCGATGATCGCATTCTGCATGGTCACAAGCCCGAAGAATGCCATGACGATGAGGATCCCTTTCATCCCGATAGCAAATATCATATTCTGTTTAACTGATCTTAGCGTTGCTTTTGAGATACGGACCGCATTTATGATTTTGGACGGCTCATCCTTCATCAGGATGATGTCCGCCGCTTCCAGAGCCGCATCCGCGCCCAGACCACCCATGGCGATACCAATATCCGCAAGCGCCAGGACCGGGGCGTCATTGATGCCATCCCCGACAAATGCCAGTATCTCATCTTCCGTCTGGCCCTCCCGGAATTCTTCCAGCAGGGCCACCTTATCTTCCGGCATCAGTTCGGCATACACACTGTCGATTCCCAGCTCGCCCGCCACTTCCTCTGCCACCTGTTCATTGTCACCGGTCAGCATGACCGCGGACAGATCTTTTTTGCACATCCATCTCAGCAGCCTGGCAGCATCTCTCCGGATCATATCAGAGATCAGGATATACCCTGCATACTGCCTGTTAACCGCCACATAGACGGTCGTGCCAGCCTCCTCCACAGCCCGGCATCGGATTCCTTTTCGTTCCATCAGCCTCGTATTTCCCACACAGACTTCTCTTCCGTCCACGATCGCCCGGACGCCATACCCCGGCTGTTCTGCAATATTAGACACACGAGTCCTATCCATAGCTTTCCCATACGCTTTCTGGAGAGACATGGCAACAGGATGGCTGGAATAAGATTCCGCCAGAACAGCGATTTCAAGCAGATCCTCTTTTTCCATCTTGTTTTGCGGGACAATGTCCTTTACATAGAACACACCTTCTGTAAGTGTTCCGGTCTTATCGAACACAAAAGTATCTACCAGTGTCAGCTTCTCCAGAAATCTCCCGCCTTTGATAAGTACGCCCTGTTTTGCCGCCGACCCGATCCCGCCCAGAAACGCCAGCGGGATAGATACCATAAGCCCGCACGGACATGCGGCCACAAGGATGATGAGCCCCCGATATATCCACTCGCCTTTTGCTTCGATAAACATCATCGGGGGAAGGATCACGGTCAAAAGCGCGATCAGGATCACGATGGGCGTATAGTATTTTGTGAATTTATCCGCAAAATGAATGCTTTCTGATCTGTTCTCATTAGCGCTCTCCACAAGCCGCATGATCTTTGCCGCAGTGGAGTCGTTGTAGCGCTTTACCACCCTTGCCTGCAGAACGCTGTTGAGGTTGATGCTCCCGCTGTACAGCCGGTCTCCCTCCCACACAACCCTTGGTTCAGATTCGCCGGTGAGCGCTTTCATGTCCACCGTGCCTGTTCCCTTTGTCACGACCGCGTCCACCGGGATCTTCTCTCCCGGCCGCAGGATGATGATCTGCCCCAGGAGAAGTTCCTGGGGCGGTACGACCCGCTCGGTTTCTCCGACTTTCAGATTCGCATATTCGGGACGGATATCTATAAATTTCGCGATCGACTTCCTTGTCCTGCTTAGGGATATCTCTTCTACCAGCTTTCCCACCTGGTAAAACAGCATTGCAGCCACAGCCTCCTTATGCCTGCCTACAGCAAAAGCGCCCGCTGTCGCGATGATCATCAGAAGATTCTCGTCCAGAAACTGCTTTTTTCTGAGCTTCTCTAACTGTTCCCAGTACGTTGTCCCGGAAAGCGCCGCGTACGCCAGCAGAAATAATATCGTCTCCAAAATCCCTGTTACGGACAGAAAAGACACCACTACCCATGCAATGACAGCCAGCAGCAGACCTGCTCCGATCTCTACACTCTTTTTCCTTGCCTTTTTCATCATTCCTTTTTCCCTTTAACTTCCTCTGACTTCTGGTCTGCATTCCCCGCCAGCCAGTAAAATGACCCCTCAGTACAGTATATCGAAAAGAGGCAAAAGCATCAAGATATTTTGCGTTTTAACAGCCTATCTTAAGAAAAAATTACGATACTCCCACGGCAGGTTCACAAAATCTGTGCCATCTGATATAATAAAGTCAATTATCTGATTCCGGTATGAGAGGTGAAGAGAGAATATGACAGGCAAATGCAGTTTATGCGGCAGCCGGCTGGATAATGGAAAGTGCGTATTCTGCCGTCTTGATAATAAAATGTACGGATAGGAATATATGAGGGATTCTTACCGTCTGCCGTCTACCGGTGCAGATACCGGAGCCCGGAAATCCGAGTCCGCGCACCGTGGGAAAATACCGCGGATGCCAGGGACTCCCGGTACCACAAAAACCCAGGCCGGCAGCGTTCAGCGGCAAACAGTCTCCGCTGCTCCTCCACAGCGGAATCATCACACCCGCATAAATAGTCCGGACTTTCAGTCAAAAAAATACAGGACAGTCACCCTGATCATTATCCTTATGATCGTGATATGTGTGTTCGGCCCCGCATTGATCCGGATCGTCAGGTCCATGCTCGAAGCCGGCTCTTCCTCCGATGGGAACTCCTGGCTGACAGGCATAGAAAGCATTTTCTCAGACGACAGCGACGTTTCCCATACCTATGAGGATCATAATCCTTATGAATATGTAACAAGGGAAATCCCCGGTACAGGCAGTACATACGAAACTGCCATCGGAAGCGGCGTTTATCAGGTCGGCATTCATATGCCGGAAGGCGTCTACCACGCAGAGCTCGCGTACGGAAACGGAGGCCTTCAGATATCTGACACTGAAAATCTTATCTATGAATCCATATGGTTCGGCGAGGATGGGCTAGATGATGAAGTGACGGAAACGGATGACCTGCGGCTGTATAACGGAGCGCAGATGGCCATCAGCGGCAGCGCTGCCCTGACATTTTCGACGTCTAACGCACAGCCTCTCACGCAGGATATAACAGCCAATCCACTGACAGGATCTGTTGTTCTGAATGAAGGGACTTACACAGTGGGAGAAGACATACTTCCTGAAGGCATCTATGATGTTATCGTGAAAGAATTCGAAGGCTATGCGTCTTTCAACCTGGATCTTCTCTATCCCAACGGCTCCAATAAGTTTCTGTGGACGGCCAGGGACAGTGCTTCTCCCGGGGGAAGGCTCAGGAATATCATCCTCCCCGCGGGAACAGAGATCACACTCATCGGCGACCCCGCTGAGTTCCTTCCGGGCGAAGGATATTTTGAAGCTGATTACGCAGAATACCCATGGAACTGACAGGCAGCCTCCTGGAAAACCAGGGCAAATGTATCTGGGGCAGACAACACAATAACAGCTATCGTGAAAGGAGAAACAAAACTCGATGAATATGGAAATTCTTCGGTCATTTACGGAAAACACCTGGCTGATATGGCTGGGGCTTTTCATCATACTGATCGTTATCGAACTGATCACCGTGGGGCTGACCACGATCTGGTTTGCCGGCGGAGCCCTTGCGGCAATCCTCGCCGATATTTTAGGAGCCGGCGTCCTGGCGCAGATCCTGATCTTTCTGGCAGTGTCCTGCATCCTTCTGTTCTTCACACGCCCCTGGGCGATAAAGCATCTTAACCAGAAACGAGTCCGAACGAATTATGAAGGCGAGATCGGAAAGATCATAAAACTAACGGAAAAGGTTGACAACCGGAATCAGACCGGAAAAAGCGTCATAGACGGCCGGGAGTGGACCGTCCGCAGCAGGGATGACAGGGAAATACTGGAAGCAGGTTCTCTGGCAAAGGTTCTTGCGGTATCCGGGGTAAAATTGATCGTAGAAAAGTATGAGGAGGAATAACAAATGAACAGTATAATCAGCATCGGAGGTATTTTTTTCATTATCATTGTGGTCCTGATCGTGCTTGTCCTGATTTCATGCGTTAAGATCGTGCATCAGGCTCAGTCAGTCGTTGTGGAGCGCCTCGGCGCTTATCAGGCCACATGGAGCACAGGGCTCCATTTCAAGCTCCCCATCATTGACCGCGTGGCAAAACGGATCGACCTGAAGGAGCAAGTCGTAGACTTCCCGCCCCAGCCGGTGATCACAAAAGATAATGTGACCATGCAGATCGATACCGTTATCTTTTTCCAGATCACAGATCCCAAGCTGTTCTGCTACGGCGTTGCCAACCCTATCATCGCCATCGAAAACCTGACAGCGACAACTCTCCGCAACATCATCGGCGATCTGGAACTTGACCAGACCCTGACATCCAGAGAGACGATAAACACAAAAATGCGCGCGGAGCTGGATCTTGCCACTGACCCATGGGGCATCAAGGTAAACCGCGTGGAGCTTAAAAACATCATCCCGCCGACAGCCATCCGTGACGCAATGGAAAAACAGATGAAGGCAGAGCGTGAGCGAAGAGAGGCGATCCTGAGGGCAGAGGGTGAAAAAAAATCCACTGTCCTCGTCGCAGAAGGACAGAAGCAGTCCGTGATCCTGGAAGCCGAGGCAAAGAAACAGGCAGCGATCCTCCAGGCTGAGGCTGAGAAGGAGAAAATGATCCGCGAGGCAGAAGGTGAAGCGGAGGCTATCATGAAGGTACAGCAGGCGACTGCCGATGGTCTCAGATTCTTAAAAGAAGCCGGGGCAGACAACGCAGTTCTTACTCTTAAGAGCCTGGAAGCATTTGAAAAGGCTGCTGACGGAAAAGCGACCAAGATCATCGTTCCCTCTCAGATACAGGAGATCGCGGGACTCGTGAAATCGATCACTGAGATCGCGTCAAACGATGAAAACACACAGTGACAACCTGAAAAATAATCGATTGGGGACGTAGTGAAATCCGATTTTACTACGTCCCCAATTGGCACTATTTTTCTGCTGCCCCATCAAAATGCAGCACTTTCTGTTCTTTTCTGTTCCCGATCACATTTTCCAGCACTTCATCCATGTTATCCCGGTTTTTCTCGTTCACGATGCATTCCTGGATGGCTTCATTCAGCGAGAGCATCTTGTCATCCAGTTCAGATACCATCTTTGCACATTCCTGGAGGTCCCTGCTGATATAATCCGGCGCATTGCCCTCAAACTTATAATAAATCTTATGCTCCAGGCTCGCCCAGAAATCCATCGCGATCGTGCGGATCTGGATCTCCACCTTGGTGTCCACCACGCTGTCAGACAGAAAGATCGGTACGGAGACAAGCATATGGTAGCTCTTATAACCGCTTTCCTTCGGGTTCTTTATGTAGTCCTTGATCGAGAGCACTTTAAGGTCGCTCTGATTTCCGATCATCTCTGCCAGGCGGTAAATATCTGAGGTAAAAGAACAGATCAGCCTCACGCCTGCAATATCGTTGATATAACGGACCATATTTTCTATGGATGTTTCGTATCCGTAACGTTTGAGCTTCTTTACGATGCTCTCCGGCGTTTTGATCCTTGTCTTGATGTGTTCGATCGGATTGTACTGATGTACATGCTGGAACTCATCATTTAGGATCTCCAGCTTTGTGCCTACTTCTTTCAAAGCTGCATTGTAGAGAAAAATAACTGTTTTCCAACTGTCGACATCCTCGTAGCTCTTTAATGCAGCCTCAACCTGTTGTTCACATTTCATCGCGGATATCCCCCATTGGTTGTTTTATCTCTGAACAGTATACCATATTTTGTATACGCTGTCACAGAGTTCGCTCCATTTTATAATCTTTTCATATCTCCAGTTTCATGTCCCCCGGATGGATCCATTTCTTCTTCCGCATAAATTCTGAGATCAGGAGCGTCAGCACCGCAGGCAGGATAAACTGGATCACCATGATCTTAAAAAGCACGACAGTCCCGCCTTCTGTCTGTGTCATGACCTGCCATGTCATCAGAGACCCTACCAATCCCGCCGTTCCCATTCCCGAACCGGTTGCGTTATTTGTCATGTGGAACAGCATCGTCCCTACCGGTCCCAGAACAGCGCTGGAAAGGATCGGGGGTATCCATATCTGGGGATGCCGCACGATATTCGGAACCTGAAGCATGGATGTCCCGATCCCCTGCGCCAGGAATCCGCTGAACTTATTCTCCCGCCAGCTCGCCACCGCGAAGCCGATCATATTGCAGCAGCAGCCCACTGTAGCCGCCCCGGCCGCCAGTCCTGACAGATTCAGGATCACTCCAAGCGCGGCGGAACTGATCGGCAGTGTGAGTATCATTCCCATCAGGACCGACACAACTATACCCATGAGGAAGGGCTGCTGCTCTGTGCCCCAGTTGATCAGTGATCCGAGCCACGCCATGAATCCGGAGATCGGAGGCCCCACTAACAGACCCACCACCGAACCTGCTCCAATACAGACGAGAGGCGTGAGTATGATGTCCAGCCTGGTCTTTCCTGAGATCAGGATTCCCAGTTCGATGGCAGCATATGCCGCCACAAAAGCGCCCAACGGCTCTCCCGGGCCAGCCAGGATCAGATTTCCGTCCGCCAGTACGTTTCCTGAAAGCAGATTCCCGGCAAACGCGCCGATCATTCCCGCGACCGCGGCGGATACAACGACCAGATGTCCCGCATCCAGCTTGCGCGCCACGCCAGCGCCGATGCCTGCACCGGTCAGCCCTGCTGCCATCTTGCCGACCAGATAGATCAGATCTCCCACATTTCCTCCGGCGAACGTGCCGATCTGCTGGATGATCGTTCCAATGATCAACGTGGCGAAGAGCCCCTGTGCCATACCGCTCAGACCGTCAATAAATACCCTGTCCAAAATCTTTTTCATGAGTTCCTTTTCCTCTCTGTACTCAGCATATTCCCATACCCGGCTGTGCTTTTTTGCATCTGTTTTTCGCAGCGGGCACACCTATCTTGTGAGCACTGTCCATTCCCCTTCATGTTCTGCTTTTCCCAGACACTCCACGAGGTTTCCCTCTTTATCCGTGAGCTCTGGGAGTGTCTTCCCTGTCTCCATGACATAGTCCGTCAGAAGCCAGCTCACGATATTCACATTATCCTTTCGCCCCGCCACCTTCTGGGGCGCTTCGATCCCCATCATCTCTTCCAGGAAATCGATCCCCACCTGATTCTCTTTACAGTAGAGGACAAGCGTCCCATGAAGCCAGAGGTACACGCCGCTGATCTTCTTATCCGCATCCTGTCCTCCCGGAGCTTCGTCAATATAGACGATCTGAAACGGCGCATCAATCCCGAACGCGTCCACCGCATCCGCTATCAGCCTTCCATATGGTTCATCCTTTAAATACTCCTCCAACACCGGCCTGTCCGCCTCTGTGCATACTCTGATCATAGCTCCTGGTCCTCCTCATATTCCGCTGTATTAGCCTCCGCCATTCCTTTAATACTATATCAAAAAGCACTGTCTCAGGCAACGGCAGATTTTCCGCACAGAAGATTTTCCATACGGAAGCTTTTCCGCAGATGACTTTTCCTTTTTCCTGTGTTAGAATACCATCATGCAGAAAGGAGTTCTTTTATGTTTCGTTTATGGGGAAAAGAATTTAAAGATAACAGAATGCTGCGGGACACCGTGGTCTGCAATGAGACTGACGATACCCGCACGCACAAGATATTTCATGCCCTGGACCAGATCTGTTATGAATTTGACCTGAGCAAGCCGATCTGGCTGGACTCCACTATCGCAGAGTTCAAGCGGCATGCCAAAGCTCGTTTTTATCAGGATAATTTTGTCGATTCGATCGATTTTGATTATCTGGAAATCCAGGTGATAGAGGAATGATTCCCCTGTCACCTGTTTTTTACGTTCAGCTGCAGGAGTCTGCGGATCTGTCACTGACTCCGTATCGCCTCCAGCGGGCTGAGGCTCATCGCCCTCCTTGCAGGGAAATATCCCGCCGCCGTTCCGACCAGCACCGCAAAGCCTGTTGATACAAGCAGCAGCCACACCGGGATAAACGAGAGATTCCCGGATACTCCCAGGCCTCCGCCTGAGACAAAAATATTGATCACCAGCGACATGGTCAGGCTCAGGATATTTCCGATGATGCCGCCAGCCAGCCCGATGAACGCTGCCTCCAGCAGGAAAAGCTGGCGGATGTTCCTGAGCCCGCATCCGATCACTTTCATGACCCCGATCTCTTTTGTCCTCTCGTATATGGACATCATCATCGTATTGGCAATCCCGATCGCCGCCACCAGCAGAGAGACCGCTCCGATCCCACCGAGGACTGCCTGGACCATGGCAAACTGTTTCTTCATACTGTCAATGTACTCTGCATTTGTCTCCACGTTATACCCAAGGCTGCGGATCGTACTGGCCAGTTCCTCCACATGCTCCATGTCATCCGCCTGCACTCTTGCCGAACTGTATACAAATCTGCTGTACGGCTTTCCGCTCTTTGTAGACGGCTGTCCCGGAATAACGCGCCCTCGGAACTCTTTCTTAAGATATCCCCTCAGCTGATCAAGATCGCAGTATACTTTAAAGGAATCCATACTGTAATTGTCCATTCCGCCCGCTATCACGCCGCTGCCTTTTACCACATATTTTTTCGGCGCTGTCTGAGCCTTCTGTCCCTGCCCGGCTGTGTCCGCTCCTCCCGCCGCCCCAGCGGGACCTCCGCCCACATCCGGGTTCTGCGCCTGGTAATAGCCCTCCTGGTCCAGGATCAGGAAGAGGGAATCGTTCTTCAGGTCAATGTCCGGCGCTTCCCCGGTATCCCAGTAGGTCTTTCCTGTTCCCTTGTGATAAAAGTTGCTTAAGACCGCATTCCCATACACCAGTTCCAACTGAGCGCTGTCGCCGTCCGGCAGTCTTCCCCCGGTCTCCAGCTCCAGGTTCAGAGACCTGAGCCCTTCAGGAGTCATTCCGCACAGTTCAACATTTCCTTCATACCGGCCTTTCAGCGCAATGGCAGAAAGATTATATACAGGCTCCACGCTCTTTATATGCGCCAGGGTCCGCAGCTCTTTTATCACGTCATCCGTGATATATTTTTTCGCCTCCTCGTCAGAGGAGCCTCCGTACGACATTCCGCCGCTGTCCTTGCCTGTCACTGTGATCCCTGTCGTCCCGCCGCTCTTCTCCACTTCCGCATACATCGACTCCTGGAGCCCAAGTCCCAGAGAGATCATGACCACGATCGAAGCCGTCCCGATCACCACGCCGAGAACCGTCAGAAAAGTCCGCAGTTTTCTGCGTTTGAGGCTGCTAATGCTCATCCTCAGTAAGTCGCTCCACCTCATCAAATAATTCCTCCTCTTCTGCTTCCCGGAGTTTTTTCTTCCTGCGTTTTATCAGGATCGCCCCTCCGGTAATTCCCGCTGCCGCTATTACGATGACTGCCACGATCATCCCCACCGGCAGCCCGCCTTCTTCCGGCATGTCTTCATACAGCATCTCCATGTCTGCCGGCGCGGTCTCTTCCAGGACCGTCATGGTGAATTTCTGTTCCGATGTACTCACATTGCCCGCATCATCTTCGTAAGTCAGTATCAGTTTACAGTCTTCTCCGCCTTCTGTTGCCTGTTTTGCAGTGGCAATACTGTCGATCGTCCCGGTGGCACCGGCGTCAAGATTACCGATGAACTGCTCCTGGGAGTCGATCATCGCTCCCTCAAACCGGGCCTTTACATTGTACATCTTGACTCGTCCGAGATTGTACAGGCTGCACGATATATTCGCCTCTTCCCCGACAGCCACTGTATCAGGAGCGATCTGGATCTTGCTGAATTCAAATCTTGCTTCCTGCCTGACAGGGATCGCAAGGCTGGACTGGGCCTCATACTGCGTTGCGTTTCCATCCTCATACTTCATGCTCATGCTGATGCTGTACGGCTTTTGCACCAGATCCGCGCGGGCATTGAGGTCAATGGCGATATCTCTGGTGCCGCCCGCGGGAATACTGTCCAGATAAATGGAACTGGAACCGGAAGAGGGCAGGAATGCCGGAGCTTCTGCCGCCGCCTCAGTCCCGGAAGAGGGCGCCTGGAAATCAAACAGCATGTTTGAGACTCCTGTCCGGGAAGACGTATTTTTCAGATGCACGACCAGCTTAAAGTCTCCTCCGGCACGCACCTCCCCCGGCTCGGTGCTGAATCCTGTGACAATGACCCTGGGCACTGACCCATTTGATCCTGATGCGCCGCCGGAAACAACCGGCTCCCCAGTATAAAATCCGCCTGCCGTCAGCGCCGCGTCAGCTCCTGTCCCATCTGACACCTGGCCTCCTGATGCGGACTGTCCCGGATTTCCCGATCCGGAAGACGCGCCCGGATCCGATGGATTCCCGCCGGACGGCTGTTCTTCAGCCGGTTTCTCTTTCGCAGTTGTCTTTACAAAGACGTATTTCTCCGTCTCATACGCGTTCTCCCCATCATCGTAGTCGATGCGGAATGTAAGCTTATATGCTTTACCGCTTACATCGCTCTTCACCGTGAGCATGTCATTGTCCACTCCCCACAGAGCGTCTGTCTGCTTTCCTGCTTCCAGAGTGCCAAGCCCCAGCTCATAATTCAGCTTATTCAGCTCAAAGGGCCAGTCTGCTTCATTCTGTATGACAGGAGCGATCCTCACATTCCGGGCATTTATATTGCCGCTGTTTTTCACGCTGATATTAAGCTGCGCCTTCTCCCCTGCGCGAAAGACCGGCGTCTCCTGACCGTCTCCTACGCTGATCTGGATGCGCGCCAGATTTGCCGTACCCTGTGCCAGGCTTTCCGACCGAGCCGATAAGTTCTGTATCCCTGCTGCCCTGACAGACGCTCCCACAGGAATTGCCGCCGGCAGCACAAATGCCGCGCACAACACAGCAGCACCGATCCTTTTCAATATGTTCCTTCTACGCTTTGTCATTCTCTCTGTCCCTCCTGTTTTCTTGTATATGTACGATCTTCCCATCAAGAATATGCAGCACCCGGTCCGCATACTCTGCCTCGTGCGGATCGTGGGTGACCATTACCAGCGTCCGTTTCTGTTCTCTGACGATCTTCTGCATCAGCCGCATGACCTCTTCTGATGTATGGGAATCCAGATTTCCTGTTGGCTCATCCGCAAAGATGATCTTCGGATCCGTCACGAGCGCGCGGGCAACTCCTACCCTCTGCTGCTGTCCTCCTGACATCTGATTTGGCATATGCATCTTATGTTTCTCCAGACTGACAAGCTCCAGCATGCGGTTTGCTTTTTTCAGTCTTGTCTTTCGCGCCTCTCCGCGGAAGGTGAGCGGCAGCGCCACGTTTTCCAGCGCGCTCATCGTCCCCAGCAGATGAAATGACTGAAAGATAAATCCCACGTTTTCCCTGCGGAATCTTACCAGTTCATCTTCCTTTAGTTTCTCGATGTGCTGTCCGCTGATGACGACTTCTCCCCTGGACGGTTTTTCCAGGCCGGCAAGCATATTGAGCAGCGTTGACTTCCCCGAACCGGACGTCCCCACGATGGCGCAGAATTCACCCTCGCGAATACTGAAGCTCACGCCGTCCAGCGCCCGCACCGAAGAGTCGCCGATGCGGTACAGCTTGTAAAGGTTGTTCACACAGATAATCTCTCTCACAGCAGCCTCCTTGTCAGAATATGGTAAGTGTATGTTAACTTACATTTTCTAATATTTAGTAAGGTATTTTTTGAAGATTTTCTTAATACACAAGGGAAATATACGCAGCCGGAAGGGCATTCAAAACAAGATGTGCCGAAATAAGAAAAAGTCTTGCAATTTCAAGCGAACAGATGTATAATTTTTTACATGCCGAACGCAGATGTAGTTCATCGGTAGAACACCAGCTTCCCAAGCTGGGGAGGCGGGTTCGACTCCCGTCATCTGCTGCAAAAAGCCGGGAATGTTGAGAGATTCACATTCCCGGCTTTTGACTTGGTTTTATTTTTACTCAATCTGCCAGTCAACCGGCTCGATCCCCTGCTCCTCCAGGAACCGGTTTGTCTGGCTGAACGGCCTGCTGCCGAAGAACCCCCGGTACGCGGACAGAGGGCTCGGGTGGGGCGCTGTCAGGATCAGATGTTTCGGATTGTTGAGCATGGCCCTCTTCCTCTGGGCCGGGCTTCCCCACAGAATAAACACGATCGGGCGGTCCTGGCTGTTAAGCGCCATGATCGCCGCATCTGTGAACTCTTCCCAGCCGATCCCGCGATGGGAATTCGCCTGGTGCGCCCTCACAGTGAGGACAGTGTTGAGCATGAGCACGCCCTGCTCTGCCCATTTTGTCAGGCATCCGTGATTCGGGACCGCACACCCCAGATCGTTGTGGAGTTCCTGATAAATATTGACAAGGGACGGTGGTATCTCCACGCCCTTTTTCACTGAAAAACACAGGCCGTGCGCCTGTCCGTTATTGTGATACGGATCCTGTCCCAGGATCACTACTTTCACATCCTTAAGAGGCGTCAGATGAAACGCGTTAAAAATATCTTCTGCCGGCGGAAAGATCAGCCTTGTCCTGTACTCATGATTCACTGTGTCAAACAGTTTCCTGTAATACGGTTTGGAAAACTCTCCTTTGAGCGCTTCATACCAGTCTCCATTTAATCCTGCCATCTCTCTCTCCTCGGGGGTCTGACCCTATTCAAACTTTTTTCACGATCTTACCGGCACGCCTTCCTGTCTCAGGTATTCTTTGACCTGCCGGATCTCCAGTTCTTTATAATGGAACAGGGATGCCGCGAGAGCTGCATCCGCTTTCCCTTCCGTCAATGCCTCTTTGAAGTGCTCCAGTTTCCCGGCGCCGCCTGACGCGATGACCGGGACGGACACATTTTCCGCGACAGCGCGTGTCAGCTCCAGGTCATATCCTGCCTTGGTCCCATCGCAGTCCATGCTTGTGAGCAGGATTTCCCCTGCGCCGAGCTGTTCCACTTTTTTCGCCCACTCTACAGCGTCGATCCCCACATCGATCCGTCCGCCGTTCTTATAGATATTCCAACCGGAACCGTCTGCGCGCCTCTTTGCGTCTATCGCAACGACCACACACTGACTGCCGAACTTGTCCGCCGCGTCACGGATGAGCTCCGGTGTGCTGATCGCGGACGAATTGATGGATATTTTATCCGCCCCTTCTCTGAGGATTGCCCGAAAATCATCCACTGTGCGGATTCCGCCGCCCACGGTAAACGGAATGAATACGCACTCCGCCACTTTGCGCACCATGTCGATCACTGTGCCGCGCTCATCCGAGGATGCCGTAATATCCAGGAATACCAGTTCGTCTGCTCCGGCTTCATCATATGCCCTGGCAATCTCCACCGGATCTCCCGCGTCCTTCAAGCCGACAAAATTTACACCTTTTACCACCCGCCCGGCATTTACATCCAGACAGGGGATGATCCTCTTTGTAAACATGCGTCCCCTCCCTCACAGCTCTACAAAATTTTTCAGGATATGCAGTCCCACATCACTGCTTTTCTCAGGATGGAACTGGCAGGCAAACACATTGTCCTGCTCTACCGAAGCATGGATGTGCGTACAGTATTCTGTAGATGCTTTTACGATCTTCTCATCTTCAGCCCTCAGATAGTAAGAGTGTACAAAATATACACAGGCCTGTTCCTCAATGTCTCTGAACAGCCTTCCGCTGTTCTCTAAATGCAGGGAATTCCAGCCCATATGTGGGATTTTCATCCCTTCCTTCCCGGGTATCCGCAGGATCTCACCCCTCAGGATGCCCAGCCCTTCCACTCCGGGCGCTTCCTCGCTTCGCTCAAACAGGAGCTGTAATCCAAGGCAGATTCCCAGGAAAGGCTTCCCCGCGTCCGCTACTCGGCGGATCACCCGGTCAAGTCCGCTTTTTCGCAAATTGTCCATGGCATCGCCAAAAGCCCCGACACCGGGAAGGATCACTTTATCCGCACTCAGGATCTTTTCCGCCTCTCCGGTGATGCAGACTTCCTGTCCCAGATAGAGCAGCGCTTTCTCCACACTGCGGATGTTGCCCGCATCATAATCAATGACCGCGATCATCTGTCTTCCCCCTTCCCCACGCCTGTCTTAACGACAGGAACAGGGGTATGATCCACTGCGTCAAGGTTATTTATGTATTTTTTCGTCTCTCTGGCAATGACCGGCGACAGCAGCAGGACTGCGATCAGGTTGGGAATCGCCATCAGCGCGTTCAGGATATCCGCGATCTTCCATACCAGATCCAGCGCAAGCACCGGAGCAATAAGGGACACTGCCACATACAGCACGCGGTAGGGGATCAGGCCTTTCCTGCCCGCAAAATATTCTACGCACCGCTCTCCATAATAGGCCCAGCCAAGGATCGTGGAATATGCGAAAGAAATAATACCGACAACGAGGATAAACGGTCCGAAAAATGGGATCTGCCCGAAGGCAAGGGTCGTCAGCTCACCGCCGTCCGCTATCTGATCCGCGTTGATCGCCGGATTTTTCATGATGGTCGTCACAAGCACAAGTCCGGTCATAAGGCAGACGACTACAGTGTCCCAGAACGTCCCTGTAGAAGAAACAAGCGCCTGGCGGACCGGATTTTTCGTTTTTGCCGCTGCTGCCGCGATGGGAGCAGACCCCATACCTGACTCATTGGAAAAAAGCCCCCTTGCGACACCGTACTGCATGGCGTAGCGGATACCGGTTCCCACAAGACCTCCGGCAGCCGCGCCCGGCGTAAACGCCAGACGGCAGATCGTCTTGATCGCGGGAATGATATAATCATAATTGATGCCAAGGATGATCAGGCAGCCGACCACATAAAAGATCGCCATAAATGGAACCAGCTTTTCACACACATTCGCGATACTCTTGATCCCGCCAAAGATAACAAACGCGGTCAGCACAGCTATGATCACGCCTACGATCCAGGGCTCGATCCCAAGGTTCTCATTACACACCTCCGCAATGGCGTTTACCTGTGTGGCGCATCCGATCCCAAAAGAAGCAAATCCTGCGAATACCGCGAAGATCATTCCCAGCCACTTCATGTTAAGCCCCCGCTCCAGAGCATACATGGCTCCGCCCTGCATGCGTCCGTCTGCTGTCTTTACGCGGTACTTGACCGCGATCAGGGACTCTGCGTATTTTGTAGCGATTCCGAACACCCCGGTGAGCCAGCACCAGAGCACCGCTCCCGGACCTCCAAGGGTGATGGCCGTTCCCACACCGATGATATTTCCTGTGCCGATCGTGGAGGCCAGCGCTGTGGTCAGCGCGCCGAACTGGCTTACTTCCCCATCCGCGTCATCCTCTTTTGACACAGAGAGGGGAATACCCTTTGTGATCGATTTCCTCTGAATAAAGCCGGTCCGCACCGTCATAAAAAGATGGGTCCCGAGAAGGAGGATGATCATCCACCACCCCCACACAAAATCATCAACTGATTGCACAATTTCGAATATCTTTTCATACATAGCCCTCTTCCTCCCAGATAACAATTCAGGCATACGCAATACCCACTGCCCGCAGTTGGCATACCGTATGCCCATAAAAGCATTACATAATTATGCATTTTAACGCATTTTCACTTTAATGTAAAGAAGCATTTCCTTTTTCCGGCAGGCTTCCGTCGGTCTTTGCGTCCAGCTCAAACCAGAAAGCCACTCCGTTTTCAAAGTTCTTTACGCCGTATTTCTGATGGAAGGACTCCATGATCGCCTTTACGATGGACAGCCCGATCCCATTTCCTCCATATTCTCTTGTATGCGCCTTGTCCACCTTATAGAACTTATCCCACAGCTTCGGGATATCTTCTTCCGGGATCGGCTTCCCGCTGTTAAATACGGATATCCGCGCCTTGCCGTCATCGGCGATGATGCGCACCTCGATCCTTTTCTCATTCTCCACATGATGGATCGCATTTGTCAGATAGTTACGAACTACCTGCTCTGTCTTAAATTCGTCCGCCCAGACATAAAGGCTCTCATCCGCGATAAAGTCGATCGACGCCCCTGCCTGCTGTACAAGGATCTCGCAGCTTGCGATCACTCCCTGGACCAGTCTGACGATATCGAACCGCTCGAACTGCACCTCGTCGTTTCCGAATTCAAGCTGATTCAGAGCGAGCAGGTTTTTGACCATCATATTCATCTTTCCCGCTTCATCCATGATAACGTCGCAGTAAAACTCCCTGCTCTCCGGATCGTCATTGACTCCTTCTTTGAGCCCCTCTGCATACCCCTGGATAAGAGCGAGCGGCGTCTTGAGCTCATGGGAGACATTTCCGAGGAACTCATTCCTCATATCCTCGATCTTTTCTTTCTGCTCGATATCTTTCTGAAGCCGGTTATTGGCGCGTTTTAATTCGGAGACCGTCTTCTCGAGCTGGGCGGACATCCTGTTAAAATTCCTTCCGAGAACGCCGATCTCATCTTCTCCGTTCCTCGTATATCTTGCCTCAAAATTCAGATTCGCCATCTCCTGTGAGAGCCTTGCCAGCTCCATGACCGGCTGCGTGATCCTGCGCGAAAACAGCCATATGAGGATTCCTCCAAAAATAATGCCGATAACTCCCAGATAGATCAGAAACCGGTTTGCCAGAGAGGCGCTCTCCTGAATACTGGCCAGGGGGCTCTGCATGATAAACCAGGAGCCGTCTGACAGCCTTCCGCGCATTTTCAGATACTCCACATCACCGGTCACTCCCTGGGCGTCATCCCGGTAGATCGTATAAGCATCTGACTGCCTGATCACATCCGCCACGTTGACACCTGCTATTCCCATGAGCAGCCCCACTGTCATTTCTTTAAAACGAGGGTCCTCTGTGCCTAGCGTGCTGAACACCGCATTGCCACCTGCATCAACGACCACCAGATCCACATTCGCTTTCTCCGTACGGATCAGGATATTGTTCAGGGACGATGTTTCTGTCAGTTTGCCTTCCACAAATATGCGGTCCACTTCACTGTATGTCCGCATCAGCTCCTGGGATTTATGGGAGAGATAATATGTTCCCAGAAATCCGGTATTGATGACCAGCACTCCCCCGAGGATAAAGACGAGCAGACCGATAAAGATCGCGGTTATCTGCCTTCGGATCGAATATTTCATAAATCATCACCTCAGATCAGTCTACTTCAAATTTATAGCCCATTCCCCAGATGGTCCTGATATATTCGCCCTTATCCCCCAGCTTGCTCCTCAGCTTCTTTACATGGGTGTCTATCGTCCGGGCATCACCGAAGTAATCATAATTCCATACATTATTCAGGATCTTCTCCCTGGACAGGGCAAGCCCCTGATTTTCGACAAAATATGACAGAAGTTCAAACTCCTTATAGCTCAGCTCCACAGGCTGTCCGTCGATCTTCACGATGTGGGCCGCCTTGTCGATCACGATACCGCCTGCCTCGATCACATCTCCGCCTGTGCTTCCGAGCGTCCGTCTCAGGATCGCATTCACTCTCGCCACCAGGATTTTCGGACTGAACGGTTTGGATATGTATTCATCTACTCCCAGCTCAAATCCCTGGAGCTCGTCCCTTTCTTCCGAGCGCGCAGTGAGCATGATGATCGGGATTTTGGATGATTCCCGGATCTCCCTGCATACCTGCCATCCGTCCATCTTTGGCATCATCACGTCAAGGATGACAAGCGCCACATCCTTCTCCTCGTAGAAAATATCCATGGCCTCCACACCGTCTCCTGCTTCCACGACCGCATAGCCTTCCCGGGTGAGGAAATCTTTTACCAGTTTTCTCATCCTGCTCTCATCATCTACAACAAGAATCTTTATATTTTCCATGACCCTTTTCTCCTCTTTTTCTGATCTGTATACTTTTGTTTTATCCTATATCTTATCAGGAAAATATGTCAATAATGTGAATAAAACAGACAATAGCTCTATCAAAAATTTTTCTTGCCACAGAGCTCGCTTAATGATAACATATTATCAGTTCGTGAGGGAGTAATTGGCGTATTTCTGCGTGGTAAGTCAACATACTGGTTTCCATCGGGAACCTGGCTTATCTTAAATAATGAGACTCATGTACAGTGTGTTTGCTGTGCATGTTTTTCTCTGACAGGTGCAGCATTGCACCTGATTTTTTATTTCGCGGGAAGTATTGCCGGCTTTCCGCCACGACCAAGGAGGAAAAAATGGGATTATTAGAATTAATCATCCTGGCTGTGGGGCTGTCCATGGACGCCTTCGCGGTCTCTGTCTGTAAGGGGCTTGCCATGCCAAGGATCACTGTTAAGAAGACGCTCATCGTGGGGCTCTGGTTCGGAGGTTTTCAGGCGCTGATGCCCACCATCGGTTATTTTCTCGGCGTCCAGTTCCGGGATAAGATCACTGCCATTGACCATTGGATCGCTTTCATCCTGCTGGGGATCATCGGCGCCAACATGATAAATGAAGCCTGTTCAAACGACTGCGAGGCAGAGAGCGATTCCCTTGATGTCAGGACCATGTTCCTGTTCGCGGTGGCGACCAGCATCGACGCGCTTGCGGTGGGCATTACCTTTGCCTTTTTGAACGTTCAGCTCGCATTCGCAGTCTCTTTTATCGGTGTGACCACGTTCGCGCTCTCCTCTATCGGGGTAAAGATCGGGAACGTATTCGGCACCCGCTATAAAGCAAAAGCCGAATTCGCCGGCGGTGTGATACTCATACTGCTGGGGCTGAAAATCTTGCTGGAACATTTGGGAATCCTGTAACAGTTCTTTGTAATGTCCGGCAGACAATTCCTGACAGATCCTTCTTATTAAAATGTGCACAAAAAAGCCGGGCGAAAATGTGTAAAATGCTGAATTTTTAAAATAAATTGACCTGTGCCTTATATTTGTATAAAATGGATTTAAGATATGTATACACGAATTGACATTTATGCAAGAAAGGGAAAAGGAAAGGGAAACATCAATGAAAAAAACATTATTTACAAAAAGGCTGCTCTGTGGAGCGCTTGCAGCGGCCGTGGTCTTCAGCTGCTTCCCCGCCGGGTCCGCGGCAGCCGAAGAAAGCCGGACCACCGATCAGTCCTCATCTGAACTGCTCATCACCAGGGAAAATGAGCGGAAAACTTTAGATTTTAACACGGATTGGCTGTTTATCCGCGGCAACGACCTCAGCGCAAAGGATCCGGACTATGATGAAAGCAGCGCGGAGCATGTATCCCTGCCTCACGCCAGGGATACATACGACCTGTTTGAGCCGGATCTGGACAGCATACAGACCATAGACTGGTACCGCCGCCACTTTACCCTGCCCGAGGAAGACAGCAATGACCGGGTATTTGTGGAATTTAACGGCGGCGGACAGATCAACCGGGTCTATGTAAACGGCGCCTTAGTCGGCGAGGCAAAAGGCACCTTTACGCATTTTAAATTTGATATCACTGATTATGTGACCTTCGGAAATTATGACAATGTAATAGCCGTCCAGGTCGACAGCCAGTACCACAGTGATGAAATGCCTCCGGGAAAAAGCATAGACTTTCATTATTTCGGCGGGCTTCACGGCGAGGCTTCCATGACTCTTACAGACAGTCTGTATTCTGAGTCTGTGTTCTATTACAACGATGATGTAGAATACAGTGACGCTGCTGCCATATTAAACGGAGAGATGGAAATCACCAACCGGTACAGCGCCGCCCAGACCGCTACGGTCCGCTCCGTCATTAAGGACAGTGCGGGAAATGAAGTTTCAACCGTTGAGACCACGGTTGATGTTGACAGTCTCGGCACTGCTTTGGCGAAGCTGGAGCATACCATCGACTCCCCTGAGCTCTGGAGTCCTGATAATCCGTATCTCTACACGGCAGAGACCTATATTTATTCAGACGATATCTGCATTGACCAGGTATCCACGACCATCGGGATAAGGACATTGACATCCACAGCTATGACCGAAAACGAGGGGTACTTTATGCTGAATGGCGAAAGGATCACCGTGATCGGCGGAAACTGGCATATGCAGGCTCCTTATCTCGGAAATTCACGCACGGCCAAGCTCAACGAAAAGGACGCTGAAACGTTAAAGCATGACCTTGGCATCAACTTTGTGCGTACCTCTCATTATCAGACAGACCCATCCTTCCTGGACGCATGCGACAGGCTCGGCATCATGGTGGAAGAAGAACCCCTGGGATGGAATGACACTCCGGGCTGGGAGCAGTTCTGCTACTCGATGGAAGAAATGATAAAAAGAGACCGTAACCATGCGAGCATCGTTTTGTGGGGTATTATTCCCAACGAGCGCCCGCTGAATTACCCCTCTGTTGAGGAGAGCCGGGAACGCCAGACCGTGGCAAAGGAACTTGATCCAAGCCGTCTCACCATCCAGGAAGAGATGAACAACGCCACGCCAGTGGCTGATGTCTATGGCTGGCACGATTATGTGGATCCAAATTCAGGTTCCATAAAAAACAATCCAAACGCAAAGTCCTGGTTCGTCACAGAGTGGAATACAAATCTGGGTAAATACTTCGTAATACCAGGCGACAGCGAGACGCGGAAAACCGCCCAGATCGTAAATGACGGCAAGAAGATGGGACAGCTCATGAGCGATTCCAGGGTAATGGGTACGCTGAAGTGGGATCTGTTCGGATACTATACTCCGCAGTCAGCCTATGAAAAAGGGAAAAACGTAGACCTGTGGCGTTCTTCCGGCGTATACGGCATATGGCGTGATCCCCTTCACAAGACCTGGATTGCCTATCTGATGGCAGCGCAGGCGCCGAACGAAGAGGATACCGGGGAAATCCTGAAGATCGCAAGCGAATGGAAATCCGATTCTTCACATACCATACGAGTCATCACGAACCTGGACGAAGTCGAACTCCTGTATGACAATGGCTCCGGCACTCTTGAGCAGGTCGGATATCTGAACAGCGCAAACGAATACGGAGACATGCTCAAAAACGGCATGTTCGCTTTTACAGATACAAACCTTGAATGGTCAGAAAATTCCAGACTGGTGGCAAGAGGATATCGTTCCGGCAGCAGCGAAGCAGCCGCTGAGGATATCGTATACGCTTCCACCTATGAGACAGAAAAAGACAGAGCAGCTCTTGAACTCCACAACACCATCGGGGACATCGAAGCCGATGGCGCTGATGTCGCATGGATTCTGGCGGAACTCAAAGACAAAAACGGCCAGAGAGAGTTCTACGGCGCCGAGACTGTCACCGCTGAGATTTTAAGCGGCCCTGGAACTCTCGTATATTCAGGCGAGCATCCGACCATGGCGGACGGAATCAGCGGATTCTATCTGCGCTCCGAACAGGACAAGCCCGGTACGACCGAAATACAGGTATCAGCAGATCTGGGCGAGGACATCGATGACAGCAACATTGAGAAGATCGAATACTCAGGCAGCGGATGGACAACTGTAAACAATCGCGCGGATTCTTACCAGAACACATTGCACCAGACCAGCACTTCCGGAGACAGCGTGACCATCAGCTTCACCGGAAACAGAATCATCGTTTACAGCGAGAGCAGCAACACGAACGGCAGCGGGACCGTCACACTTGACGGCAGGGCAGCGGGTACATTCTCCTGCTCAAACACGGCCAAATACGGCACCATCGGAAACCAGGCAGTATACGAGAGCCCGGTCCTCGAGAACACAACACACACACTCACGCTCACCGCGTCAAATGGGACGATCAATATCGACCGTGTCAAGATATTTGATGGAGTGGACGATGTGACTGCAACATTGGAAGTCAATACTGTCGCATCAGACGCAGACCGTGTTCCGTGTGATCCATCTCTCCCAGACGCGGAGATGCCTGAAACAGGGAGCACCGAGACACTGGCTCTGCTGCTCAAAGACGCAGAAGCTGTAAACAGAGCCGGCTACACAGCTTCCAGCCTGGCGGCGCTGGACGATGCAGTAGATTTTGCAACCAGTGTTATGGAAATGGAGACTCCGGTCAACTCTATTGTAAACAAGGCTGTATCGCAGCTCCAGAACGCGTTGAGCTCTCTTGTTGAACAGCCGGTCACCACGATCTGCCACACAGATACCGTAATGGAGGGACAGAGCGGAGGCGTGGCATATGTATCTTCCAATAATGCATGGGTTACCGGAGCAAACAATACTTACGCAAATAAATCGCGCACAGTGAACGATTACTATACGATCACCTTTACCGGCATTAAGATCGAGCTGTACAGCATGCTTGATAACGCCCACGGCTTGGCGGCAGTCTCTATTGACGATGGAGAAGAAGTTAAGGTGGATCAGTACAGCGCATCACAAGTGACAGACGTGCTGTTCTGGGAAAGCGACATACTGGACTATGGAAGTCATACCGTCAAAGTCCGTGTAACAGGGGAAACAAGCGGCAATGCCAACAACGCATGTATCAGCTTCGGCTATGCTCAGATATATGAGAGCATGGATGAGACTCTGACTTTGCAGGAACAGCTCGCAGGCCTTATAGAGGAGGCCGGAACGATCGACAGGACCGCCTATACGACTGACAGCCTGAACACCATGGACGCGGCTCTCCTGGCGGCTGGATCCACACTGCGAAGCCCTGAGCTCACCGCAGCGGAACTTAATTCCGCCATCAAGGCCCTCCAGGACGCAATAGCCGGACTTTCCGGAGCAGAAGCTCCATCAGTTACCACCATCACCTGCCGGGACGAAGATATGACCGCGACAGAAGGTGAACCTGGAAAGATCTATTATTCATCGGCCAATACTGATGACTGGGTACTTGAAAACGCTGACTCAGAGGAACTCATGAACAGGTATCTGAAAAAGGCTGCCACAGGGCAGGAGAATGCTTACGCTTCTCTTAAATTTGAGGGGACAGGCGTATCCCTGCACAGCCGCTTTTCAGCGACGTCCGGAAAAGCGAAGGTAGTTTTATCTACCGCTGACGGAAATGTAGTCGACGAGGCAGAATTCAGTTTATATGATTCCTCAGTGACAGCAAGAGTACCCGGAACGCGCCAGGCTTACACCATTTCCGGACTGGACTATGGGACATATGTCCTGAAGCTGATCCCCCTGAACCAGAGCGATGAGGCGAATTCCGACAACTCACTGACAAGCATCAATCTTGCAAAGGTCGAAGTGACAACCAGCGCTTCAGGCTCAACTGCTCCTGATACAGGCGGGCTCAACGCACTGATCGGCACACTGAACGGAGCATCTTTAGAAGGAAAACACGAGCAGACTAAAGCTTCTTTCGAAGTGGCTGTCCGCAGCGCAGTCAGAAACAGCTACGGCCTGCTGACCGGGACATTCCCTGCGATCACGCTCGCGTAGGAGCTGCCGGAAGGCACGACTGAGGCGAGGATCGCACAGGTGATGCAGGAGCTCAACGAGGCTCTTAATATCCTCGACCAGCCCCTCACGATCCGGGAAGTGAAATCACTTGCCGATATTACGGTTGCTCAGGGAACAGACTCAGCAAATATCCCATTCCCGGGCCAGGTCATGATCACCTCATCGGATGCCCAGAGCGAACGTATCAGCATCAGCTCCTGGACCTGTGAGACCTTCGACCCGGAAGTTCCAGGCGAATACATATTTACCGGGCAGCTTGTCCTGCCGGAAGGAATGGAAAATCCGGACGGACTTGCTCCTTTAGTGAAAGTTACCGTAACAGCGGCGCCGGTAGAGAGCTATGCGATCACCCTGAATATTACCGGAGCAAACCTGGAAGATGGGATTGACATCGCAGTTCCGTCACAGGCTTCAGAGGGCTCTCCTGTCTCTGTATCGATCAACAGCCTTGCTGGTTACAGTCTTGAGAGCATTCAGGCCACATACACACCTGCGGGGGAAGCTGCAGAACAGGCTCTTGGATTGACAGAAACGGAAGCTGAAAAAACATACACCTTTACAATGCCGTCAGGCCCGGTAACAATCACAGTCTCCCTCAAGGCAGCGGACACACCGGTAGCCCCGGAGAGTCCGGCGGTAGAATCTGTGACTATCACGAGCGAGACCTCCGGTCTCACAGGCGGGATCTCTGAGATCAAGGTCGGGGGACAGATCACCCTCAGCGCTGAGGTCACGCCTGCCAACGCATCCTATACCGCTGTGGACTGGACACTCACAGGCGATGCTGCTCAGCTTACGACCAGCGGCAACAACGCAATCGTGACAGGCATAAAAGAGGGGACCGTCACAGTCACGGCATCCATAAACGGTGTTGTAAGCTCACCGATAACACTCACAGTCGCACCTGCTGATAACATGAGTAATCCGCCTGGCGGCGCTTCAGGAGGTACAGGTGCAGCTGGCTCCTCAGGCACTCCAAATACTTCCGGTCCCTCAGGCACTTCGGGAGACACACCGCCCAATACAGGGGATTCCCCGGCAGCCGGCGTATTTGGAATGACAGCAGCTCTTGTCCTCGCAACATGCGGCATAGTGCTCTGCGCGGTAAAAAGGAAGAGAAAAAGCTGCTGAAAAGGCTTATTCCACAGCCGAAAAGAACAACGTGCTGCAGGTGAAAGGAACAGCTTTGTTTTATTGACTTGGGCATTTGGATATGTTATTGTAAATACCACAGATAAAAATAAAAAGCCATATGGTTTTCCTGTTTCAGAATTCAAACAGGCATATGGCTTTTTTTATTACTCTGCGCCGCTTCCTGTGACGGCGCTCTTTCAGCAGCAATGAAAGGAGTTTCGATGATATCATGCAGGAAAATAATATGTTTATGAAGACAAAACCCATCTTTTCCCTTCTGGTATCCATGTCTGTTCCCATGATGCTGTCCATGCTCATCCAGTCACTCTATAATATCGTAGACAGTATCTATGTGTCATGGCTCGGAACCGATGCGCTGACCGCTGTTTCTCTCGCCTATCCGCTCCAGAACGCCATCGTATCCGTGGCAGTCGGGATCGGCGTAGGCATCAGTTCTGCTATCTCAATCCATCTCGGCGCAGGAAATCAGGAGAAGGCAGACCGGGCTGCCACCATCGGGATCGGTCTGACAGTCTTTCACTGTATCCTGTTTATTCTTGCCGGGCTCGTTGTCACGAGACCCTTTTTGTCACTGTTCACGGACAAGTCTGCAGTGCTGGAGGATGCCTGTGCTTACACCTACATTGTACTTTGCTTTTCGTTCGGTTCTCTGCTGCAGATCGCTTTTGAAAAGATCTTCCAGGGGATCGGGCAGATGAAGATCACCATGATCCTGCTCATCGTGGGATGCGTCGTCAATATTATCCTGGACCCCATCCTTATATTCGGGCTTCTCGGATTCCCCGAGCTTGGAGTGGCCGGCGCCGCTATTGCCACGGTAATCGGACAGATCAGCGCCTTCCTGCTCTACATCGTTGTATATCTGAGAAAGTCTTACGCCATCCATATTCGGGCGAAATATCTCCGTTTCGACCCGAGCATCATCCGTCAGATATACAGTGTGGGAATCCCCTCCAGCATCATGATGCTGCTCCCATCCGTCCTCATCAGCATACTGAACAGTATCCTCACCGCATTCTCCGGAGTATATGTGGCGGTACTCGGCGTGTATTTCAAGCTCCAGACATTTATCTACATGCCGGCTAATGGGATCGTACAGGGGATGCGTCCCATCATCGGCTACAATTACGGAGCAGGAGAAACTCATCGGGTGCGCTCCGCCATCCGGTACAGCCTCGCCTGCGCGGCGGGCCTCATGCTCCTGGGCACTCTGCTGTCCCTTCTTATCCCGGAGCAGATTTTCGCACTGTTTAACGCGGACGCAGAGCTTCTGGAGTGCGGCGTCACTGCCTTGCGCATCATCTGCCTCGGATTTCTGGTCTCCTCTGTAGGCATCATCTACTCCGGTACATTCGAGGCCCTTGGGAATGGCAGGAACTCACTGATCATCTCCCTGCTGCGGCAGTTTGTGATCACGATCCCACTGAGTTTTCTTCTTGCGAAGCTGTGGGGCCCGGTCGGCGTGTGGATCTCCTTTCCGGCCGGAGAACTGTGCGCATCCATAGCAGCTCTTTTACTCCTGAGATCCTACGAAAAAGGGACTCTTTCCCCTTTTCGCCTGTCAGACAAAGAAAAAAGGCCGCAGGCATAATGCCTGCAGTCTTTTTATCTGATCTCTCCACAACGCTTAGCCTTCCAGCTCATAGTTTGTGAAATACTCGTTCGCCAGTTCTTCATCCTCACCATTCACGACCAGGCGCATTGGCAGTCCTAATTTAATAGACATCAGTCCAAGAAGTGATTTTCCGTCAATGCGGAAATTCCGATTGGACATATCTGTTACATCGATATCTGCTCTCATTTTACGGCATATATTGCAGAAGCTCATTATCTGTCCCGAAGTCGTGAATTTGATCTTCTTTTCGACCATGTCATTAGTCCTCCTGTTTTGAAGCGCTCTGTGTAGTATATGCCAAACGAAGAAAAACAGCAAGAGCGGCCATACCGACGATAAGGATGAGCACCAGATCGTTCTTGTCGCCGGTTTGAGGATTCGAACTATTTTGGTCAGATACTTTCACAGGTGTTGTATCTCCGCCGTTCACCGACTGTACCGGCTGTTTGCTGTCGGTCCTGTTGAGGGAAGCCAGCAGCGAACTGTCAACCTGATCAAGGGAAGCGGTGATTTCCGTAATATTGCCCGCCCTGTCCTGGATGGTAAAAGTAAACCGTCCGCTTTCATCCAGGGCATAACTGCTCAAGCCATTATTATTCAAAATGGTGATTTCCTCCCCGCTTGCCACAGTGGCTACAATCCGGTCATCAACTATTTCATATCGGATTTCTACGACAGGAGGAGTTTTATCGATCCAGTTTACCAAAGCAGTGATCTCAGCCGTATTTCCCGCCTCATCCTGGATTTCAAATACAAACTCTCCGTTTTCCGTAAACGTATGGCTTTTTGAGCCCTTATTATTCATTACGCTGATGGTCTCGCTTTCATTTAC
>DWYM01000122.1 GCA_019118665.1 Candidatus Mediterraneibacter intestinipullorum
AGATGTACCGCTTAATTTTCGAGTTGATAAAGGGAATTTTTTCTTGATAAAAAGAGGGAAGATAATTGAAATGTTGATAACTACAGAAGAAAAGCCCCGGCGTAAACCGGGGACTTTGTCTACAGTCTGAAAAATGCCATCTTTACAAATGGCATTTTTTTTCTTATGATTTATACAAATATATGAAATCGATTTCATAAAAAATCGATTTAAAAAAATAAAATTGCTTTTATATAAAGGGAAAGAGAGGTAATATGGATTACAGGAAATCTGCACAAGACATCCTGGATCAAGTCGGCGGAAGCGCGAATATCGTATCCGCTGCCCATTGTGCGACAAGGCTCCGCCTCGTCATCGCGGACAACAGCAGGGCGAATAAAGAAGCGATCGAGAACATTGACGGAGTGAAGGGAGTGTTTGAGGCGTCAGGACAGCTCCAGATCATACTCGGAACAGGCACGGTGAACAAGGTATTCGATGAGTTCATTTCTATCGCGGGGATCACGGCAAGCAGCAAGGCCGAGGCAAAAGAGGCGGCCGCGCAGAAGCAGAACATCTTCATGAGGGCGATCAAGCTTCTGGGCGATATCTTTGTTCCGATCATTCCCGCGATCGTGGCAAGCGGATTCCTCATGGGTATCATGAACTCCATGGACTTCATGATCAACAACGGTTTTATCAGCATGGACACGAGCAGTTCGATCTATGTATTCGCCAATCTGTTCAGCAACACCGCATACACATTTCTGCAGATTTTGATCGCTTTCTCAGCGGCGAAGGAGTTCGGAGCAAATCCGTATCTGGGCGCGGTCATCGGTATGATCATGATCAATCCGTCATTGCAGAATGCGTATACCGTGGCGACAGAGGGCGTGCAGCAGACGCAGTCCGTATTCTTCGGACTCTATGACATTGATATGGTGGGATACCAGGGACACGTTATCCCGGTTGTCATCGCGGTGTGGGTGCTCTCAGTGATCGAGAAGAAACTGCACAAGATCGTCCCGGAGGTACTGGATCTCTTTGTGACGCCTCTGGTAAGCGTGTTTGTCACCGGGTATCTCACGCTTTCCATTATAGGCCCGGTCTTTGTGTGGGCTGAGAACGCGGTGCTCGGCGGAATCCAATGGCTGCTCACCCTTCCGCTCGGCATCGGAAGCCTCATCATGGGAGGGCTGTATGCCCCGACCGTGGTGACCGGCATCCATCAGATGTATACAGCCATCGATATCGGGCAGATCGCCCAGTACGGCGTGACATACTGGCTCCCATTGGCAAGCGCGGCCAATGTGGCGCAGGGAGCGGCAGCATTGGCGGTAGCGCTCAAATCAAAAGACAAAAAGATAAAATCACTGGCGCTTCCGTCCTCGTTGAGCGCGTTTATGGGAATCACGGAACCGGCTATCTTCGGTGTGAACTTAAGATTCTTTAAACCCTTTATCGCAGGATGTATCGGCGGCGGATGCGGAGCGCTGTATGCTTCTCTCGTACATCTCGGAGCGAAGGGGACGGGTGTGACAGGAATTTTCGGCATCCTGCTCTGCCTTGAACAGCCGGTGCAGTATGTGATCGAGATGGCCATTGCCGTAGGCGTTGCGTTTGTGGTCTCCTTCATCATCTATAAGGATCAGAAGCCAAAAGCAGAGACCATGGGCATTGAAGGCGGAAAAGCGCCAGAGTCAGCAGACAGGTCAGTGTCAGGTGCGGAAGACGGAGCAGCACAGCCTGCGGAGAAACAGGCGCCCTCAGAGGAAGGGGTCAACAGCCCGGTAAACGGCAGGATCCTCCCCCTCTCAGAAGTCAGCGATGAGACCTTTGCCTCCGAGATGCTGGGGACAACTGTGGCGGTGGAACCGGAAGATGGCAAGATCACGGCCCCCTGCGATGGAACGGTGATCAATGTGTTTGATACCGGGCATGCGGTATGCATTGCCACAAAGAGCGGAGGAGAACTCCTGATCCATATCGGCGTGGATACTGTAAAACTCGGTGGAAAAGGATTTAAGAGAAAAGTGGCGGACGGCGACCAGATCCATGCAGGCGACGTGCTGATCGAAGCGGATCTGGATACGATCCGGGAAGCAGGATACCCGGCAACGACCATGGTCATCCTGACGAATGCAGACCAGTATTCCGAAGTGCTTAAGACGGAGCCGGGACCTGTGAAAAATAATATGGTAATTATGAAACTGAAAAAATAGATCAGAAACTTTAGGAGAAGAAGAATGAACGCATTGACCAGGGATTTGATAAGACTTACAGAAAATGCGGAAAAATCAGCGGACGCAGACGGTCGTTTCCGCCAGAGGATCCATCTGATACCCCCTGTGGGATGGCTTAATGACCCGAACGGACTCTGCCGGTTCCGGGAAAAGTATCATGCATTTTTCCAATACTCTCCTTTTGACGCGGAGGGCGGAGTCAAGATGTGGGGGCACTGTACGAGCAAAGATATGATCGACTGGGAATATCAGGGCGCGGCGCTGTATCCGGACCAGCCGTTTGACTGTCATGGCGTGTATTCCGGTTCCGCATTCATTGAGGACGGTGAGATGTATCTGTATTATACAGGAAATGTCAAGCTGGAAGACAGAGGGGACTATGATTATATAAATTCAGGGAGAGAGTCAAACACTATCCTGGTGACGAGCCGGGATGGGCAAACTTTCGGATCAAAGACGGAGCTTATGAGGAACACAGATTATCCGGCGGACCTGACCCTTCATGTCAGAGACCCTAAAGTATGGAAACACCAGGGCAGCTACTATATGATACAGGGGGCGCGTACAAAGGACGATACAGGACAGGCGCTGATCTTCCGGTCGTCAGACAGGATCAACTGGGAGCTGCATAACCGTGTTGAGGCGGAAGATCCTTTTGGATATATGTGGGAATGTCCGGATTATTATGAGACAGGCGGAATGAAGATCCTGTCAGCCTCCGTGCAGGGACTCAAAGGCGGCGAGTGGGAGGACAGAAATGTGTATCAGTCCGGATATTTCCTTGTAGAGGGAAATATCCTTGACGAGTACAGGCTGTCAGGATACAGGCTGTGGGACTATGGATTTGATTATTACGCCCCGCAGAGTTTTGAGACAGAAGACGGAAGGCGCATCCAGATCGGATGGATGGGAATGCCGGACTGCGAGGAGTATACGAACCCGACCATCAGAGATGGGTGGCAGCACTGCTTCACGTTCCCCCGCGAGGTCTATGTGAAAGACGGAATCGTACGCCAGCGCCCGGTAAGGGAGCTTGAAGAAAGAGAGCGCCGCGTCAGGACAGAACATATGCGCCCGGGTTCAGACGCCTTCGAGGTGAAAGACTGTGAGGTATATGATCTGACCGTGAGGGAAGTCCGTGAAAATAAATTCCGTGCCGTGCTCGGAGAAGAGCTGGTGCTGGAACACAGGGACGGAAGGTTTGAGATGCGTTTCACAGATCAGGATAAAGGGGCGGTATCTGCAGGGCGCGGAACAAGGTACGTTCATCTGGAACATCTGGAAGATATAAGGGTGCTGACAGACGTGTCTTCTGTGGAAGTATTTATCAACGGCGGAGAGTATGTATTTTCCACACGATACTATCCGGAGAAAGCCCATGTCCGCGTAGAAGCGGAAGGGGCTGAGATCAAATTTAATATAATATTGACTGCATGATCAGGAGGTTTTTAAGATTCTTTGTACGGATTCTGCCGCGCTGAGTTGTCAGCGCGGCAGAATCTTATCCAAAATATACAAAAATCAGGCGATATTCTCGCGAAAATCACAATTAAAATCGGAAGTATTAACAAATATGAATTGCCGATCATAAAAAAATAGAAAAAAATTCAAATAAATGTTACAATACAGGACAGTAATTGCATAATGGCGCTACTTTCTTTAAAAATAAGATGTTGTTAACTGAACTTATAAAGAGAGTACTGTGATTATCAAAAATATGAAGGGAATGGAGGAAAAGGACGGAAGTAAGATAGATTGTCCGAAAAAGGGATGAAGAAAAGAAATTTAAAGAGAAAGGGAACAGCGGTCATTGCGGCAACCCTTGCGGCGGGAATGCTCATCCCATCCATGGCGTTTGCAGCGGGACCGGTCGTTAAGGTCGGCACGGATTCAAGCGTGCAGATGAGTTCAGATCCGGAAGTTGTGTATATAAATAAATATGCCGGCACAACGCGTTCGGAAAACTTCAATGATAACTGGAAGTTTTATCTTGGTGACGCGGAGGGAGCAGAAGATCCTGGATTTAATGATTCGGACTGGAAGCAGGTGAACCTGCCCCACGATTACAGCATAGAGCAGGCCTACACCCAGACCGGGGAAGCGGAAAGCGGCTATCTTCTTGGAGGTACCGGATGGTACAGAAAGAGCTTTACTTTAGATGAAAGCGCTGTCGGAAAGAGGATCAGAATTGATTTTGGCGGAGTGTATATGAATTCTACTGTATGGGTGAACGGTACACAGGTGGGTACACATCCATACGGCTACACACCGTTTTCATTTGATGTTACAGAATATGTAAATTTTGGAGGAGATAATGTGATCACAGTCAAAGTAGATCATCAGACTCCCTCCAGCCGCTGGTATTCCGGAAGCGGCATTTACAGGAGTGTGGATCTTACTATTACGGATCCTGTACATGTGGATCTGTATGGAACGAAGATCGAGACTCCGGAGTTGGCGACGGATCAGACGAATGTTGACACTAATATCAGCACAACGATCGTCAATGATTCTGCTGACGAGCAGAGCGTGACCCTGATTCATACCGTATTCCCAAAAGGTGGAAATACAGACGAGAATATAGGGACAGTGACCACAGCGGCTCAGACAGTAACTGCGGGAGGAACAGCTGACATAGAAGCAACGGTGCAGGTGACAAGCCCGGCGCTGTGGAGCACGGACAACCCGATGCTTTATACTGTGAGAACAGACGTGATCGTCAATGGTGAGACGGTTGACACCTATGATACGGACTATGGATTCCGTTACTTTGAATTTGACGTGAATACAGGGTTTTCATTAAACGGTGAAAACATGAAGCTCAAAGGCGTATGTATGCACCATGACCAGGGTTCTCTCGGTTCAGAAACGTGGGATAGAGCGGTTGAGCGTCAGGTGGAGATCCTGAAAGAGATGGGATGCAACTCTATCCGCGTAAGCCATAACCCGGCATCGGACGAGCTGATTGAGGCTTGTAATGAGCAGGGAATCCTTGTGATCGACGAGGCATTCGACGGATGGGCATGGGCAAAGAATGGCAACCAGAATGACTATTCAGTATGGTTCAATGAGCCCATCGGAGAAGGTAATGAGATCATTGGCAGCGCGTCAGATATGACGTGGGCGCAGTTCGATCTCAGGGCAATGATAAAAAGAGGGCAGAACGCTCCTTCCGTTATCATGTGGTCTCTCGGTAATGAGGTCCAGGAGGGTGCCACAGGCTCTTTAACTGCAGCTTATGCAGATGTTCAGTCAAACCTGATCACATGGACAAAGGAAGTCGATGATACAAGACCGGTGACCAGAGGAGACAATATTATCAAAAGAAATATTACTGCTGAGATACCGAGCCAGATGTTTCAGGAAATTACTGAGGCGGATGGAATGGTCGGTCTCAACTACTGCAACGGCAGCTTGTATGATTCTCTGCATAGTACATATCCGAACTGGCCGCTCTATGGGTCTGAGACTGCGTCATCGGTAAACAGCCGCGGCGTGTATGACAGGGTTGGAGCCGGGGGTGCCGGTCAGACCGGAGATAAGATGTTAACGTCTTATGATAATTCCCATGTCGGCTGGGGCACAACCGCAAGCAGTGCGTGGTATGATGTTATTACACGAGACTTTGTCGCAGGAGAATATGTATGGACAGGTTTCGACTATATCGGGGAACCGACTCCCTGGAATGGGACCAGCCCAGGAAACCAGGGAGCGTGGCCGTCTCCAAAGAGCTCTTATTTTGGGATCATCGACACCGCGGGATTCCCGAAAGACAGCTATTACTTCTATCAGAGCCAGTGGAATGATGAAGTCAACACGCTTCACATCCTTCCGGCGTGGAATGGGGATGTTGTTTACAAGGACGGCAGCAATAACGTACAAGTCGTGGTGTATACGGACGCTGCCAGGGTAGAGCTGTTCTTTACTCCGAAAGGATCGACCACAGAGAGGTCACTTGGAGCCAAGGAATTTGAACTGAAGACAACGGATGCCGGATACACCTATCAGATCTATGAGGGAGATGACAAGAACAGCGCGGCTGATAAAAACCTGTATCTGACATGGAATGTGCCTTATGAAGATGGTACGATCACCGCAAAGGCATGGGACGCGGCCGGAAATCCCATCGACCTGGAGGGGGTTGAAGGCCGTACTTCTGTCACGACGACAGGCGCTGAGGCAAAACTTTCCGTGACAGCGGACCGCCAGGAAATCGCTGCGGATGGTGAGGATCTTGTTTACATCGCTGTGGATGTAACGGACGAAGAAGGAAATATTGTCCCGGATGCCGCAAACAATATCACGTTCAAAGTAGAAGGTGAAGGAAAGCTGGTCGGAGTGGACAATGGTAAGCAGGACGACCATCAGTCTTATCAGGACGATAACAGGGATGCATTCAACGGTAAGGTGCTGGCCATCGTGCAGTCTACAGATACTGCCGGGACGATAAGCGTCACCGCGGAATCGAATGGGCTTGAATCTTCAAAGATAGAGATTGTCACGTCAGCCGTGGGAGATCCGGAGGAAGATACCCGGATCACCAGCTACAGGCTGTCAAGATACTATTATGTAAAGACCGGTAATAGGCCGCAGCTTCCGGCGACAGTGACAGCTATATATTCAGGTGGGGATACCGCTGATATGTCGGTCGAATGGAGCGAGATAACGGACGATCAGATCGCGCAGACCGGAACCTTTACCGTAACGGGTACGACAGAAGCCGGCGACATCCTTACAGCAACGGTCAACATGATCGATGAAGTGGCAACCTTATTGAACTACTCGACAACCGTGCCGGTGGGACAGGATCCGGTACTCCCGGCATCCAGACCTGCCGTCCTCCAGACAGGAGAAGTAACAGAAGCATCATTCCCGGTAACGTGGGGAGATCCGGACGGCAGTTACGGAGAAGAGGGCACAGTAACGATAACAGGTACCGCCGACGTGCTCGGGCAGGCGATGACTGTGACAGCCACGGTCCGCGTACAAGGACAGCAGATAACAATGGGAGGAAACGTGGCGGGAGCAGCATCTCTGAGCCAGGATGTCCCGGAGAACCTGCAGTCAGATACGCTGGAAGCGATCATTGATGGAAGCACGACGATCAGTAACAATTCCCAGGGAGGAGACAACCTGACCGTATGGAGCAACTGGGGAAGCAGGGACACGGATCCGACTTCTGAGATTACGTTTGCCTACGCGACACAGCAGAGAGTCGGGGAAATCATCGTTTACTTCGCAAGAGATAACGGCTCAATGACATTCCCTGATGCGGGTGACACTCAGATCTATGTCTCAGAGAGCGGCGCTGACGATGAGTGGACGCTCCTTTCCACAGAGGAAACGATCGGAACAGAGACTGACAGAGTAAAGGCATACACATATACCTTCGATCCCACTACAGCCACATATGTAAAACTTCGTGTGACAAATGCGGATGTATCGACAGGAGGGACCCAGACTCCATGTACAGGCATCACGGAAGTCATTATCAATGAGTGGACAGGTTCCTATACAACAAATACAACAGCACAGTTTGCCTCTCTGAATGTAAACGGACTGGATGTAAGCTCGAATGATCTTACCAATGGCTTCTTTAATACAGAGGCTATCCTGATCGATACGATCGATTACTCAGGGGCAGATAATGCGGCTGTGACATACGTTCCGCCGTACAACAATGTGGCGAAGCTGATCATCGAATCTGAAGATCACGCGACAAGAAATGTATTTACGATCAATCTTGGAGCAGAACTCGCGGAAGATGATCCTGCGGATGACAGCCGTGATTATGACTACACAGCAACAACGGCAACAGCGGGCAGCGAATACAACTCCACGACCGGCTCGGACAGAAACGCAGCCGGAGCGATCGATGGAGATGTAGGTACATGGTGGCATACAGACTATGCCAATGGGCACACGTCCACAGACGTTAACGAGCGCTGGATCACTTTGGATCTGGGAAGCGTACAGACGATCGATGGATATCGCTATTACTCCAGAGGCGGGCAGTCCAACGGACGCGTGGGCGAATATAAGATCGAGGTAAGTACAGACAATCAGAATTGGCAGGTGGCGGCAACTGGAACATGGGAAAATACACAGGGCTGGAAGCTGGCAACCTTTGACGCCGTCGATGCACAGTACGTCAGACTGACTGGCGTAACTACATATGGAGACGGAAGTCAGCAGAATATGTTCATGACAGCCGCTGAGATCCGCGTAAAAGTAGCGCCGACCCTGACAGACATCAGCGCTGCGGATGTGAACATCCCGACAAAGACAGTATCAGTTGTTGATGAAGAGCATCCGGTAACACTGACAAAGGATGATATCACAGCTGTACTTGGCGATACGACTCTCAGATATGGAGTGGATTACATTGTTACATATGAAAACAACACATCAGCAGGAAACGCAACAGCAGTGATCACAGGACTTAATCAGTACGGATATACCGGAACAAAAGAAGTAAGCTTTACGATCACATTGAGAGAGCCTGTGCTTACCGGGATCCAGATAACAACGCCGTGTAAAGTCGACTACACTGAAGGCGATGCATTCGACCCGTCGGCGCTTGTACTGACAGCGCTCTATGACAATGGAACGTCACAATCTGTCAGCTACGCCGACCACTCGGCAGAGATCACATTCGCCCTGGCAGATGGGACACCACTCACAGCGGGTACAGCGCTTACGACAGCTCAGAATGGAGCGGCAGTGACTGTAACATACGCGGGACTGACGACACAGTTTACGATTCGAGTAAATGGTACGGTTGCTCCTGACCCGGAACAGCCGGTGATCAATACGATTGTGTCAGCACAGCCTGTAAAAACATCATACACGGCAGGTGAAACATTTGATCCGACAGGGCTCGCACTCACGCTGACCTATGCGGACGGCACTACAAGAACAGTTGTTTACTCGGCAGCGACCGCAAGTGGATTTACATTCGATCCTCCCCTTGGAACACCGCTGACAGCGTCCGACACATCCATCAGGGTGACTTACGGAGGTGCGTCAGCTGCAATCAATATTTCCACGGCGGCAAACACAGGAGGCACAAATCCAGGAACATCCGCACCTGTGACACCGACGGATCCACCGGCAAATACGGGCCAGAGTGTAAATCAGGCTGTGAAAACAGGAGACAAGGCAAACGTGGCGTTGATAACAGTATCCGCCATACTTGCCGGCGCTACGGTGCTCATCACATTTTTGTGGAGAAAGAGACCGACACGCTGATATCATGCGGCAGAACAGAGGGAATCTTCTGTTCTGCTGCTGTTCAAAAAACAGACAGGGAAAGAGTTTTGAGTGAGAAAGGAGCAACATGGGAATGAGAAAAAAGGCAAAAGGGCTCGCGTTACTCATGGCCGGGGCTGTTATCATCCCATCCTTTGGCGGGACCGGGGCGCAGGTTTATGCAGCGGATGAAACATGGGTCAGTGATGAAGCGCTGACTGATAATAATACAGAAGCTCCAGAACCGGATATAGTCGTGCCAAACAAGAATCAGTTCGACTATCAGAAAGAAGAACTTGCGGCATTTGTCCACTTTGGTCCCAATACTTTTAACAATATTGAGTGGGGCGAGAATTATGGAGACAGAGCGCCGGATGATATTTTCACACTGGAAAAGGATTTTGATGAAAACACTCTTGTAAAAGCGCTGCATGATGCAGGGTTTAAGAAAGTGATCGTCACGGCAAAACATCATGACGGCTTCTGCATCTGGGACAGTGAGTTTACAGAGTATGACGTTGCTGCCACCAGCTATCAGAACGCGGAAGGACAGAAGGATATTCTCGCCGAGATCTCTGCGGCATGTACAGAATATGGTCTGGAGATGGGGCTTTACCTGTCCCCATGGGATATCCATGATGAAAGCTACGGATATTATGACGCAGATGGAAACAGTCTGCTAAAAGCAAACGGACAGCCGCTTGACGGTCTGACATGGGATGACGTAGAAGAAAGAGATGTGCTTGATTATAATGATTATTACAATAATCAGCTCGAGGAAATACTTGGTAACCCCAAATATGGGAATAATGGGCATTTTGTGGAAGTGTGGATGGACGGCGCGAAAGGCAGCGGCGCCAGCGCGCAGAACTATGATTTTGAGAGATGGTTCAACACGATCCAGAAGCATGAAGGTGTGGAAGCGGGATATCCCGCGGACTGTATGCTGTTTGGCGCTGAGGCATATACGACTGTGCGCTGGATCGGAAATGAGGACGGCATAGCAGGAAAAAATACATGGTCAAAATCTACTGTTAACTATGAGAATAACACCATAAACAGCAATCAGATCACAGAAAATGGGAAACGCGTGACAGTGGGATTTGAAGAGGGAAACCAGTGGACAGTTCCGGAAGCAGATGCGCGCATCACATCCGGATGGTTCTGGGGAAACTCCAAAAAGACACCAAAGACCATAGAAGCGCTCGGGAATATGTATTTTAACTCCGTGGGGCACAACTCTCCGCTCCTTCTTAATATACCGCCAAACGATCAGGGGACAGTGGATGAAGAGATCCTGAAGAGGGTAGAAGAGTTCGGGCAGAATATTGAGGATACATTCCGGACTAATATGGCAGCAGACACAGGGTCATCTGTGCAGGCGTCCAACGTGAGAGGCAGCGACCTTACATATGGCCCCGGGACGACAGTGGATGGAAACGATCTGACATATTGGACCACAGAAGATGGAACGAACAGGGGAAGTCTTTTGATCGACCTTGGAAGAACCCGGCTGTTTGATGTTGTCTCCATTGAGGAGGCGATCCAGCATGGTCAGAGGATCAACGAATATACCGTAGAGTATAGAAACGGAGATTCTGAGTCATGGCAGACACTGGATACCGGCGAAACGATCGGAGCCAAAAGGCTGATACGGACAGGCGCGGTAAGGGCTTCCCAGATCAAGATAACAGTTGCGACATCTGAAGGAAAAGTGCCAATGATCAGTGAAATCGGGGTCTATAAAGCCAGCGAGGGCTTTGAGCTCTCGGGCGGAGTTCCGGTGGATCTGGAACTTATCGACAATACGGACAAAGCAACTGCGGACGGCTCCTATTTCTCTTACCCGGATGGAACGTGGACGCAGCAGACGGGCCTCGAATACATTAACAATACAAATATGTGGGCAAATCCGGGGGCGGAGTTTACCGTGCATTTTACGGGAACGCAGATATACCTGCTCGGAACAAGGGACCCCAACCATGGGACTGCCCTGATTTATATTGATGACGAGTTAGTTGAGACCATCGATACTAATGCGGGCACACGTTCCCTGGGACAGGTAATCTTCGCATCGGACACGCTTTCTGACAGCGCCCACACTTTGCGGCTGGTCGTTGAGAACAAAGCCATCGGCGTGGAAGCGGCGGCAGTTTTAAATAATGGCGGTGCAGGCATGTTTGAGATCGAACAGTCGTCTTACACGATGAACGAAGAGTCTAATATGCAGATCACGGTCAACCGTGTGGGAGGAAGCACCGGAGAAGTGAGCGTTCTCGTGAGTAATGAACCGGGAAGCGCTGTTCAGGGAGACATGGATCCTGATCAGCAGACAAGGCTTACTTTTGCCGAGGGAGAGACGACAAAAACAGCTACGATCAGCACCCAGAGAAATACAAACATTACCGGGGATCTGTATTTTACCGTGACACTGACAGATCCCACAGGGGGCGCGGTGCTTGGTTTTAACGATAATGCAAGAGTTACGATCATTGACACAGAGTCCAGTACTGCAGAAGGGTTAAACAGCCTGATAGAAGATGCGGAATCCCGGAAGCCGGACTGGTATGTCAGTGGCTGGCAAGCGGTCGTGTCTGCGCTGGCAGATGGAAAAGCTGTTGCAGGAGATGAAAACGCCACACTGGAGCAGATCACACAGGCGACCGCAAATCTCAGAACTGCTCTTGAAAGCCTTACGGCAAGAGAGAGATACACGGAAGAAGACCCATTTGTATTCCCATGGAGGAACGGAAGCTCAGCCGTATTGGAGGCGGAGTTCGCCTCAGTCCTTGAGGATGACCCAAGCAACAATGGCAGAGGACCGTGGCCGCTTAGCGTTTCAAGCGGAGAGTGGGCGAGCAATGGGAAGTATATCAATGCGCTGAACAATGGCGATGTTATCAAATATCATTATACCGCCGAAAAAGCGGGTACCTACAACGTAACGGTTTATTACAGGAGCGGATCAAATAGCAACGCCCTTTCGTGGAGCAGCGAGCCGGAAGGAAATATCACGGCAAATATCCAGTCTGCGGGAGCAGCAAACACAAGTTCAACACACAGCAGAACGTTTACAATGGAAGTAAACCAGACCGGACCCGGAATGCTGGTGTTTACCGCTCCGTCCGGAAATTCACCGCAGATCGATTACTTTGAGATCACTCCTGCCGATATAAGCCTTGCAGAGTATACAGTAAGCGCAAGCGCCGGAGAGGGCGGGGCGATCAGCAATCCAGGAGATACGATCTTGTCAGAAGGGGACAGTATAACTTACGAGATTACTCCGGAAGACGGATACGAAATCGCAGACGTGAAAGTAAACGGCGTGTCTGTGGGAGTGCAGACCAGCTATACGATATCCGACATCAGCGATAATGTCACGATAGAAGCAACCTTCTCATTAAAGAATTATACACAGGCAAACCGATTCCCATATCCGACAGGAACGGAAGCGGTAACACTGGAGGCAGAGCACTTTATTCTGAACAATACCGGCGCAGCGGATGAGAGATGGAAACTTCAGGTCACAGAAGGGACGTGGGCAAGCGGAGGAAAATTTGTAAATTCTTTAAATACCGGCGATACGATCAGTCTTCCCTTTACTGCTCAGGCGGGTATCTATGAAGTGACCGTCACATACAGAAGCGGCTCAAACAACAATTCTCTTTCATGGAACAGTGACCCGGAAGGTATGATTACTGCGGGAACTGCACAGGCAGGACATGATGACGCTTCCCAGACAAGGACGTCCACATTTAATGTGACTGTTACAGAAACCGGGAACGGCATGTGGATATTTACAGGTCCTTCGGGCAACTCACCGCAGCTTGACAAGTTTGAGATCCGCGCAGTTGAGCAGACTGGTCCCACTGTGGATAAGAGCGCTCTTGAGCAGCTGATCAGAGAAGCAGAGGTTCTGGCAGGGATGACGGATACGCATACTCCGGAATCACTGGAAGCTCTGCAGACAGCTATCGCAGCGGCACAGTCAGTATTTGAGGATCCGGGTGCAACAGAAACTCAGGTTACAGAGCAGATCACAGCGCTCCAGACAGCCATCGACAGCCTGAAGCCAATCGAAACTCCGACCGATACATTTACCATAACGGTCACAGCCAATGCAGGCGGTACAGTGAACCCCTCCGGCACAGTCAGTGTACAGAGCGGGGGAAGCCAGATGATCACCATTACACCTGATCCAGGCTATACGGTGAGCGATGTTCTTGTAAACGGAGCGAGTATAGGGGCTGTTACAGAGTACTTGTTTGAGAACGTGACGAGCAACTGTACGATCGCAGTCACATTTACGGAGGAAACCGTAACTCCGACTCCGGAGCCAACGGACAAAACCCAGCTGGGGATAACACTGGTCGAGGCAAATACAGTCCTTACACAGAGCGGTCGGTATACGCCGCAGTCATTGGCGGCATATCAGGCGGCGGTGGACGCTGCTGCCGCAGTGTATGCAAATCCCGGAGCGACTCAGGCGGAGATCGATGCCGCGACTCAGTCCGTGCTGGCTGCAAGAAATCTTCTTGTGCCCACGGCGGGTACGCCCCAGACAGGTGCTGGAAATGCCGGACAGTCCGGGACAACATCAGGAGTCAAGTCGAGCAGTGCAGGCAGCGCGGTTCCCACAGGCGATCCATCTGGTATTATGATCTGGGTTTCCGTACTGGCAGCGGCGTTTGGCGCGGCTGGGTCAGTGCTGATCATCAGAAAGAATAAAAATAAAGCGGGGGATTGAAAATGAGAAAAGAAGGAAAAGGGCTTCGGCGCATGGGCGCGTGGGCGCTTGCAGCCGCAATGATCCTTGGGGCCGCGCTGCCGGCCGCACCGAAGACAGCAGAGGCGGCGGAGACCACGGTGCTGGGCGTGAACTACGCGCCGGGAGGTACGGCGACAGTATCAAACCAGGAAACCGATTATTGGGGGGCTGACAAAGCAATAGACGGCATCGTAAACCGTGATGCTGCAAAGGCGGATCAGTCTCGCTGGAGTACAAATCGAGATGTGCAAAACCCTAGCTTGAAAGTGGATCTGGGGACTGAGAGAACATTTAATCGCTTTGTTATTGAATGGGAGCGAACAAATATTACCGGATTTATGATCGAAACATCAGATACGGGAAATGATAACGATTGGACTGAGGTTTACAGGAAATCTGATAGTACATATGTTAACAGTTCCAGTAAGATTGAGCTTGAAAATCCCGCAACGGCACGCTATGCTCGTCTCACAGTAACTGATTATACAGGTAACGCGCAGCCGGATGATGGGATAACATGGGCGTCGATATCCGTATATGAGTTCAAGATCATTGCTGATGTAGATGTTGTAGGCGAAGACATCCTGAAAAATTTAAGTCTGGACGCAACGGCATCAGCCAGTGGCGCGGAAGATACGAATAGTTTTGGACCTGAAAAGGCAAAGGATGGAAATAGTACAACCCGGTGGGCAAGCGCTAATAGGGCGGCAACAGAAGAAAATCCGCACTGGCTGCAGCTTGCATGGGACTCGCCTCAGACGATACAGACGATAAATATCCATTGGGAGAGATGTAACCCCACTGCTTACAGTATACAGAAATCAGACAATGGCACTACATGGGAAAATGTCAAAACATTTAGCAGTAAGCCAGAGGATTATCGTCAGACGATCCAACTGGATGCGCCTGTCACCGCGCAGTATCTGAGGGTTAATATCACAGCGTTTGATCCGAGTGGTGCGCCGGAAGGGGGCAATAGTGTTACCTGGTCGACAGTCTCCATCTATGAACTCGAAACTTACTCCTACGGAGGTATTTTAGAGACTGAGGAGACTCTCACACTACAGGACATTGTGGATGGACTTGACGCGCCAACAGTCAGTGGGGATACAATTACTTTACCTGCTGTAGAGGGGTATACAGTAGAGCTCCTTGCGGACTATGAGCAGGTTGTCGGAAGAGACGGCACGATTTATCAGCCGCTTACAGATAAGACAGTCAAGGCAATTTACAAAGTGACGCAGGGCACAGGCGAAGATGCGGTATCTGCGGAAGGAACTCAGGAATATACGCTCACGATCCCGGGGAAATATGGCAATGACACTACCGGAAGGAACCCGAAGCCGACAGTGATTCCGGAGCTTGCCGAGTGGTACGGCGGGACGGAAGGTGAGAGGTTTACTGTAAATAATGAAAGCGGAAAGGTCTATCTGGATGCATCCGCATCGGCTCTCAGACCAGCGGCAGAGGCACTGGTAGCAGATTACAATGCGGAGATGGGCGCTAATCTGACTATAGCGGACAGCGGCAGCCCGGCTGAAGGCGATATTTATTTCACTTTGGATAACGGTGCAAACGGTCTCGGTGAAGAAGGCTATATCATGGAGATTGGTGATCATGTGACAGTTAAGGCGGATTACAACACCGGCGCTTACTGGGCGACGCGCTCCATCATCCAGATTGCAGAATTAAACAGCGGCACAATGCCAAAAGGCACTGCCAGGGACTATCCCAAATACGAAGTGCGCGGCTTCATGCTTGATGTGGCGCGCAAGCCGATCTCCATGGATACGCTGAAAGATATTGCAAAGGAGATGGCATATTACAAGATGAACGAGTTCCATGTTCATCTCAATGACAACCTTATCTTCTATGAGGATTATGCGACAGCCGCTGACGCGAGAGACCTGGCATACACAGGGTTCCGCCTGGAATCGGACATTGTGGCTGGCGGAAACGAAGGACTCAACAAAGCAGACCTGACAAACAAAGACCTGTATTATACAAAGGAGGAGTTCCGCTCTTTTATCCTGGAATGCCGGAGCATGGGCGTGAACATCACGCCTGAGTTTGACACGCCGGGACATTCCGGGGCTTTCACAAAGGTGCGCCCGGACCTGATGCTGCAAAATGTGGTCTCAGGCGCGGCAAACAGAGCGGGAGAGCAGTTTAACCTCTCGGAAGAGAAATATGACGACAGCCTTGGATTTGTAAAGAGACTGTGGGATGAGTATCTGACAGAGGAAATGTTTGACCAGACCATGACAGTCCATATCGGAACAGACGAGTATTACGGAAATAAGAACCGGTTCAGGGTCTTCTCTGACGACCTCATTGAATATGTGCAGAGCAAAGGCTACACAGTGCGTCTGTGGGGAAGCTTATCCCAGATGCCAGGAGATGCTCCTGTCCGCAGTGAGGGCGTGCAGATGAACGTATGGAATACGACATGGGCAGTTCCCGCGGATATGTACAATGCAGGATTTGAGCTTATCAACACGATAGATGGAAGCCTGTATATGGTACCGTCGGCAGGTTACTACTATGACTATCTGAACACGCAGAACTTATATAACAACTGGACGCCGAACAACTTCGGCGGAACCGTGATCCCGGCAGGTTCGGATCAGATGCTCGGAAGTACCTACGCCATTTGGAACGACAGCGTTGATACGAGAGCAAACGGAATCTCAGAGATCGATATTTATGACCGTTTTGCAGATGCTGTTCCCACTATGGCGAGTAAGAACTGGGGAGAGGGCGCGGATCTGACTTACGCGGATATGCGGTCTGTTACCGGACAACTGGGTGATGCGGCCAACAGCAACCCATATCACAAAGCAGAGGCGGATACGGAAGGCAGGTACCTGTCCTATGAGTTTGACGACACCACAGACTCTTCCGGCAGCGGAAGGGATCTGGAGACTCCTGTCAACGCAGAGATCACAGGAGGAAGCCTGAACCTCACAGGTGGAGAAAGCTATGTGACAACGCCGATCGATAAGCTGGCGACAGGCAATACCCTTGAGTTTGACATCACCCTGGAGAGTGAGCCAGAGGCGGGAGACATCCTGTTCGAGGCGGACAACGAAGGGAACAATGACGATTATGTCCACGACATCCGTATCATGGATGACGGAAGGCTGGGCTTCAGGAGAGAGCTGTATGACTATTACTTTGACTACACCATTCCGGTCGGTGAGAAGGTACACCTTGCCATCTCCACGGAAGGTACAAAGACAACACTGTTCGTGGACGGCGAATCCTATGCTGCAATGGGCGTATACCGGAACAGACAGACTGACGGCGAGATCAGAAAAGAAAATATAGCGATCGCCACGCTGCAGCTGCCGCTCCAGCGCATCGGTTCCAAGACCAATGCCATAGCAGCTGTCATCGACAACGTAGAGGTATTATCCGGCGCATATGTGGATGAGACGATAATTGACAGTACGAGCTTTACAGTGACCAGCGATAATGAGAATCCGCTCGTAGGCAGCGAAGGACCTGTAAGGCTTGCCTTTGATGGGGACACGTCAACGTTCTGGCACAGCAATTACACTCCGTATCAGGCTTTGCCGGCGACTGTTGAGATCAACATGAACGATGTATATACGATTAACAAGTTCTCATACCTGCCGCGGCAGACCGGAACAAATGGGATCATCACCGAGTACTCACTGTATTATAAGACAGCAGAGGAGAATGAGTGGATCCCCCTCGCGGAGAATCAGACCTGGGTACAGGATGCTTCCCTGAAGTCAGTCAGATTCGACGCAGTGGAAGCGCAGTATCTGAAGTTCGTGGCCCACAATGGCGCCGCGCAGGGAGACAATGCATTTGCTTCCGCAGCAGAATTTACAGTCCACAAAGTGATCGAGACACCTGTTCCGGAACCGACAACATATACCGTGACCATTGACGGAACAGTTTACACGGTCAAGGAAGGAGAGGTTCTCACAGTTGAGACCCCTGCAAAGCCAGGACACAGCTTTGATGGGTTCTACCTTGTGGGAACAGATACGGCAGTCGACTTTACACAGCCGGTTACAGGCAGCATGAACGTGGAGTCCAGATTTACCCAGTATACAGTGACAGCCGTAACGTCGGGAGACGTGCAGGTGACTGTGGGGCAGATGGACGCCAACGGTCAGGTAACTGTGACAGCCCCGGTAAGGGAAGGGTATAACTTCCTTGGCTGGAAGGTAAACGGCGCGATCGTTTATGACCAGCTCTCCTATACTTTCGTACCGACGGCAGACACCCAGATCGAGCCGGTGTACGAGGCAGTGGCGCCAGGGACCACATACTATAACGTAACCATCAACGGCACCACAGTGCAGGTTGCGGCAGGCTCAACCGTCGCGCGTCCCGCGGATCCGGTCAGAGAAGGTTATACGTTCATCGGCTGGTATGTGGGAAATCAGGTGTATGACTTCGCCACGCCGGTAACATCCGATCTTGTGATCGAGGCGCGGTTCCAGCAGGTCAGCACTCCGGTTGCTCCGGGGAACACGGGCGGTCAGATGCCGGGCAGCAGCAATCAGACAAACGTATCCGGTCAGAGCGGGGGCAAGGCAGTCAGCACAGGCGATGTTTCCGACTTCGCGCCATGGGCGCTGGGCCTTGTGATCAGTGCCGGAGCGGGCGTTGTCCTTGCAAAGAGAAAAAGAAATTATTAAAAGAAACTATCAAAGGAGAGAAACGGAGGATGTTCCGAAAGGAACGTCCTCTGTTTTTCTGTTTCTTGCAACGCCCGGAACAATCATCTATAATAATAAAAGTTTATGACGAGATATCAGACAGCAATCGGAGGATGAGATGAGAAACTATATAAAGCGCGCCGCAGCCGCGGTTCTGACAGGGATCATGACGGTCACACTGGCGGGGAATGTACTGGCGGATGAAACAACGGATTTTGAAGAAGCCCTTCAGGCATCCTATGATATCGTGCCGGATACGAACAATATCCAGGGGTGGCCCCAGGGACCGCATGTGTATGGCGGTTCGGCCATCGTCATGGATATGGACAGCGGGGCGGTGCTCTATGGCAAGAAGGCTGATGAGCGGCATTATCCGGCAAGTATCACAAAGATTCTGACAGCGCTGGTGGCGCTGGAGAATTCAAAGCCGGACGATGAGGTGTATTTTTCTGAGGACAGCGTGTCTTTTCTTGAGTACGGAGACGCCAGCATCGGGATGACACCGGGTGAGATCCTGAGCATGAATGACGCTCTGTATGGGATGCTCCTCGCATCAGCCAATGAAGTGTCTTATGCCATAGCGGAGAGTGTGGGAAAACAGATGGGCGGCGGATATGATACGTTTATCCAGGAGATGAATGACAGGTCTGCAGAACTGGGGTGTACCGGGTCTCACTGGACGAACGCGAATGGGCTCCACAGCGACCAGCATTACACAACGGCTCGCGATATGGCATTGATCGCATCGGCGGCCTACCAGTTTGAAGAGTTCCGGACCGTTACCCAGACGCTGAACTATACGATCGGGGCAACGAATCTGGTGGGGGAGAGCCGGACGTTCCAGCAGAACCACAAGATGCTCTGGGAGGGAGGTTATTATTATTATGAATATTGTACAGGCGGAAAGACGGGATATACGGATCAATCCCGGACAACGCTTGTCACAATGGCGGATAACGGCGATCTTCAGCTTGTAGCGGTCTTTTTGCAGGATGACGGAGATGTCTATACAGATACGAGAGCCATGTTCGACTATGCGTTTGCCAATTTTTCCAAAGTGTCTCTGAAGGATCAGCCCAAAGCAGAAGGGGTCAGATCCTATGAGGACGAGAATGCGTATGTGCTCCTCCCCTCGGGGATCGGATTTTCTTCCCTGGAAAATGAAGTTGCGATCACGGATGAGAAGGAAGCGGCGGGGGAAGTGACGTATTATTACGAGGGACAGAATGTGGGCAGCGCCGCTGTCACTCTTACACCAGAGTATGTGAGAGAGCGGACTGGATATGATGCCACGCCTCAGATAACAGGGAACGACAATACAGAAGAGGCGGCGCAAAAAGAGGCGGCGGGGCTTCCGCTTCCCATTAAAGTGCTGATCGGAGTGGGCGTGGCAGTCCTTCTTATCTTTATCATCCTGTACGGAGCGGCCGGATATCAGCTTGCAAAACGCAGGAGACTGGGGCTGGAAAGAGCCAGAAGAAGGAGACAGACAGGGCGGGTCAGTCCGGCCCGGCAGAATACGGCTCGTCAGAGTCCCGCCCGCCGGTATGCGGCACATCAGAGCCCAACACGTCAGGGGCCGGCACGTCAGAGACCGGCGTCCAGCCGCTCAGGACGGACGTCCCGGCAGATATCCCGGCAGTCCCCACAGCGCCGCGTGCGGCGTGACGGCGGATAATGATCGTTACGAACTGTACTGCCTGCGGTAATCCGTGGGCAGTATTTTCATGATATCCTTAAAAGCGGCAGAGAATTTGCTCTGGCTTTCGTAGCCGACCTCCGATGCGATGGCAGAAATGCTGTCACCGGTCATCCGGAGGAGCTCTGCGGCCTTCATAATGCGGAACTGTTTCATGTAGGAGGCGATGGGCATGCCGTAGACGGATTTAAAAATGCTCTTAAGCGCCGCGGTATTAATGTGATATTGTCTTGAGAGCTCTTCGATGGTATATCTTTTCTTCAGGTTCTCTGTCATTACATCGTGGATCCTGCGGATCGTCTCCGCCTGCTCAGAATGGAGAGAATCGAAGCCGGCGTTTTCAGCGGTACCGGTCATACTCAGAAAGAGAAGCAGTTCCTGACATTTCAGTCTCAGGTATGGCCGCTTCATCCGCTCCGGAAGGTCATATACTTCTGAAAAAATGTGTTCGATCCGGGGACTTGCGGGCAGGGCGGCAGTCTCATTTTTCCCGCAGAAAGTCTGGCAGAGAGCGCTGACATCTGTTCCCGCGTCCGCCAACAGTTCCGGCAGGGTGTCTCTCAGGACCGGCAGGTCAAGGGAGATGGTCAGTCCTTCGTAATAGCCGAGGGGAAGGGTGATTTCAGAATCGGTGCATTTGTCTGTGGCGTGGAAAGACAGGTCGCCGGTGCCAAAATACAGACTCAGTTCCCCTTTCATCTTCCCGCCGATCCGTCCCCGGCGGCAGTGATCGATCGTGAGCACGCAGCTTGCGTGCCTGTGATGGAGATGGAACCGGTCGCCGAGAAAATAGTTGTAGGACAGTTCGATCCCGGGATAGAGTTCATAGGTTTCTATCTTGAGCTGTGTACCTATGGAAAAAGCAGCTTCAGCCAATTCGCTGGCACAGCCGTGTCCGCACAGGGGATGGCGGAGCATCAGGCATTTCCCCGGGGGCACGTCAGACAGGTGCGTTTTGATCTCACGGACAGAAACGTTATCCATAAGGAAGCCTCCATTTCAAAATAGTATATGGATCAGTTGCATTTACAGATATTCATAGATAACGCTCGCAAAAAGCGCTTCCCGGACTTATCAGACCCGGGATTCCGGGCAGGTGATACGGCCCAGCTTTTCGATCGTGTGGTGGAGCACCTGGGCAAGCTCTGTGTCCGCTGTCCGGTAGTACATTTCCTTGCCCTCCCGCCTGCTCACAATGAGCCCGCTGCTCTTTAAGAGGCGCAGATGATGGGATACGGCAGGGCTGCTCATATTGACGATGGCGGCGATGTTGAGCACGCATTCTTCACAGTGGCACAGCAGCCAGAAGATACGCAGACGGCTCGGGTCACCGAGCTGTTTCATCGCCTCTGAGACGCCGGCGATCTCATCCTCGCCGGGCATGTGTTCCATGATCTGTTTTTCATTATTAAGCCCATGGTCGTGGGGCAGGTCTCTCTTTTCCATCTGCGAGCCTCCTTTATTGTTTTTTTGCCGGATCGATTGCTCCATTCGGAAATATTTTTCGCCCAAACGGAAATACAAGTTGCTTTTCTATTGACTTATTATACGATTCGGAGTACATTATAGTCAATAATTAAATAATTGTTTAATCGAAAAACAACTATACATAACAGAGCAGAGAATAAGGAGAGAATGAATATGAAGAAAACATATAAGATCGATGTTGACTGCGCGAACTGCGCCAGTAAAATGGAAGACGCCGCAAAGAAGACAGAGGGTGTCAAAGATGCAGTCGTGAACTTCATGACGCTAAAGATGAATGTGGAGTTTGAGGAAGGGCAGGATCACAAGGCAGTCATGCAGGAAGTTCTGAAGAACTGTAAAAAGGTGGAAGACGACTGCGAGATCTTTCTGTGAACCCCTTTGATAAGATTTTTTCAGGATTTTCCCGCGGGTCTGTGCAAAAAGAATGCGCAGAAAGATTGGCGAGAGCCGTGGGGGCGGCTCTCTTTCTACCGCCAATTAATTAAAATATTGTTTAATCGTTTAAATGAAAGAGGGAAGAATATGAGTAAAAAACAGAAAAAAATGCTGGTCCGGATCATCCTGGCTGCGGCGCTGCTGATCGGATTTAATTTTCTGCCATTAGGTGGACTGCCGAGGTTTATCCTCTATCTGATCCCTTATCTGGTGATTGGCTATGATATTCTGATCAAGGCATTTAAAGGAATCAGGAACCGCCAGCCATTTGACGAGAGCCTGCTGATGACGATCGCTACGATCGGTGCAATTGCTATTGCGATATACAATGAAGTGGTTAATCATGAAGCCGGGGATTATGTAGAGGCGATCGCTGTTATGCTGTTCTATCAGGTCGGAGAGTGGTTTCAGAGCTACGCGGTAGGGAAAAGCCGCAGGAATATCAGTGATCTGATGGATATTCGTCCGGATTATGCAAATATCGAAATAAATGGCAAACTGGAGCAGATTGATCCGGATGAAGTGGAGATCGGCTCTGTGATCGTGGTGCAGCCGGGAGAGAAAGTTCCCATCGATGGTATGGTCATAGAAGGAACCTCCACTCTCAACACAAGTGCGCTGACAGGGGAGAGCCTGCCCAGAGATGCACAGGAGGGGGACGAGATCATCAGCGGATGCATCAATATGACAGGTGTGCTGAAGATAAAGACGACCAAAGAGTTCGGTGAATCCACAGTGTCGAAGATTCTGGAACTGGTGGAAAACGCAAGCTCCAGAAAATCAAAATCCGAAAACTTTATTACCAAGTTTGCACGGGTTTATACCCCGGCAGTTGTTTACAGTGCCATCGCGCTCGCAATTCTTCCGCCGCTTGTGCGGATGTTCGGTATGGGAATCCCAGCAGAGTGGGGAACCTGGATCTACCGCGCCCTTACATTTCTTGTCATAAGCTGTCCCTGCTCTCTGGTGATCAGTATCCCATTAAGCTTTTTCGCAGGGATCGGAGGCGCCAGCAATGCGGGAGTGCTCGTGAAAGGCTCCAACTATCTGGAGACATTGTCTCAGACCAAATATGTGGTATTTGACAAGACCGGCACCATGACCCAGGGGGTGTTCGAAGTAAATGGGATCCATCACAACAAGATGGAAAACGAAAAGCTGCTGGAGTACGCGGCGCTTGCAGAGAGCGCATCCTCTCATCCCATCAGCAAGAGCCTGCAGCGGGCATATGGGAGAGAACTGGACCGGTCCAGAGTGTCAGATATAAAAGAGATCAGTGGGAACGGCGTGACGGCAAAGGTGGATGGCATCTCTGTGGCAGCAGGCAACGCAAAGCTCATGAAACGCCTCGGCATCGAATACATCGACTGCCACAGCATCGGAACGATCATCCATATGGCTGTGGACGGAGTCTATGCCGGTCATATCGTGATCTCGGATATCGTGAAGCCCCATGCCAAAGAAGCAGTGGCAGCGCTGAAGGCAGCAGGCGTGCAGAAAACCGTCATGCTCACAGGAGACGCACGGAATGTAGCGGAACAGGTCGCATCGTCACTTGGAATAGACGAAGTGTACAGTGAGCTGCTGCCTGGGGATAAGGTGACAAAAGTAGAGGAACTCCTTACGGAAAAACCGGAGAAGGGAAAACTGGCATTTGTAGGGGACGGCATCAATGACGCGCCGGTCCTTTCCAGAGCTGACATCGGCATTGCCATGGGAGTCATGGGATCTGACGCGGCTATCGAAGCTGCTGATATCGTCCTTATGGACGACGATCCTCTGAAGATAGCAAAGGCGATCCGCATCTCAAGGAAATGTCTGCGGATCGTATACGAAAATATCTGGTTTGCGATCGGCATTAAGATCGTCTGCCTGATACTGGGCGCGGTGGGCATCGCAAATATGTGGCTTGCCATCTTTGCAGATGTGGGGGTCATGGTCATTGCGGTCCTCAATGCCATACGAGCGCTATTTGTGAAAAAACTGTGAAAAGGGACAGGGTAAAACTGGATTGGGGACGTAGTGAAATTCAATTTCACTACGTCCCCAATCCAGTGGGAGGCGTTGACAGCTATTTAAAAAAGGCGGTGGTGGGAGATTACCTCATCGGGGTTTCCAGCGTTCAGTTTTTGATCAGTAAAGAGGAAATTACTCATGTGAAAAAAGGGGAGTGCTATTTACCCTATTCACTGATGTCCGGCAATGATCTGAAGGCAGGAAATAAGCTTACTGTGACACTGGGCGATACCTCGCTGGATCTCACGGTCAGAGGAGAGATGCTGGACGCGGTAATGGGCTCTGATTTTATCAGCATAAAAGGGATCCTCTTAAACTGGGAGTACTATGAAGCCCTGCTTGGAGCGTCTGCATCTAACGTGGGGATGGAGTATAAAATATATTCCATAGACGTAAAAGACATGCAGGAGTTTACAAACGAATTCCTAAACATGGGTATAACTGCTGTGATAGATCTGAACTATGATACCCTGAAAATGACTTATATCATTGACATGATCATCGCTGTTATCTTTGGGGTAGTAAGCGTTGTGCTCATCATCATCGCTTTAGTCGTTCTCCGGTTTACGGTGATTTTTACTCTGGAGCAGGAGTACAGGGAAATCGGGATCTTAAAAGCGCTGGGGATCAAAAACAGCGGTATAAGGCTATTGTATCTCGAAAAGTATATCTTTTTAACTGTTATTGGGAGCCTGCTTGGTCTTGTGCTGTGCGTCCCTCTGGGCAATGTTATGGCCGCGGGCGCATCCCGGAGGATCATGCTGGAGGAGGATAACACGCTTCTGCTTCAGGGGCCTTACCGCTGCCGTTGTTTCTGTCGCTGAACGATATACTAAGCGGCGTGAAGAAAAACGCGATGATGATGCTCATCTTCACCCTCGGTGCGATCATGATCAATATTCCGGCAAATATTTCGGGAGGTTCGTCTGGGGACTGAACATTCTCAGAGAAAACCTGGAACATGGCGAGTGTTCTTATAGCATTTGAAACGCTGTAAGAACACTCGTCTTTTTGCGTAACAGAAAAAATAACCCCCCTGCTATGCAGGGGGAGGGCAGATCTTTAGATTTAAGTAAGAAACTCCTGTGCTAGAATAAATGTGGGTCTGCAAACCACAAATAAAAGCACAGGAGGTCCTAAAATGGACATTAATAGTTTAGCCCATACAAAATGGGAATGCAAGTATCATATTG
>DWYM01000123.1 GCA_019118665.1 Candidatus Mediterraneibacter intestinipullorum
ATCCAGTTCCTGTTTTACAAGTTCATCACAGAACACGCCCCCAAGCTCTTCTGCTGTCATAGGCTCATATGTCGCCGGATTAAGGAGCGGCGCCGGCTTATTCTTCATATCCGCGCGGACATTATACCATGTTTTGGGCATCTCACTCTCTTCAAGGTAGATTTTGTAAGGGATCTTTTTCTCGCTCATTTCTCTTCTCCTTTCTTAATTCCGGGATTCAAGCCTGTCTGACCAAACAAAAAAGCTCTCATCCCATACAAATGAAACATTGCAGGGACAAGAGCTGATATACAAACTCCTGCGGTGCCACCCGGCTTGATGTAAAAACATCCTCTCATGCATACTGTCATATGCTCCTTTTACTAACGGAGTATGGTCTCCGTCTCACCTACTTGCCTGATCTATCCTCAGCGTTCAGCCTGCCCTCAGAAGCCCATTCACCTCACCACTTGCCTGCCGCGGTCCCACCATCCGCAGCTCTCTGTAAAGCAGTATCTTGAAATTACTTGCTCTTCCTCAACGGTTTATTAAGACTTTACCACGGTGCAATGGGAATGTCAACCCTATATCTTATTTCATCACAATATTAATGATCTTCTTCGGAACATAGATCTCCTTGATCACATTTCCTGTCAGCTTGTCCGCGATCGCTTCTTTTCCGGCAGCGATCGCCTCTTCCTGGGAAGCTTCCGCAGAAATGCTCACAACCGCCTTTGTCTTGCCGTTGATCTGCACCGGGATTTCAATCTCATCATCCTTCATGGCATCCTCGTCATAAGTCGGCCATCCTGCCTTAAACACAGTCTCCGTGTGTCCCAACTGCTCCCACATCTCCTCCGCAAAGTGAGGCGCAAGGGGGGAGATGAGCACTGCGATCGTCTCCAGGGTCTCTTTGTCAATGCCGCCCTCTTTCTTTGCCAGCTCGATAAACTTGTTGTTGTACTCCATGAAGCCGGAGATGACCGTATTCAAACTGAAGCTCTCCAGACGTGTGGTAATATCATACACCATCCTGTGACGGAGCTTGATCATTTCTTTTGTTGCCTTGATCTCCTGATCCTTGCTGTCCATGAGCAGCGTCCAGAGACGTTTCAGGAAACGGTTGACGCCGTCGATGCCTCTGTCATCCCACTCTGCGTCCAGCTCCGGCGGTCCCACGAAAAGCTCATACATCCTCAGGGAATCGCAGCCGTAATCACGCACAAGGTCATCCGGCGAAACTACGTTCCCTTTTGACTTGCTCATCTTAATGCCGTTCTTTCCGGTGATCATTCCCTGGTTGAACAGTTTGTGGAATGGCTCGTCAAAATCGATCACGCCGATGTCGCACAGGAACTTTGTATAGAATCTGGAGTACAGCAGATGGAGCACCGCATGCTCCACGCCGCCAATGTACATATCCACCGGGAGCATCTCGTCTGCTTTCTCTCTGGACACCAGTTCCTTGTCATTGTAGTTGTCCACATAGCGCAGGAAATACCAGGAAGATCCCGCCCACTGCGGCATGGTGTTCGTCTCTCTCTTCGCGGGTTTTCCACATACCGGGCACTTGCAATTTACCCACTCGTCAATAGCGGCGAGCGGGGATTCTCCGGTTCCGGTAGGCTCGTAGGACTCAACTTCCGGAAGTGTAAGCGGAAGCTCATCCTCCGGTACAGGGACAGCGCCGCAGTCCGGGCAGTGTACGATCGGGATAGGCTCGCCCCAGTAACGCTGGCGGGAGAATACCCAGTCACGGAGCTTATAGTTCACTGTCGCGCGCCCAAGTCCTCTCTCTTCAATGATATGCGGAGCTTCTTTTTTGAGCACAGCCGACTCCATTCCGTTCCACTCGCCGGAATTGATCATGGTACCTGCTGCCTCTGTGTACGCTTCTGTCATATTCTCAATCGCTTTGCCGTCCTTCGCGATGACCTGCACGATCGGTATATCAAATTTCCTTGCAAATTCAAAGTCACGGTCGTCATGAGCTGGAACACACATGATGGCTCCTGTGCCATAGTCGGCAAGTACATAATCAGACAGCCAGATTGGTGTTTTTGCGCCGTTCAGCGGGTTGATGGCATAGCTGCCTGTAAATACGCCGGTCTTCTCTTTATCCTGCATACGGTCTACGTTGGACTTCATGGAAGCCTCATAGATGTATTTTTCCACTGCTTCTTTTGTCTCCGATGTTGCAAGAGACTGCGCCAGCTCGTGCTCAGGAGCCAGGACCATAAAGGTCGCTCCATAAAGCGTATCCGGTCTTGTCGTATAAACTGTGATCTTTTCGTCCCTGCCCTCTACCGGGAAATCCACCTCTGCTCCGTAGGATTTGCCGATCCAGTCTGTCTGCATCTTTTTGACCTTCTCCGGCCAGTCCAGCTTATCCAGGTCATTCAACAGACGGTCAGCGTATTTTGTGATACGGAGCATCCACTGACGCAGATTCTTCTTTGTCACCTCGGCACCGCAGCGCTCGCATTTTCCGTTTACGACCTCCTCATTGGCAAGGCCAGTCTTACAGGACGGACACCAGTTAATGGGAAATTCTTTCTCATACGCAAGCCCGGCCTTGAACATTTTCACAAAAATCCACTGCGTCCATTTATAAAAGGCAGGGTCTGTCGTGTTGACTTCCATATCCCAGTCATAGAGCGCAGCGATATCATTGATCTGCTTTTTGATGTTTGCCACATTCTCCGCTGTGGATCTTGCCGGATGTACGCCCATCTTGATGGCATAGTTCTCAGCCGGAAGTCCAAAGGCATCCCAGCCCATGGGATGGATGATATAGTATCCCTGCTGGAGTTTGTATCGGCTCCATACGTCAGAGATCACATACCCTCTCCAGTGTCCTACATGAAGTCCATTTCCCGACGGATACGGGAACATATCCAGACAGTAATATTTCTGCTTCTTGTTTCCATTGTCATCCACGCGCGGATTGACCGGGTTTTCCTCCCATCTCTCGCGCCATTTTTTCTCGATCGCTTTGTGGTTGTACACAATCTTTGTGCCCATCGTGATAGTCCTCTCTTTCTTTGATCTTGATCTGTACCGTCCGTATTTTCCGGCGGAATACCGTCTGCCCGACTCCTTTTCCCGGAGATCCTGACCAGCACATAAAGAAAAGCCCTCTCCTCTCAGAAATCCAAGAGACGAAAAGGCTTAATTTCCGTGGTACCACTCTTATTCATCTGTCCGGGACAGATGCACTCATTTTATTCTGTAACGGGAATTCCCGCTCTCATCTACTCAGGTTCCCGCCCCTCTCCAACATGGGCCGCGGCTGTCGTTTCAACGAGAGAACTCAGAGGCCAGTTCAGAACTTACGCTGCTGCCTCGCACCACCCGGCAGCTCTCTTAAAACGGTACGCTCTTACTCTTCCTCTTCTCAGTCTTTTTCATGTACCCACTTATTATATGTAGAATATTAAAATAAGTCAAGATTTTTTTGCCCCAACCGCACGCTTGCATTTTTGCCTCAGCCCTCGTTTGCACGCCTTGGCTGCCTGTTTTCTCCAAGCCGTCTCCATACAGGACCAGTACACCTTCCTCCCCCTCCCACATATACTGTAACAAAGTCTAAACTAAAAAGGTATGAATGAATATGAATGATTATGTTACGCTTTCACTGGAAAGCCATCTGTTTTTTGCAAGAATTATGAAAGAGCACTCTCTTTTCCTTGAAGCAGGATTTCCCTGCTGTGAAAAAGACTTCATCGAGGAGGCTGATAATTTCCGCCGGAAATTTGAAGAACTCCTTCAAGACGTGGTCAAACTCTCTGACGGACACATCCAGGAATCAGTCCTCAAGTCCGGGGAGCTTGTAACGGAATTTACCATTCCTGCGGAAAAAAGGACCATGTCCTTAAGCGGCGTTCCCATTGACACCAGAATTACAGAGGAGACCCGGCAGCTCCGCTGCGACTGCTTACAGAGTGCAAACCGGTCCCTGTTCCAGCCTGTCCTCCGGATCAATGAGCGGGCTTACAGGCTGCTCGGCGAACTGATCCGCTTCAAAGAGCGCATCCTGCACCGGGTAAACAGCGGAAAGCTTTTTACCTCCAATTATCCTCTCCTCATTGAACACATTATCCGGGAGGCAAAGCTTTACCGGGATATTGTAGAGCAGCTCCTTACAAACCGGAACCTCTGTTATCAGAAATTTTATGAGACCGAGGAGTTCTGGAATCAGATCATGATGGAACACGCATGGTTCATCCGCGGGCTGTTAGACCCATCAGAGGCGCAGTTGATCGAGACAGCCGACGACTTTTCAAAAGATTATGCCAGACTGCTCGATATGGCGCGCAAACGTGACAGCATAGCCAACGGCATGACAGAGAGGACGCTGAAAGAGACAATAAAATACCGGGACTTCAAAGCAGCCGGTGCAAAGGGCATCTTAGGCGGACAGATCTCCTCCATCATCCTGCCCCTTCTGGCAGACCATGTGCTCCGGGAAGCCAATCACTATATCCGTATCCTGGAAACAAAAAGGACACGATAGGAGAGCTGAAAAATGGAACTTTGCAACTATCCCTGCGCGGACCAGACCCGCTATTATGAAATCGAGGCCATCCAGATTCCCATTGTCTACAACAAATATGGAGATCATGATCCAAATGGGCTTCTGTATGTGCTGAAAAAGGATGCAGACCGCATCTGCAAAGAGGCGCTGCGCAATTTTTCCAAAGAGAGCCCCCAGCCTTATGAAGAAGTAAAACCCCTTGTCATCAGGGCGAACAAAGGGGAAAAAGTCGTGATCACTTTCTTCCATTCCCTGGACCGGGCGCTTTCCATCCATGTGCTGGGGATGGATTATGACGTACAGACGTCCGATGGGACCAGCGCGGGATTTAACAAAAATACCACTACCCGCAACAAAATCATCTACACCTGGTACGCAAGACAGGAGGGCGTGTACCTGTTCCACGATATGGGCGATACAAGGAGCAGTGAAGAAGGGACCAACATCCACGGACTTTTTGGGGCCATCATTGTGGAGGCTCCCCAGTCCAGATGGCTGGACCCACAGACAGGCAACGAGCTGGAAAGCGGTCTGTTCGCGGATATCTATTCCCCCGGCAGGCCGGCATTCCGGGAATACGCCGTATTCTTCCACGATGAACTGGAGATTCTGAACAAAGACGGAAATCCCCCTGTGGACCCCCATACCGGGCTTCCCTCTTCAACCACAGGAATCAGCTATCGTTCGGAGCCAATGAGAAACCGTCCGCCTCTGACTGACGACCACGCGGACAGCGGGGAGGATATTTCCATGAGCTCCTGGGTCTACGGCGATCCTGCGCCGCCCATCCTGCGGGCCTATGTGGGAGATCCGTCAAAAATACGGCTCATCCACGGCGGCGTGAAGGAGACCCATGTGTTCCACCTCCACAATCATCAATGGCGTCTGGAAGCCGAGAATCCGGTCTCCACCATTCTGGATTCCATCACACTCAGCCCTCAGGAATGTTACACCCTGGACATTCTCCACGGAGCGGGCAGCCTGACGGAAACTATCGGGGACGTTATTTTCCACTGCCATCTCTATCCTCATTTTCATGAGGGGATGTGGACTCTGTGGCGAATCCACGACAGGCTGGAAGACGGAAGCGGCAGGCTTCCCGACGGCACAGAAATCCCGCCTCTGATGCCTTTAAAAGACCGTGTCCCGCCTTTGCCAAAAGATAAAGAACATCCGGGGTATCCCGGTTTTATCAACGGAGTTTTTGGCGAAAGACCTCTCCAGCCGCCTCTTGGCATACTGAATCCGGGCGGCAGCAATAAAATCGTACCAACCCGACTGGAGCGTGCAAACTTTGTAAAAAACTTTGCTCCCGGGGCTCTCTACTCCGAAACCTGTCCCTGTCATGCGGGCGGAAATCCCGGTCTCTGTCCGGAAGATCACGATCTTTGTTCCTGCCCCGAAGGCAAAGACGAGACAAACGTTAAAGTATTTGAGATCGCTGTCGTCCAGGCAAAAGTGACTTATAACCGCTACGGCTGGCATGATCCCCAGGGCCGGTTCTTCGTCCTGAAGGAAGACCTGGAGTACCACGGCGGACTGGACTGCTATATAAAGAAAGTGGAGGATCAGAAGATCAAGGCAGAGCCCCTTGTCATCAGAGCCAACGCCGGGGACTGTATTGAGTTCCGCTTTACCAACCTGCTCCCCGAGCACCTGGAAGAAAGTCCCTTCCAGATGGAGACGTTGACAGACATCGTGGGACATCATGTGCATCTGATGAAGTTTGACACCATCGTTTCCGACGGCGCTGCGAACGGCTGGAACAACATCGCTGGCGCGAGAAAGTACGAAACACTGATCGAGCGTTTCTTCGCGGACACAGAACTGCGGACCGTGTTTTTCCACGATCACCTGTTTGCCAACTCTCATCAGATGCACGGCATGTTCGGAGCCATGATCATTGAGGAAGCCGGAGCCACCTTCCACAGCGTCCGCAGCGGCAGGGAACTAAAGCGCGGCACCCAGGCGGTGATCCGGCGCAGGGACGGCACTTCCTTCCGTGAATTTGCCATGTTTGTCCATGACTTTGCATTTCTCTTTGACAGAGACGGCAATCCGCTGAATCCCCCGCAAGTCCCCGGCTCCCACGATGATCCCGGTGTGATGGCCATCAACTACCGGTGCGAACCCATGCGGGAACGGCTCAAACGCCATGAGGACCCGGCATATATTTTCAGCTCCCTTGTCCATGGAGACCCTGCCACTCCCATCCTGGAGACTTACCCGGGAGATGAGATCGTCATCCGTCTGCTGGACGGCGCCCATGAAGAACAGCATGCATTCAATCTGACCGGGCTGTCCTGGCAGCGGGAGATTGCTGATCCCCACTCCCCTCTGGTCGCCTACCAGACCATCGGTATCTCCGAAGCCTTTAATCTCAGGATCACCAAAAAATATGCTCCCGGAGATTACCTCTACTATTTCGGCGGAATTGACGATGCATGGCTGGGGCTCTGGGGCATCCTGAGGGTACACGAAAAGCCTGTCAGAAACCTCAGACCATTATGCAAAGGGAAAGACCGCATACTGCCGCTGCCGCCCTGCCCCGGCAAGGATGCTGTTATCCGGAAATACGAAATTGCCGCCATCCAGCAGAATATCCCCTATAACCGGCACGGCGATCACGACCCCGATGGGCTTTTGTTCGTGCCGCTTGCGGATGTTGACCGGGCGCTGTGCGGGTACTATGAGCCAAAGCCTCTGATCCTTCGGGCAAACGCGGGGGAATGGATCGAAGTCACCCTTCACAACCTGTTCGACCCTGAGCATCCGGTAAAATATTTTGACTATCCCAGCGTTCCCCTGGATTTCAGGCATAAACCCTCCATGCGGGTATCCTTAAATCCACAGTTCCTCAATTATGACCCGGTCAGCGATTCCGGGATCAATGTGGGATACAACAACCGGGAACAGACGGTGGGACCAGGCGAGAGCAAAAAATATCTGTGGTATGCGGATCAGGAATACGGTCCATGTATCATCCACTCCTTCGGGGATATGCGAAATCACAGATATCACGGCTTATTCGGCGCCATTATCATCGAGCCGGCAGGCGCTTCATGGTACCGCAGCTTTTCTCTCTCAAAAGCACTTCACGAGGAGGAGGCTGTCATCACTGCCCCAGGTACGGAGAGTTTCCGGGAATGCGTGGTGATGATCCAGAATGGGATCCGTATGCTGGATGCTGACGGCAGACTTGTGAAAACAATACGAGAGGATGAAGGGGAAACAGCGGATGACGAGGACACCGGAGAAAAAGGATACAATTACCGCTCCGAGCGCTTTGCCAACAGGCTGAAATCTGATGGCCGCATTTCCCTGATCTTCAGCAGCCGCGTCCACGGAGACCCGGCGACGCCGCTTTTTAAGGCATATACCGGAGAGCGGGTCATCTTCCGCACTATGATGCCCGTAGATAAGCCCCGGAATGTAGGATTCACCATCCACGGCCACCAGTGGAAGGAGCAGCCGGCAGATCCTTTCTCCAGAGTGATCCCCCTCCAGGGCGGCATCAGCATCGGCAACACCTTCAGTATGGAATTAAAAGAAGGCGCTTCCTGCCCCGGCGACTATCTCTATCGCTCCGGCAGCGTGAAATGGGATATAGAATCCGGTATGTGGGGAATCTTCCGCGTGCTGAAACAGGGCATCGGTCACAAATGCAGGAGCGCCTGCGGAAAACTGTGGAAACGCGTATGTAAAAACTGCTGGGCTTAAAAACTGCCGGATATTGTATAAGATTTGGAACAGAGCAGAAGGAGGTGACAGACCTTCCTCTGCTCATAGATGACAGGTAAACTTTTTCTTTGGATGCTGTATGTTAAAATAATAAAGGAGCTTCCTGTATAATTCAAATATAGGGAATCCCATGAAAGGTGGTTGAGAAAAAAGGATACCTCAGAGTAAAATAAGATTTGCTGACTTTGCGGGTTAGTAAAAATCTTATTAAACAGAGAGGTAT
>DWYM01000010.1 GCA_019118665.1 Candidatus Mediterraneibacter intestinipullorum
TATTGCCATACTCATTCTAACAGCTTAAGCAACGAGATGGGTAATTCCTTACTGGCTGTAAGGGGTATTAACCATAAATATATTGTAGTAGAAAAGGAGATTGATGACAATGGCAAACAGAATTATGCTCAATGAGACATCTTATCACGGTGCGGGCGCCATCCGGGAAATCGCGGCAGAGGCGAAGGCAAGAGCTTACAAAAAGGCATTTGTATGCACTGATCCCGATTTGATTAAATTCGGTGTGATAACGAAAGTTACAGATGTACTTAACAATGAAAAACTTGCTTATGAAATTTATTTGGACATCAAGGCAAACCCGACGATCGAAAACGTACAGCACGGCGTACAGGCTTTCAAGGATGCGGAGGCTGACTATATCATCGCCATTGGCGGCGGCTCATCTATGGATACCGCTAAAGCGATCGGCATCATCATTGCCAATCCGGAATTTGAAGATGTGAGAAGCCTTGAGGGCACAGCGCCAACGAAGAATCCCTGCGTGCCGATCATCGCGGTTCCGACAACAGCGGGAACAGCGGCTGAGGTAACGATCAACTATGTGATCACAGACGTAGAGAGAAAGAGAAAATTCGTGTGTGTAGATCCTCATGATATGCCCATTGTTGCCGTTGTGGATCCGGATATGATGTCCTCTATGCCGAAGGGGCTGACCGCTTCCACAGGCATGGACGCCCTGACCCATGCCATAGAGGGGTATACAACAAAGGCGGCGTGGGAGATGACGGATATGTTCCATCTCAAAGCCATTGAGATCATTTCAAAGTCTCTGAGAGGCGCGGTCGCCAACGAAAAAGAGGGAAGGGACGGAATGGCTCTCGGACAGTACATCGCGGGAATGGGCTTCTCCAACGTGGGACTTGGCATCGCCCACTCCATGGCCCATACACTGGGCGCGGTCTATGACACACCGCATGGAGTCGCGTGCGCGATGATGCTCCCTATCGTCATGGAATACAATGCGGAATGCACAGGTGAGAAATACCGTGAGATCGCGAGGGCGATGGGAGTCAAAGGCGTGGACGAAATGTCTGTGGAAGAGTACAGGAAAGCGGCGGTTGACGCTGTGCGGCAGCTCTCCATCGATGTAGGCATTCCGACGAAGCTGGAGGCGGTCAGGAAAGAAGACCTCCAGTTCCTTGCGGAGTCCGCCCATGCAGATGCCTGCGCGCCGGGCAACCCGAAGGATGCGAGTGTAGAGGATTTAAAGGATCTTTTCCGTAAGATCATGTGATACAAACGAGACTGTAAAAAGCCGATGCGTCTGATACTTGATGCGTCTAATACATGATACGGCAAATACATAGTATGGCAAATCCATGATATGGTTATAAGGACTGTCCGGGGAAACGCGCGGGAGCGCGGACTCCGGACAGATTTTTTCTTTTTCTTTTCTGTGACAGTACTGGACGTAGCGTCCGGGAAGATGTAAAATCATAATAGGAAGCTGGCAGTGCCGGAAAAGGGGAAGGACCGGCTGCAAAAGCAAGGGAGGTCATTATAGGAAATATTTGGCATGACATCAGTGAAGACAGGATATTCCCAACAGATTTTATTTCTGTGATCGAGATATCCAAAGGGAGCAAGAAGAAATACGAACTGGACAAAGAGACCGGGTATATCATACTGGACCGTGTGCTTTATACGTCTACACATTATCCGATGAATTATGGTTTCATTCCGCGTACCCTCGGGGATGACGGCGACCCTCTGGATGTGCTCGTCATGTGTTCGGAGGCGCTGGAACCGCTCACTCTGGTGCGCTGTTATCCCATCGGTGTGATGAAGATGACAGACGGAGGCGCGGGAGATGAGAAGATCATAGCGATCCCCTGGGCGGATCCTACATGTGAAGCATATACGGACATCTCAGAGCTGCCGAAGCATATCTTCGATGAGATCCGGCATTTCTTTTCCGTGTACAAGGATCTGGAGGGAAAGAAAACGGCTGTGAATGAATTTGACGGCGCATTGGGAGCGGTGCAGGTCATCGAGGACTGCATTGACCGTTATAAGGCAAAATATGGGAATAATGAAAGACAAGGAAGAAACATAGATAAGGAGGACAGGAGCATGGAAAAATTCAGCGATAACATTAAAAAAGTCATTCTTGCAGGGATCGGAGCAGTAGCGGTGACAGCAGAAAAGTCCAGGGATCTGCTGGATGAAATGGTGGAGAAAGGCGAGCTGACTGTCGAGCAGGGCAAGGTTCTTAACGAGGAATTAAAACATAACATCAAAAAGACAGTGAAAGAGAAGGTTCATGCAGCAAAGCCGTCCACAGCGGAAGAGTTGTCCGAGCTTTTGGATAAGATGACTCCGGAGCAGATAGCGGCGCTGAAGGAGCAGATATTGAAGAAAGAAGCAGAGTCAGAACAGGATAAATCACAGAAAGAAGAGCTGTAAAGCGGATGAATACGATAGAACCGATCGAATATAATTCAAGACTGCGGGAGATCACAGCCGTACTGCGGAAACACAATATCACGCGGGGAGTGACGCCAAAGAAACTCAGGGTAATCCTGGAGGATCTGGGGCCCACCTTTATCAAGCTGGGACAGATCATGTCCATGCACTCGGATATCCTCCCCAAGAGGTACTGTGAGGAGCTGACGCGTCTGCGCACTGAGGTGACTCCCATGCCCTTTGAGGAAATGATTTCTGTGATCGAAGAGTCCTACGGAAGATCCTGGAAGAGGGTGTTTTCATCCATCGAGGAGAAACCGCAGGGCTCTGCTTCCATCGCCCAGGTCCACCGGGCCGTGCTCAGAAGCGGTGAAGAGGTGGTGGTCAAGGTCCAGCGCAGGGGAATCTATGAAAAGATGGCGCGGGACATCGATCTTCTTCACAAGGCAGTAAAGCTGATGCCGCCGGTGAGCATCAAGGGAATGGCGGATTTGGACCTTGTGCTGGACGAGATGTGGTCTGTCACAAGAGACGAGATGAATTTCCTTACAGAAGCATCGAATATGGAGGAGTTTGCCCGAAGGAATAAAGAGATAAATTTCGTGGGCACGCCTATCCTGTATCAGCAGTATACCACAGTAAATGTACTTGTGATGGAGTATATCGACGGATGCGGGGTTGATGATAAAGCGGCGCTGACCGAGCAGGGCTATGATTTGAAGGAGATAGGGAGTAAGCTGGTAGACAACTATATCAAGCAGGTCATGGACGACGGATTTTTCCATGCGGACCCGCATTCCGGAAATGTAAAAATCCGGGGCGGAAAGATCATCTGGATCGATATGGGGATGATGGGGCGGCTCACGGAGCACGACCGGGAGATGATCGGCAAAGCCGTGCAGGGCGTGGCGCTCAATGATGTGGGGCTGATCCAGCAGGCAGTGCTGGGAATCGGTGAATTTAAGGAGCGCCCGGACCAGCGCAGACTGTATGAGGATATCGAGGGACTGCTCATGAAATATGGCGGCGCTGATATGGGGCAGATCAATGTGGCGGAAGTCATGACGGACCTCATGGACGTGATGAAGGAGAATAAGATAAAAATGCCTCATGGGCTTACCATGCTGGCGCGGGGGCTGACCCATATGGAAGGCGTGCTGGCGGATATCGCTCCGGATATCAATATGGTGGAGATTGCCACAGCGCATATGTCGGGAGAATTTTTCCGGAATCTGGATATAAAGAAGGAACTGAAAAGCAGCGGGAAGAGCATTCTGCGGTCATTCCGAAAAGCGCTGGACATCCCTTCCATGGTGTCGGACATGATGAGCGGCTATCTGAAAGGGCAGGCAAAGGTGAATCTGGATCTCCAGGTCACGGACGACCTGGCGAACCTTCTCAGGCGGCTGGTCCGAAACATTGTCATGGGCCTGTGGGTCATGGCGCTGCTGATCAGCTCGAGCATTATCTGTACTACGGATATGACACCAAAAATTCTGGGCATCCCGGCACTGGGCGCGTTTGGGTATATGCTCGCGTTCGTGATCGTGATGTATGTATTTATTAAGCACCTCCTGTCCAGAAAGTAGGAGCCATGTCCTGTGTGAGCAGACCGGGAACAGGGACATATGAGATAAAATGAGGACAGGAGTAAAAGGGAGAACCATGAAGAAAGATAAGAAAAATCCGATGACGGAGAGCTTCGGCTATGCTTTTGAGGGCATATGGACAGGAATCCGTAAGGAGCGCAATATGAAAATCCACTGCCTCGCGATCATTCTCGTCACATTGGCAGGGACACTGTTTCAGATCACTGCCGTTGAGTGGTGTATCTGCCTGCTTCTTTTTGCGCTGGTAGCTTCTCTGGAGCTGGTGAATACAGCAGTGGAAGCAGTGGTGGATCTGGTGACGGAAGAGAGAAAACCGCTGGCAAAGAGAGCCAAAGACACAGCAGCAGGGGCGGTGCTCTTCTCTGCGATCGTGTCAGTGATCATAGGATGCGTCATTTTCGTTCCATATTTGTTGGAACTGTTCGGAGAGATATGATACAATAACAGAGTATGAAAGCAGCGGGGAGGATTTGAGCATCCGCTATAAACGGAAAGGAAAGGCAAGATAATGAATGATAAGAGTACAACAGTGACAAAACAGGAGACGCTGTCGGCCCTCAGGAATCCGGGCGAGCTTTATGTAGTGATGTCCGGCGCGACCAGGCTTCCCTTTGTGTTCTGTGATGAAGAGACGTATGATGATGAGGTCTTTCTCTATTACAGGGCAGAGGATGCGCAGGCGAAGGCAAAGGAACTGCAGGAACAAAAATATGCCACAGCGGTGGCAAAGCTGGAGGATGAGCAGCTCCTTGCATTTTATACTAGCCTTTATACAATGGGCGTAAACTGTCTTGCTGTCAATAACGGTACAGACACCCATATCAATCTACAGCTTTCGGATCTTGTGGTCCGCAAGAAACCGGATGAACTGCCGGAAGGCAAGAAACCTGTCGAGAATCCGGAGCTGCATCTGACTGCGATTTATTTCATGCAGGAGATGCGCAGGCAGGCGCAGCCTCAGCTCACAGAAGAGCTGAAAGAGCTTCAGGAGGAGATGCTGGCACATTACAGCAAAGGGACCTTTATCGCGGCGGTCCGGGAGGATGGACAGGTTCCGGTGTTAAAGCAGAAGGACGGCACAGTATACCAGCCGATATTTACGGATATGCTGGAACTGCAGAAATTTATTGGGGGACAGAAGATGAAAACAGCGATAATTCCCGCCGCGAAGATACCGGAGGTTATGGTCGCTGAAGCAAAAGGAGTGGTCATCAATCCGTTGGGCGTAAATGTACAGCTCCAGGTGTCGAAGAAAAGACCTGCGGCGGATGCGTAGGACCGCTGCGGGAAGCAGACGGCAGATGCACAGAAGAGAAGGATGACAGTGGCCGCGCATTTGTGAGGAGAGAAAACGATGTCAATACCGGTATACATCAGAAAAGAATATTTCAGAGCAGTAGATCTTTCGGATAAAAGCGCGCATATACTGGAATTCCATTACCGCCCCCAGACGGTAGATGTATATGAGAAAGGACTTTCCGTATTCCATATGCAGTATATCCTTGAGAGTAAGACAAAGGCTGTGATCATTGAGTTCTATCTTACAGATTTCGCGCTGAGGGGGAAGGGCTATGGAACGGCGTGCGTGAATGAGATCATTGACCAGTTTCGGAAAAAAGGCGTGACTCTGGTCACGGTGCCAAACGGTTATGAGCTTGCGCCTTTGGGATATACAGGGCCGGATCAGTATAGAGAACTGATCTCTGGATTCTATGGCAAGACCGGCTTCGCCATCAGCGGGGACGGTGACATTGCAATGAAGATACTGGACTAAAAGATTTCTGTGGAATATGCACATTTTTCGGGTATGAATTTAGGTAATAATTCCAAATTGACATCTGAGCAAAAAATCGCTTATACTGAATGGGTGAATTAAGCAAATCGAATACGCAAGATAGTGTGTTACTGTAAGGCAGGCATAAACTATCCTTTTTCTTAATCATGTCATCATGATCAAAAAAGGATCAGTTTATGCTTTTTTGCGTATAAGCACAAAGCCGCGCGCACATGTGAAGAGATGAGTCGGAAAGCGTGCTTTCCAGAGCATCTGTTCATATGCATAGGGCGTGAGCCCATGACCGAGATAAAGCGAAGCGGAATCGAGGTGCACGGCGGAAGTCAGTCCCGCGTATTCGACAGAAGGAAAGTTTTAAAGGAGGAAACAGTATGAAAGACAAGATTTTCGGAGTGCTGCAGAGAGTGGGGCGCAGCTTTATGCTCCCGATCGCCATTCTCCCGGTAGCAGGGCTTCTGCTCGGAATCGGAAGTTCATTTACTAACGCGACTATGATCGAGACCTATGGTCTCCAGACTATTCTTGGGGAGGGGACCATCCTTCATGGGCTGCTCACCATCATGAGCAAGGCGGGAAGCGTGATCTTTGACAACCTTCCGCTAATCTTTGCAGTGGGAGTTGCCATTGGCATGTCAAAGAAGGAAAAAGAGGTGGCAGCGCTGGCAGCCATGATATCTTTCTTTGTTATGCATGTTTCTATCAACGCAATGCTTGTCCTCAGGGGAGATATCCTTGCAGACGGCAGTATCGCGGAACATGTGCTGGGCGGGACCGTTGCGGAAATGTGCGGTATCCAGACGCTCCAGATGGGCGTGTTCGGCGGCATCATCGTGGGGCTCGGCGTTGCGGCGCTCCACAACAGATTCTACAAGATACAGCTCCCGAATGCGCTGTCGTTTTTCGGAGGTTCAAGATTTGTACCGATCATCTCCACGATCACATATGTAGGCGTGGGTATCGTGATGTATTTCCTGTGGCCGTTTGTACAGGAAGGGATCTATGCGCTGGGCGGACTTGTCACGGAAACAGGATATTTCGGAACCCTGATCTTCGGTATCGTCAAGCGCGCCCTGATCCCATTCGGACTGCACCATGTGTTCTATCTTCCGTTCTGGCAGACCGCGGTAGGCGGGACTATGGAGGTGGCAGGACAGCTCGTGCAGGGAGGACAGAATATCTTCTTCGCGCAGCTCGCTGATCCGAGCACAGTGCATTTCAGCGCGGACGCGACAAGGTATTTTTCCGGCGAGTTCATCTTCATGATCTTTGGTCTTCCGGGGGCAGCGCTCGCAATGTACCGCTGTGCGAAACCGGAAAAGAAAAAACAGGCGGGTGGCCTTCTGCTCTCCGCAGCGCTGGCATGTATGCTGACCGGTATCACAGAGCCTCTGGAATTTTCTTTCCTGTTTGTAGCGCCCATGCTGTTCGTCGTACAGGTGGTGCTGGCAGGCGCGGCATATATGATCGCTCATATCCTGAATATTGCGGTAGGACTTACATTTTCCGGCGGATTCCTGGATCTGTTCCTGTTCGGCATCCTTCAGGGAAATGAAAAGACGAGCTGGATGCTGATCATCCCGGTGGGTATTGTTTACTTCCTCCTTTATTATGTGACCTTTACGTTCCTGATAAAGAGATTCAACTTGAAGACTCCGGGACGTGAAGATGATGACGCTGAGACAAAGTTGTTTACAAAGGCGGATTACCAGGCAAAGCAGGGCGCGGAGGGCGGCGCGTCAGGAGCAGGCGCGTCGGACGGCGATGAGAAGAGCGTGCTGATCACCAGAGGGCTGGGAGGCAAGAAGAATATCTCCGATGTGGACTGCTGCGCTACGAGGCTGAGATGTACAGTCGTAAACCAGGAGCTTGTGAATGAGGATATCCTGCGCGCAACATCTCCGTCCGGGATCATCCGAAAAGGCCAGGGAATACAGATCATATACGGACCTTCCGTAGCAGTGATCAAGTCGAACCTGGAAGATTATCTGGAGACAGCGCCGGATGAGGAGTACATCCCGGAGCATGCCGCTGCAGGCGGAGCGGATGTGGAGGGCAGGAAAGACGCGGAGGACCTGGGAAGCAGCGCGGAAACCGGAGGGGAAAGCGCAGCTTTGGCAGCGGGAGCTCTGGGCAGCGGGACTGTGAAGAAGGTTCTCTTAAGCCCATTCACCGGAGAGGCTGTTCCGATCACGGAGGCGGCCGATGAAGCATTTGCCGGAAAGATGATGGGCGACGGATATGTGGTAAGACCCGGGGAAGGCATGGCTTACGCTCCGGAAGACGCCACGGTATCCTTTGTGTTTCCGTCAAAACATGCCGTAGGACTCATGGGCGACGATGGTACGGAATATCTGCTCCACATCGGTGTTGATACGGTGAATTTAAACGGTGAAGGGTTCGAGACGTATGTAAAAGACGGAGACCGTGTAAAAAAGGGTGACAAACTGATAGCATTTGATATAGAATATATAAGGGAGCATGCCAAATCCGACGAGTGCATTATCGTATTCACAAGCCTGAAGGAAGGCGAGGAGATCCGGCTGACAAAGCCGGGAAAAGTGGCAAAGCTGGACGAGACAGCGGAGATTGTCTCTTTTAACTGAAGCTGAATCATTATCCCCTGCTCTCTGCCGCAGAAGCGGCAGGGGCGGGGGATTTCGTCACTGCACGGAAGAAGATGATGCGTGACGGACAGAAGAGTCTGTGGCGTGCCGGACAGAAAAGGCTGAGGCGCGCCGGAGGAAGGATGGAGCGCCGCGGCGGGAAGAAATGCATTCGCAGGCACAGGACGGATGGGAGAAACATATGTATCGGATTATAAAAGTATTGAACAATAACGGAATCCTTGTGTATGACAACGAAACAAGAAAGGAAATGATCCTTCTGGGAAACGGAGTGGGGTTTGGAAAGCGGCCCGCCGAGCAGATCGGGCATGTGCCCGGAGCAAAGATCTATTCTCTCGTGACCCGGCAGAAGCAGCAGTCTGTCCTGCAGGTGGTGAACGGCATCCGCCCGGAGTTCATAGAAGCATCGGGAAAGATCATTGACGAAGCGGAGAAGATTTTTCAGAAAGTCAGCCGGGATATCCTCCTTCCCATGGCAGACCATATTGCGCTGGCGGCAAAACGCGCGGAGGAGAACCGCCAGATACCGAATCCGTTTACCCCGGACATCCGTGTGCTCTTTGCCAGGGAATATGCGGCAGCCCTGAAAGGAAGGGAGATCATCCGGGAGATGACAGGATATGAAATCTCGGACGATGAGGTGGGGTTCATTACGCTGCATATCCATGCGGGCCTGTCTGACGAACAGGTGTCAGAAACGCTGGAGACCACCCGGATCATCGATGAGGGCATCGCCATGATCGAGCGGGCATTCGGGCAGAAATTTGAAGAAGATTCTCTTGCATATACAAGGCTCATGAGCCATCTGTATTATATGGTGGCAAGGACAAGGAGAGGCGAGTCGGCGAAAGCGGATTTCAATGACTTTATATTTGCCAATTATCCGGAGACGGGGAAGGTGGCGGAGCAAGTCTGCGCTTATATGGGCAGTCAGCTCAGGACAGAGGTGGCAAGGGAAGAAATCGGCTTCCTGGCCATCCATATCCAGAGGGTGATCGATCCGGATGCAGTGTAGAGAGAATGTGCTCTGTGATGGGAATGCAGGAGCAGGACAGCGGATATAAATAACAGATATAAACAGCAGATACAAACAGCAGATACAAACAACAGGCACGACTAACAGGAATAACCATGAGGAGGCTGGCATGTACAAGATACTGATAATAGAAGACGATCTGCCCATGGCGCAGGCAATACAGAAAGAGATGAAGATGTGGGGGAACGAAGCGCAGTATGTGCAGGATTTCCAGAATGTACTGACGGAGTTCACGGAATATGATCCCCACCTTGTACTTATGGATATCACGCTTCCGTTTTACAATGGATATCACTGGTGCAGCGAGATCCGCAAGATTTCCAATGTGCCGGTCATATTCATCTCATCGGCTTCGGATAATATGAATATTATCATGGCGGTGAACATGGGCGGAGATGATTTTGTCGCCAAGCCCTTTGATTTGAGTGTGCTCATGGCAAAGGTACAGGCAGTTCTGAGGAGGACCTATGATCTGGCAGGGAAGATCCCTGTGCTGGAGCACCGGGGCGCGATCCTGAATCTTTACGACACGACGCTGACATATAACGGAGAGAAGATCAGCCTGACGAAGAACGAATTCCGCATCCTGCAGACGCTGATGGAAAATAAGGGGCGGCTGGTGAGCAGAGATACCCTGATGACCAGACTGTGGGAGACGGATAACTATATAGAAGAAAATACCCTGACCGTCAATATTGCCCGGCTGAGGAAGAAGCTGGAGAAGGCGGGTCTTACGGATTTTATCACTACCAAGGTGGGCGAGGGGTACATCATACAGCAGGTATAGGAGGCCGACAATGAAGCGTTTTTTCAGATATTTGTATGACTGCCGTTATATATGGATCTGGGCGGGGTTCAGCAGCGTGATCTTTGTATCCGTATTTGCCTTATATGGGATCCGGATGGAGGCGGCCTGGTACCCGGTCCTGCTTTCCGCGCTGTTCGGCATTATCATGGTGGTCTGCGGATATATCCGGCACGAGAAAAAGCATCGCGGACTGGAGCGGATCCGGCTGTCCGGGGAGATCCTCCCGGATATTTCGGACATGCTGCCTCCGGCAGGCAGCCTTACGGAGGAAGATTATCAGGCGCTTCTTATGAAGATGGAAGCGGCCTACAGGGAGAAAAAAGGAGAATGGGACGCGTCCAGGAGAGATATGAACGATTACTATGCCACATGGGTGCATCAGATCAAAGCGCCCATCGCGGTCATGAAGGTACTCCTCCAGCAGGATGACACCCCGGAAAACCGGGAACTGTCGGCGGAGCTTTTCCGGGTAGAGCAGTATGCGGAGATGGCGCTCACTTATGTCCGGCTGGGAGAAGGCGCCTCAGACCTGATGATCCAGGAATACGACCTGGATACGATCATCAGGAAGGCCATCCGAAAATATGCGGGACAGTTTATCAGGAGAAAGATCCGCCTGATATATGAAGGGACGTCCGTCCGTGTGCTCACAGATGAGAAATGGCTTGCCTTCATCATCGAACAGCTTCTCTCGAATGCGGTCAAATATACATCAGAGGGCTCTGTGACTATTTCAGTAGACGATGGGAAACGTCTTTCTGTCACGGATACAGGTATCGGGATCTCGCCGCAGGATATGCCCCGCATCTTTGAGAAAGGATATACAGGTTACAACGGAAGGCTGGATAAGAAATCCACAGGTATCGGGCTGTATCTGTGCAGGACGGCGGCGGACAGGCTGGGGCACAGGCTCACAGCGGAGTCGGAGCCGGGGAAGGGCAGCAGGTTCATAGTGGATCTGGAGTCCTATCCTTTCCGGGCGGAATAGAGAATGCATGAGGGATATTACAATAATGTCACATGGGACAGTCAGAATGTCACAGGATTCGATGTCGGCGTTCTGGCTGTCTTTGCTATACTGATCACAGTCCAAAGGGCGCGTGCGGAAGCGCGCAGGATAACGATCAGTAAAGGAGGACCATATCATATGGCTGTTTTGGAAGTAAAGAATCTGAAGAAAATATACAGACCCCGGTTCGGCGGGAATCAGGTGCAGGCCCTCTCCTGCGTGAATTTTTCTGTGGAGGAAGGGGAGTATGTGGCAATCATGGGTGAGAGCGGTTCCGGTAAAACAACGCTGTTAAATATCATGGCTGCTCTTGACAAGCCGACGGAGGGAGCGGTCTATCTGGATGGAAAGTCTCTTGCAGAAATCAGGGACAAAGACATTTCCGAGTTTCGCCGGGATCATTTAGGCTTTGTGTTTCAGGAATTCAACCTGCTGGATACCTTCAATGTGAGAGATAATATCCTTCTGCCTCTGGTGCTCAAGGGAATGCCTCACAAAAAGATGATGCAGTGCGTCACACCTATTGCGGAGGAGCTCGGGATCGCGTCTCTGCTTGATAAATATCCTTATGAGATTTCAGGGGGACAGAAGCAGAGAGTGGCAGTGGCAAGGGCGCTGATCACAGAGCCCCGGCTGATACTTGCGGATGAGCCGACAGGGGCGCTGGATTCCCGCTCTACCGACGAACTGCTGTCATTGTTTGCTAAGATCAACGGCAAAGGTCAGACCATCCTCATGGTGACTCACTCAGTGAAGGCGGCAAGCCGCGCGGGGAGGGTACTCTTTATCAGGGACGGAGAGGTGTACCATCAGGTGTACAGGGGCTCCATGTCGGATGAACAGCTTTATCAGAAGATTTCCGACACGCTTACAATGCTTGCGACAGGTGGTGACAGACGATGAGGAGAGGGTTTTATTTAAAGCTGGCAGCAGAAGGGATCTCCAAGAACCGAAAGTTTTATTTCCCATATATCCTGACCTGCATCTGTATGGTCATGATGTTTTATATCGTGGCCTATCTGTCCATGAGCGCGGACTTTTCAGCCGTGTTCGGCGGGGATATGCTCCAGTCAATGCTGGGATTCGGGGTGTTTGTAATTGCGATTTTTTCGCTGATATTTTTATATTATACAAATTCCTTTCTGATCCGCAGGAGGCAGAAGGAGTTCGGACTGTATAATATATTGGGCATGGGAAAACGGAATCTGGTGAAGATCCTCCTGTGGGAAAATATACTGACAGCGCTGTTCTCCATTGGAGCGGGACTTGTATCTGGCATCCTTTTTTCAAAGCTGGCAGAGATGGCGGCGATGAAGATACTGGGCGGGAAGACCGGATTCATGATCCATGTGGCTCTCCAGCCCATTGTGTGGTCGGTCCTGCTGTTCTTTGCGATCTTCCTGCTGATCATGTTCAGGATGGTGTTTTCCATCTTCCGGCTGCGCCCTGTGGAAATGCTTCGCAGCGAGAGCACCGGAGAGAAGCCCCCGAAGGCAAACTGGCTGCTGGCGCTCCTGGGTGCGGTTCTGCTGGGAAGCGCGTACTATATGGCTGTGGCAGTGCTCGACCCTATGACTGCGATGGTATTATTTTTCCTGGCAGTGGTCATGGTCATTCTGGCGACGTACTTTTTGTTCATCGCGGGTTCCGTCGTCCTCTGCCGCCTGCTCCAGAAAAAGAAAAACTATTATTATAAGACAAAGCATTTTGTATCCCTCTCATCCATGATTTACCGGATGAAGCGCAACGGAGCCGGGCTTGCTTCTATCTGTATCCTGTCCACCATGGTGCTCGTCACGGTGTCTTCCACGATCTGTCTGTTCGTTCAGGAGGAGGATGGGGTGAACAAGCGGTATCCTCAGGATATCTTTATGAGGCTGGGAACTGCCGGAGGGACTGCTCTGAATGAGGAGGATACAGCGCCTTATATTAATGCTGTGGAGGAGATACTGGCAGAACACGGCGAAGCGGCGGAAAATCTTCAGGACTACCGTATGTACAGCATGGATGTGTATCAGGACGGAGCGGATTTTCAGATCGACCTAAACCAGGTGTCGCAGATCGGGATGGGAAACGGCGAGATCCGGAGCGTCTATGTGATCCCCCTGGAGGATTATAATACAATATCCGGCAGCAGCGCTGAGCTGGGAGACAACGAAGTGTTCATATATCCGTACAAGATGAATTACGACTATGACACGGTGGATTTTGAAGGATTAGGAACATGGAAGGCAGAGAAGCTGGATACCGAGCCATTCTGCATCGGAGAGGCGGACGCCAACGCGCTGGGCAGCCTGTTTCTGGTGGTGAAGGACATCTCTGTGATGGATCAGATGTGCGAGGTCAAGAATGAATCTCTGGCCGGAGAATGGACTTCCTCCATCCAGCGGTGCTATGGATTTGACCTTGCGTGCGGGGATGAGAAGCAGTCGGAGATTTATAATGGGATCATGGAACGGTTCACCTCCATGGACTCAGGAGTAAGCTGGTACACAGAATCAAAGGCTCAGAGCAGGGCAGAGTATGTTGCGCTGTTCGGCGGACTGTTTTTCCTCGGAATCCTGCTGGGTGCGGTCTTCCTTTTCGGGACCGTGCTGATCATGTATTACAAACAGATCTCAGAGGGGTATGAGGATCAGAACCGGTTTGATATCCTGATGAAAGTAGGAATGAGCCGGAAAGAAGTCAAACAGAGTATTAATTCACAGGTACTGACTGTGTTCTTCCTTCCGCTTATTGCGGCGGGAGTACACATGGCGTTCGCCTTTCCGCTCATATCAAGGATACTGAAGCTGATAACAATGAGAACAGATGAAAATGTTTTTCTTCTTGTGACAGTATGCTGTTATCTCGTGTTCGCCCTGTTCTATGTGATCGTATACTGGGTGACTTCTAAGAGCTACTATACGATCGTCAGTGCAGCGAAAAAGGATCGGTGACGCGGAAAGCATACGGTGAGTTTATTTAAATGAATAAATTCAGAAAATTAGTCTGTTTTGAGCGATTTGATATTCAAATTTCCGGGGGTTATGGTATACTGTATATATAATATCAGTGCGAAATACGCGGTCCGCAGAGAGGAGTGACAGTTATGATGCAACACACGATAATCACGATCGGAAGACAGTTTGGGAGCGGGGGACACGAGGTTGGAAACCGCCTGTCCGAGAAGCTTGATATACCGCTTTACGACCATAATCTGATCCGGATGGCAGCTCAGGAACTGGGCATCAGCAGTGAGGATGCCACGAAAGTGGATGAGACAGTGCTGGGCAGATTTCTTTCAGCCTATGCGGCAAACAGCCTGGAATACCGTGCTTTCGTTACCAGTGACGAATCCGGGAAGCCGCTGACGGACAGGGTGTATGAGCAGCAGACAGCCATCATCCGGAAGCTGGCGGAGAAAGGACCGGGGATTTTCGTTGGTCGGTGCGCGGATTACATTCTCGGAGATTACTCCAACTGCATCAATACATTTATCTATGCATATAAGGAAGACCGTATCCGGCGCATCATGAAGCTCTATAAGCTGGAAGAGAAACAGGCGGCTGATAAGATAAAGAAAACAGACCGTGAGAGGAAGCTTTATTATGAAGCGCGTACCGGGAGAGAGTGGGGCGGTATCGAGGCGAACAGCATGATGTTCAACGCGAGCCTGCTCGGGATAGACGGTGTGGTGGACGCTCTGGAGGCGATCTACCGGAAATGGGAGACGAGATAGGGCAGAAACCTGCGGGAAAGGGATAAAAAGAATATAACGTACAGAAAAGATGTGCCGGGCTATGAGAGATTTCTTAGCCCGGCACGCGTCACATAATTAACAACAAATTTGTACTTTTTAACAACAGTGTTTACATTGTTGCTTTTTTAATATATAAAAAAATAAGAGGCTAAAAGTTTGTGATTTTTTTTTGATTTTAATAAATAATTTACAAATGAAAGTGATTTTTAACATAAAAATCTGAGATTTGCAGACAAAATTTGACCCAAAATCACAATACCCATTCGGGTTCTATTTAAGAAAGGGAATATCACAAACATCGTTTCACTGCTGTGTGATGCCGCACAAATGATTTCCAGCATGCATATTCTTTGGGCGGTGCGGGCTGTGTGGGGCCTTTATGCTGATTCAGGCAGCCGCTGCTCAGCGGCCGTCAGGGATCATATTTACATAAGAGGGTCTTTAAATGAAAGGGGGAATGTTACGGGGTATTTTGTACAACATGTAACAAATATATGAAGGAAAGGAGAAATAATGAAGAAAATCAGAAAAGCGGGGGCATGGCTTGTGGCAACAGCCATGACGGTTTCGACTTTTACTTACGCAGTGCCAGTGACGGCAAAAGCAGATCCTTCATTCAGCGGAAGTCTCAGTACAGTGGACAATGTGACGGCTGATGGAAATATTGTCGAGGTTTCATTTAATGATGGGGCTATAGAAGGTCGGATAACATTTTTGGAAGAAGGCGTTTTCCGTTACAATGTAGATCCGGCGGGCGAGTTCAGCGAGTATGCGGCTGTCAGGAGCGGATACCCCGACACGGCTAAGATTCAGGCACAACCTGATGATTCTGAGTGTTACTCACATCCGGATGCTTCTGTGAGCGATGACGGAGACAAGTATACGATCACAAGTGGTACTACGGTCATTGAGTTTGACAAAGACACCGCTCTTATGACGGTCAAGACTGGCGGCAAAACAGTTATGGAAGAGGCGACACCGCTCTATTTCGCGGGTTCGAGCACCACTCAGACTCTTGTCAAACATGGCGAGACAAATTACAATTCCGGTCTCCAGGAGGAATTCTTCGGAGGCGGAACTCAGAACGGACGTTTTGTACATACAGGAGAAGTTATCAATATAGCAAATGAAAGCAGCTGGACAGACGGCGGTGTATCTTCTCCGAGCCCATTCTACTATACGACAAATGGCTATGGCGTACTGCGCAATACTTACAGGGACGGCAAGTATGATTTTGGCTCAACGGATGGAAGCGTTGTGACAGCGACTCATAATGAAAATGAATACGATGCCTACATCTTTGTCTCCTCAAGCGAGGATGGTTCAAGTGTGAGCACGGACCTGCTTGACGGATATTACACAGTTACAGGAGCCCCGGTGCTTCTGCCTTCTTATGCGTTCTATCTGGGACATCTGAACGCATACAACCGTGACGCATGGTCAAGCGACACGGATATCGGTTCCAACTGGACGATCAAAGGCAACGAGCCTTATACATCAGCCGGTACGACCACTTACGAAGCAGGAGGGACAGGCTTCCAGATTTCGGCAAATCAGCAGGCGGAGACTCTCAACGGTTATGGACCGACAGTGTCTGCTGGAAACGTGCCGGAGGGTGTGACCTATCCGGAAGAGTTCTCAGCGCGCGCGGTTCTGGATGAGTATCTTGAATATGACATGCCGTTCGGCTTCTTCCTGCCCAATGACGGTTATGGAGCAGGATACGGACAGAATGGTTACAACATGACAGGCGGAGTCAACGCGGATGGTTCCAGTTCCGCGGAACGTCTTGCGGCTGTTGCGGCAAATGTTGAGAACCTGAGAGATTTTGCAGATTATGCTGCTGAGAAAGGTATTGCGACAGGTCTTTGGACACAGAGCAATTTGGAGCCGGATTCAAATTCTGGAACTTACTGGCATACGCTCCGCGACTTTGATGCGGAAGTAAATGCCGGCGTAACGACACTGAAGACCGATGTTGCGTGGGTGGGACGCGGATATTCCTTCCAGCTCAGCGGCGTGAAGCAGGCGTATGACATTGTCACTAAAAATCAGAGCACTCGTCCGAACATCATCTCGCTCGACGGATGGGCTGGATCCCAGCGTTACAATTCTGTTTGGACAGGCGACCAGACCGGCGGTAACTGGGAGTATATCCGCTTCCATATCCCGACCTTTATCGGTCAGTCATTAAGCGGTAACCCGAATATCGGTTCTGATATGGACGGTATCTGGGGAGGTTCTCCGATCATCGCTACACGCGATTATCAGTGGAAGAGCTTTGCTCCGCAGATGCTTGACATGGACGGCTGGGGCAGCTATGCAAAGGGACCTTATGTCCATGGGGATCCATATACAGGCGTCAGCCGTATGTACTTGAAGCTCAAAGCAATGATGATGCCTTATATTTATACAAATGCTTATGCGGCAGCCAATATTGATACAGGCAACAACGATACCGGACTTCCGATGGTCAGGGCGATGTTCCTTGAGTTCCCGGAAGAGGCGTACGCTTATACAGAATCAGGCTCCCAGTACCAGTACATGTGGGGGGAGAATCTGCTGGTCGCTCCGGTATATCAGGATACACAGGCGGATGCCCTCGGAAATGATGTGAGAAACGGTATCTATCTTCCGGGCGGCGAAGACCAGATCTGGATCGACTATTTCACCGGTGAACAGTACCGCGGCGGGCAGGTATTAAACGGATACGACACACCGCTGTGGAAGCTCCCGCTGTTTGTTAAAAACGGAGCTGTCATCCCGATGTACGCTGAGCACAACGTTGCTGTGGAAGGTGTTGAAAACGGTGTGGACAAGACCCAGAGGATCATTGAGTTCTGGCCGGACGGCGAGTCAGATTTCAGCGCGATCGAAGATGACGGAACATCTGTTACTAACACCATAACCGAGGAAACGGGATATGGCGACCTTGATGCTATTGATTATGGCGATCATGTCACAACAAAGTATACTTCCAGTGTTGACGGCAACACGGCAACGCTGACCGCTGAGAAGTCTACAGGCAGCTATTCCGGCTATGACCAGAACAAGGACACGACATTTGTTGTAAATGTTTCCGCGGAGCCGGATTCGGTTACGGCTTATAACGGCACCGATAGCTTGACTCAGGATAAAGTGACCAGTAAGGCTGACTTTGACAGCGCTGCACCGGAAGCAGGACATTATGTATACTTCTATGATGAAAGCCCTAAGATCGAGACTTTTGCTTCTGAAGCTTCTGAAGAAGAGGAGATCATCGCCGGCATGGTGCAGGATGTACAAGTTTCACCAAAGCTTTATGTGAAGTTTGCCGCCACAGATACACAGGCAAATGAGCAGAGACTTGTGATCGAAGGCTTTGAAAATACAGGGAATCTGAATTCAACTGATCTCAATGAGGATCTTGCAGCTCCGACTCTGAGCGAGAATGTAGAAGCTAAGACTCCTACGAGCATTACACTTACATGGAACAGTGTTGATAATGCGACAGGATATGAGATCCTTGTTGATGGAACGATCGATGACGCGGGCAACGTAACAAGCGGTATGATCAACTCTGTTGCGGGAGGCGCGGAAGCGACTTCATTTATCCATACAGGTCTTCAGTATGACACAACACATACATATTATATCCGTGCGGTCAATGCGGATGGGTATTCTGCATGGAGCGAGATGTTCGAAACTAAATCCGCAGACGATCCGTTCAGGCTTTCACCTGATGTGACGCCTGATCAGATCACATGGACCGGGGGCATCTACAGCAACCGTACTGCGGACAGAGCTTTTGACGAGGTATTCCAGTCAGGCGATGAAGGGTTCCATTCTTCGGACAATGCGATCGGACAGACGCTCACGGTTGATTATGGCAATGCGTATATATTTGACTATATCGAATACTATCCTCGCGAGGATGCCGGAAACGGCACAGTGACTCAGATGCGCGTAGAGACAAGCCTTGACGGCGTCAACTGGGTACAGCATGGCGATGGGGGCAGCAGTACAGATCCTGACGCCGGCCTGTCGTTTAACATGGCACAGAACAGTGATACAAAGCCGCTGAACCTGACTGACCCGAATACAGAAGCTGACTCTATCGGAGCGCGTTATATCCGCTTTACTCCGTTAGCTTCAGTGGGCGGTTTCTTCTCGGCAAGAGAGTTGAAGGTTTACACGATCGACGGCGGATACGGCTCAACAAGCAGCCCATTCCGTGTTGGCAACATTTCTTCTGTCGGGATGAGTGAGCCTACGGTCACAACCTTCCAGCAGATGTTCCAGAAAGAGTCTTCCCAGCATGGCTCCGATAAGAACAGCACCTGGGTGGGAGAAGTCCAGAGCCAGTATGGAGACATCAACTTTAACGGTATTGCTGATATTTGGGATTATGCATTTACTGCGTTTGCGGTAGACGGCGGAACGACTCAGACCGGCAGCGTATCAGGAGATATCCTGCTGCAGCCGAGTGCGATGACAGTCGAAGCCGGAGAGCAATTTACGATCAATGTGACAGCGATTGATGTGCAGAATCTGAATGCTTACGGCACGATCATTGATTATGACCAGAGCAAACTGGAGTATGTAAGCACCTCTTATGTTGGGACCGGCGGCATGTACACACAGGGCATGACTGGAAATATCAGAAATGATGATGGAACGGCATATATCAATCATAATGCTGTTAACATGGGCGACCAGGCGCTTATCAATGGCTCCAAAGTATTGGCGACTATTACGATGACGGCAACCGAATCAGTTGATCTTAGTGATGCGTCAATTATTGATCTCTCAACGGTGACACTGATGGGACCGGATTTCAGTGTGAAGGAAAGCCAGGTTGTCAGCGATGTTGTCATTCCGGATATTCCGACGGAAACTACGATGGAATACGGTCAGGACGCGTTTACGATCACAATGACCAATGATGTTCTGACAGAGGACGACGGATCAAATGTATCAACGATTGTCCATACAGGCTCTTATGCCGGTCTGTTTGACGGAAACTACGGTCGTGACTTTGAGTTCACATGGGATACAGGAAGCAATGTACTTCCGGAAGGACAGGTTCTTCCAACGACAATGCATCTTGCGATGAACATGCCGTCAAAGATATCCATCGTCGAAGTGCATAACGCAAATCGCGCAAACGGCTACCTGACATCCATGAGAGCTGAAGTGTACTATGAGGATGGCTCAAGCGATACATACAGTTTTGAGACGGAACAGGAAGTTTACGCATTTGAGGTAGATGATTCCAAGAATGTAACACAGGTAGATCTGACATTCCTCACATCGACCGGCACAGCAAACGCCAATAATGATCCGCAGACGAACCGTATGCTGACCCTGGGTGAGATCGACTTCAAGTACACAAGCGGAACTCCCGCAGAACGGATCGAACCTGCTGAAGGCACGGCAACAGAAATGTATGTGGGCTATGTAGAGAATATTGACGCTGTCGTATATCCGGTAGAGTGCCCGAACCAGTACTTTACAGTGACGAGCAGCAACCCGGAGGTTGCTTCTATCATCACCCTTGTCGATGAGAACGGCGCTCCGGTTTACAAGGTGCTTGGTCTCAGCGAAGGAACAACAGACATCACCCTTACATCCGCTGCCGATACAAACGCTACAAAGACGTATACATTGACAGTAAAAGCAGGGGTAAATAAAGCAGAACTTGTAGATGCGCTCAATGCAACAGCAGATGTCGTGGAATCACTTTATACAACAGATTCCTATGCTGCATATGCGGCGGCACGAGAGAATGCGGTCGCGGTAAACAACGATCCGGCGGCGACCCGCGCAGATGTTGAATCAGCGACCACAGCATTGCTGAATGCGTATGGCGCGCTGGTGATCCAGCCGGTTGATGAGTCATTGCAGCTGAATACCGGCAAAGTAATTGTAAGCGGCGATGCATTGTACAGTGAGAGCAATACATATGACCGGATGTTTGACGATGACCTTACGACTTACTGGGAGTCACCGTATTCGGGAAGCAATGCGAACCTGCCGAAGGATATTGTCCTGACACTGGCAGATACATATACGCTTGAGCAGGTAAGCTTTACATCTCATACGATCCAGAACGGCGGCGTGACAGAGTACACGATCTCCGTAAGCCTGAATGGTGAGGATTGGGCAGAGGTGACAAGCGGAACGGTTGATGCAAATGCATATAAACAGGGCCAGAATGTACGCGTAGACGCCAGATTTGCTCCGGCAGCCGCGAAATATGTCAAGGTTACTGTTGAAGGCGCGGTCGGACGTATCGCGGAGGAAGACAATAAGTACGGACGTATCGCGGAGATGGATCTCTATGGAACGACTACAGCTGATAAGAGTGCTCTTGATGCGCTGATCGGCGAAGTCACTGGTCTTGACCAGAATGCATATACAGAAAGCAGCTGGGCTGCGTTGAGCGAGGCTCTTGCAGCTGCACAGACAGTATCCGGCGACAGATCTGCGACGACAGACGAAGTCACGAAAGCTTACAACAATCTTGCCTCTGCCCGCGATGGACTGGTAGAGGTTGATCCGGGCACAGACCCAACGCCGGAAGATCCGAGGGCTGAACTTGCAGCACTGATCAGTAAGATGAGCGGTGTGACAAATGATAATTATACGGAAGGCTCCTGGAATGCGTTCCAGGCGAAGCTTCAGGAAGCGCTTGGCATGGATCTCAATACTGCGACAGATGAAGAGGTGCAGGCTATGATAAACACACTTCAGGCAGCCTATGACGGTCTTGCAAAAGATTCAAGAAACGCGCTTGAATCACTGGTCAATGAAATGATCAAAGTGACGAATAACAACTATACTGACGTGTCCTGGAGTGCGTTCCAGGCTAAGCTCCAGGAGGCCAGGGCTATGCTGAGTGCCGGAACTGCAACGGATGAACAGCTTCTGGCTATGGCGCAGGCTCTCCAGACGGCTTACAACAGCTTGACAATGAATCAGGCAGGACAGGGAAGCCAGTCCCAGACATCGGGAGGAAACACCGGCGGAAGCGGCGCTGCCGGAGATAAGGCAGTTGAGACAGGAGATGCCGCAACACCGGCAGGACTTCTTGCGGTACTGGTGATTTCCGGCGGAGCGATCGTGGTACTTGCACGCAGAAAAAGGGTAAGATAATATCCTTGATCTGAACAACAGGATAAAGAAGTATTCCCCTCCGAGAGCGGATAAAAATCTGATCCCGGAGGGGAGTTTTTGTCGATTGGGGACGTAGTAAAATTCGATTTCACTACGTCCCCAATCGAATTTCACTATGTCCCCAATCGACATTGACTTATGCACTTCATGCGTATATAATATCTATTGAGAAAAATTATCAATAAAAACACAAAGGAAGATGGCGGATACATGAAACTGAAGGACGGAAAAAACAATCACACCTATGTGGTGGAAAGGATTGAGATCGAGCTGAACCTGGAGCGAAGGCTGGAGGCGCTCGGGCTGACGGAGGGCTCTCGGATCACCGTATTGAATAATGACAAAAAAGGAGCGATGACTGTCAGATTCCGCGGGACGCGGTTCGCGTTGGGCCGACGTATTGCTGATAACATCTTTGTAAAGGAGGATGCGGCATGAGCGGAAAAGTGATCAACGTTGGATTCATCGGAAATCCGAACTGTGGAAAGACAACCCTCTTTAACGCATACACCGGGGCGAACTTAAAGGTCGCCAACTGGCCGGGCGTTACAGTGGAAAAGAAGGAAGGAAAGACTACATATAAAGGTCAGGAGTTCAAGCTGATCGACCTGCCGGGCATTTACAGCCTGACGTCCTACACCATGGAGGAGAAGGTGTCCAGAGAGTGTATCATGAGTGATGAGGTGGACGTGATTGTGGACGTGGTGGACGCCTCCAGCCTGGAGCGGAATCTCTACCTGACTCTGCAGCTTATTGAGCTGGGGAAACCAGTGGTCCTTGCGCTGAACATGATGGATGTGGTGGAAGAGCGGGGCATGGAGATCGACCTGCACCGGCTTCCGGAGATGCTGGGTATCCCGGCCATCCCTGTCTCCGCGAGAAAGAGGACCGGACTGGAAATCCTGATGCATGCGGTGACGCATCACAATGAATATGCGAAGCCAGGACCGTTCATCCATCACCATTCGGATAAGACCGGACACAGGCACGATCATCACAGTGAGTATGCCATGGTATATGATGATGTGATCGAGGATAAGATCGATGCGGTCATGGAGAAGTACCAGGAGAAATATCCTGGCATGCAGAATATGCGCTGGCACGCCATCAAGGCTCTGGAGGAAGATAAGTCCGTGCTGGATCAGTATCCGGTGGATCTGACAGGGATCGTGGACCGCAGCTATGAGAAAGACATTATCAATGAAAAATATGATTTTATAGAAGAAGTGATCGAGGAGACACTGGTCAACAAAAGTGAGAAAGAAGAGCGCACAGAGCGGGCAGACCGCTTTATGACCGGAAAATGGCTGGGGCTTCCCATCTTCCAGCTCATCATGGCGCTCGTGTTTTTCCTGACATTTGCAATGGGAGACTGGCTGAAAGGATATTTTGAGACCGGTCTTGAGCTGTTCAGCGGTTTTGTGAGCAGCGGGCTGCAGTCTGTCGGAACATCTCCGCTGCTGGAGTCCCTGATCGTTGATGGGATCATTTCCGGAGTGGGCGGCATCCTCACATTCCTGCCCAATATCTTTATCCTGTTCCTGGCTCTGGCATTTCTCGAGGACAGCGGGTATATGGCAAGGGTGGCGTATGTGATGGATGATATCATGTCCCATCTCGGTCTGTCAGGCAGGGCGTTCCTACCCATGTTGCTTGGATTCGGCTGTTCTGTGCCTGCCGTCATGGCGTCTCGTGCCCTGGAACACAAGAAAGACCGGTTAAAGACGATCCTTGTGACGCCCTTTATGTCGTGCAGCGCCAGGCTTCCCATTTATGTGCTGTTTTCCTCGATGTTTTTCGGGAAATATGCGATGCTGGTCTGCTATTCTATGTATCTTCTCGGCATTGTGATCGCCATATTGACGGCATACATCCTGTCTAAGATCGATGGGAGCAAGGCGGAGCATGCCCTCCTGATCGAGCTGCCAGAGTATAAAACCCCGAACGCAAGGACGATCGCGGTATATGTGTGGGAAAAGGTGAAAGATTATCTGACAAAAGCAGGGACGATCATCTTCTTTGCGTCTATCGTGATGTGGCTCCTGCTGAATCTTGGCCCATCCGGATTTGTGACAGACATCACACAGAGTTTTGGGGCTGTGATCGGCAGAGCGATCGTGCCTTTCTTTAAACCGCTGGGACTTGGATACTGGCAGATCGTAGTGGCGCTCATATCGGGCATCGCGGCAAAAGAAGTGGTGGTGTCAAGCTGCAGCGTCCTGTTTGGCATCCAGAACATTACGACTGCTCACGGAATGGACAGCTTTGTGGCTCTGCTGGGGACAATGGGGTTCGGCGCGGCAAATGCGTATGTGCTGATGGTATTCTGTCTCCTGTATGTGCCCTGCACAGCCACCATCGCGACGATCCACCGGGAGGTGGGGAGCGCGAAAGTTACGGCGGGGATCGTGCTTTTCCAGCTTGCAGTGGCATGGGGTGTGAGTTTCCTCGCATTTCATGCGGCAGGACTGTTTCTGTAAAATGTCAATATTGTATGGAACTGAGCAGCAGCCCTTTTGTTTCACAGGAAATACCGGACTTTTCCCTTCCGGCGAAAATATCGGGAATGCTTTCCGGAGTCCGCTGTCTTTGTCCGGTTTCTAAAAGCACGCTGACGAGCCGGAGCGGCATCTGATAAAGGAAATCATCCGCGGTCAGGATGATGGTGGGAGTGTCTGCGGGACTATCTGTGTTTTCAATGGCGGAAGCGCCGTTTTCCCTCACAAGTCCAAAGCGGATATCCAGCAGCTCCTTTTCTGTCCCCTTTTTCTTTCGGACGCCGGAAAAACAGCCGAAGTCATGCTTTCCGATGAGCATGTCAGCGGCTTTTTTCATTTCATCGATATCGGGCATCGGGAAAAGATGAGCAGTGTATCCGGCGGAAAAAATATCGCACACAGGGGCTGTGCAGACGCGGTATTCATAAGTGCGGCTCCGCGCGTTTAAATCCGCCCGGAAACGGTTCGGCACCGCTGTGGCATCCAGGACAGCAATGTCCTGCGGCAGATAGCGGTTCAGATCCGTGCGGAACTGTTCTGGAGAACGCTCAGATCCGGTGTGGAAACTGACGGTCTGTGCAAGAGCGTGGACGCCCGGATCTGTCCTTGCGCCGGCATGGAGGCAGATGTCCTCGCCGGTCATTTTTCTGAGGACAGATATTACCTTATAGGAGACCGTTTTCTCAAAACCGTCTTTTTCCGGCCGCTGCCAGCCCAGATAACGCGAACCGCTGTATTGAAGGGTGAGCCTGATATTCTGCATGATCATTTTCCTCCCGGATAGTCATTCTCAGGTCTGAACATGCTCAGTCCAGGACCGTTTCTTTAATCTAAAGATAACATACTTTACATATATAAGGGTAACATATTTTCCGAATATAATTGTAACAAAAGGAGAAGAGATTTTCGAGTATTTATGTTATACTGCTGTCAGGAAACAGAAAGACTTACCATTCGTAAGAGACGCGTTTGCTGTCGTCGAATGGGGTGGAACAGAAATGGAGTGAAAATATGACAGTGGCAGAAGAAAGAAAAGTATCAGAGTCAATGGTTGAGACTGTACACATGGTCAGGCCCAATCATATGAACGCGGCCGGAAGATTGTTCGGCGGAATGCTCATGCAGTGGCTTGACGAGGTGGCGGGGATGGTGGCAAAACGGCACACAAGGTCAAATGTCATCACCGCTTCGGTGGATAACCTGCATTTTATCCACGGCGCATACCAGGGGGAAATGGTAGTTATTATCGGTAAAGTGACTTATGTCGGAAATTCATCCATGGAAGTGAGAGTGGATACTTATGTGGAGCATCTGGAGGACGGAATGCGTCATCCCATTAACCGGGCGTATTTTACCATGGTAGCGCTGGATGAGAATGACAAGCCGAAAAGAGTGCCAAGGCTCATACTGGAGACGGAGGCGGAAAAAACGGAGTGGGAAGCGGCAGAGAAACGCAAGGATATGCGGACGAGGAGAAAGAGAGAAGGATTCTGAGGATCCGGCTAAATGGGGACTGAGGATGATAAAACTGTTGACATCCGTTTTGAATTTTTGTAGTATATCAGTTAAATATTTACAATGCGTGGATTCAACAGAAAGAGAGGTCAGAATATGGGAAAGATTATTGGCGAAGGGATTACGTTTGATGATGTTCTGCTCGTTCCTGCGTATTCAGAAGTAATACCGAATGAAGTGGATCTGTCAACTTATCTGACAAAGAAGATCAGGCTCAACATTCCGATGATGAGCGCAGGGATGGATACGGTGACAGAACACCGCATGGCGATCGCGATGGCGCGTCAGGGCGGGATTGGTATTATCCATAAGAATATGACGATCGAGGCTCAGGCCGAGGAGGTCGATAAGGTAAAGCGATCTGAGAATGGTGTCATTACTGATCCATTTTATCTCTCTCCGGATAATACTCTGGAGGACGCCAATAATCTGATGGCAAAGTTCCGTATCTCGGGAGTGCCGATCACAGAAGGACGCAAGCTGGTGGGTATCATCACGAACCGTGACCTTAAATTCGAAGAAGACTTCTCTAAAAAGATAAAAGAATCAATGACTTCCGAAGGACTGATCACTGCAAAAGAAGGGATCACTCTGGAAGAGGCGAAAAAAATCCTTGCGAAGGCAAGAAAGGAAAAGCTTCCGATCGTGGACGATGAAGGCAACTTAAAGGGGCTTATCACGATCAAGGACATTGAGAAACAGATCAAATATCCGTTGTCGGCAAAAGACTCCCAGGGGCGCCTTCTCTGCGGCGCGGCCATCGGCATTACGTCAAACTGCCTGGAGCGTGTGGATGCGCTTGTCAACGCGAAGGTTGATGTGGTCGTTATGGATTCGGCTCACGGTCATTCAGCGAATGTACTGCGTACAGTGCGCATGGTGAAGGAAAAATATCCGGATCTTCAGGTGATAGCGGGGAATGTGGCGACAGGCGAGGCCACAAAGGCGCTCATCGAAGCAGGAGTGGATGCCGTCAAAGTAGGTATCGGACCCGGATCCATTTGCACGACCCGAGTGGTAGCGGGCATCGGCGTTCCGCAGATCACAGCGGTCATGGACTGCTATGAGGCTGCAAAGGGGTATGGTATCCCGATCATCGCGGACGGCGGGATCAAGTATTCAGGAGATATGACAAAGGCGATCGCGGCAGGAGCGAATGTGTGCATGATGGGAAGCATCTTCGCAGGATGCGACGAGAGCCCCGGAACGTTCGAACTGTATCAGGGAAGAAAATATAAAGTATACCGTGGGATGGGATCTATCGCGGCGATGGAGAACGGAAGCAAGGACCGCTATTTCCAGGAGAACGCCAAGAAGCTTGTGCCGGAAGGCGTTGAGGGCCGCGTCGCTTACAAGGGCACCGTGGAAGATACAGTCTTCCAGCTTATGGGAGGCCTGCGTTCCGGTATGGGATACTGCGGTACGAATACGATCGAGGAGCTTAAGGCGAACGGAAGATTTATGAAGATATCTGCGGCATCCTTAAAAGAGAGTCATCCGCATGATATCCATATCACGAAAGAGGCGCCGAATTACAGTGTGGATGAGTAAAAGAACGCCGGAGATATGAAAATGAAGAAAAAGCAGGGTGGATGGGAAGAAATGTAGGTTTGTCAAACATATGTTACACCATGCTGAATAAATTCCTTCAGGATAGTCTGTGGGGATTTCCAACCCAGAGGTCTCATAGGGAACTGGTTATAGTCCCTGCGGTTATAGACCTGGAGCTGTCG
>DWYM01000011.1 GCA_019118665.1 Candidatus Mediterraneibacter intestinipullorum
AGCCGTAGGTCGTGGGTTCGAATCCCCCCAGGCTCGTTATGGTGGGTATGGTGCAGTTGGTTAGCGCGCCAGATTGTGGTTCTGGATATCGTGGGTTCGAGTCCCACTACCCACCCTTTTCTTTTACATTCATACTGGCAGGCAGTGTCAGACATGAGTCTTCGATGGGCTATCGCCAAGCGGTAAGGCACAGGACTTTGACTCCTGCATTCGCTGGTTCGAATCCAGCTAGCCCAGTTTAACATGGGACGGCCGGGAAGAAATATGGGCGTGTAGCTCAGGTGGTAGAGCACTTGACTTTTAATCAAGTTGTCCGGGGTTCGAATCCCCGCACGCTCACTGGACGAAAAGAGAAACCCATGTAATGGGGTTTCTCTTTTTTGTCCGGACAGATCAATGCGGAATCCCGCGCATCAGCGGGAACGCAGGAAAGTATGCGGATATGGCGGAATTGGCAGACGCGCCAGATTTAGGTTCTGGTGTCTATGACGTGCAGGTTCAAGTCCTGTTATCCGCATCATAACGAATGTTTTATAACGCGACTGAACATTCTTGTACAGAGGGGCTGTTGCAAAATAGATGAGTGATCTATGGGACAATGGCTCCGTTTTTTTACAGACCATATAGGGGAAGGAGAAGTACATAATGAAAAAGAGGCTTTTGACAAAATGGCTTGTGCTGCTTAGTTTTTTGTGCGGAACTATGACAAACACAGTTTCGGCGGCAGGATATGATGCTGCATATCCCGCTGCGGTTTCAATGGAGGCACCAGGCGAGAATTCGTCCCTTTCAGAGGCCAGTGGATCTGAAGAGGTGAAAGAAAGCGCAAAAGATGAGCAGAGCGGTGTTCTCTCTGAGGACACGTCACAGCCGGTAACAGATACGGAGACCGCTGATACAGAGATCAACGGCCCGGAAACTGCTGAAGGTGAGATTACAGAGGATTCAACTGCAGAAAATGGAGCACAGCCTGAATTTGATGGAGAAACAGCGGAGGACGATATCATTGGATTCGAAATAACCGATGTGGACTCTTCTGATGCTGCGGCCGCTGCTTTGGCAGAAATACCGGAGGACCAGGGATATATTTATCTTTCTGATCTTTCCTATGATACTTCCATGTCGAGCACGAACTACGACCGCATAAAGCTGGATCAAAATTCGTCAGGGAATAATATTTCTTTGATCGTGAATGGTACTTCCATGGAATTTTATAAGGGGATTTTCGCCCATGCCACCTCAACGGTGGTATATGATGTGTCCGCCCACTCGGATGTGTTTACTCGTTTTACGTCCTATGTGGGAGTTGACCGCTCTCAGGGAAGTAAAGGGAATGGGGTCTGGTTCACCATATCTGTCTCACAGGATGGCAAGGGTTGGACTGAGGTTGAGAGAAGTTCTGTCCTGAAAGGGGACAGTGAGGCACATTTTTTTGATATAGATATCACAGGTGCGAAATATATCAGATTATATGCCAATGATAACGGAGCAAACGGCAATGACCACGCTGTATATGGGTTCCCGAGGATCTTGAAGTCGGACTATGATGATTCCGAAGAAGTGGCAGAAGGCATCAGGACTGTATCCGAGTATGACGAAATATTAAAGCGGGATTATACCATTGACCAGGAAATAACAGGAGAATATGAGAAGCTCTTATTATTGCGTACATTTGTGAACAGGGTCGGCTATAATAATATACTTACGGCATCTTTAAAAGATTCCAAGATCAAAACGGCAGTAGAGTGGCTGACAACAGATATCGAAGCGTTGAGAATGTATGTCAACGGCGGGGAGATCGAGTCCGGCTCATACCTTAATTCTCTGACGGCGTTAGGCGATCTGTATGCAGCTTATAAAGACGATTTTTCCGATGCGCAAAACGGAGCACTCTATAAAAAATTAGTGATCTCCATTTCATTAAGCCATGCAAGGACCATCAGTCTGTGGACAGGAAGCGGTCCGGCTTCTGTACCTGTGGAAAGATACCGGCTGTTTAAGGCGCTTTATAGTGATGGACGTATGACTCAGGGTGGGAATACAGAGCTGTTTAAGCAGCTTCCCATAGAACTGATGCGCTGGGTGGTTGACAGCAAAATAGATGATGAAGAAATAGACTGGCTGGTCGCCCATGCGCTGAAAACAAAAGGAAAAGGCGGAAATTATCTTGACGCCTATACCTATATTGTATATACCATGGGCTTCAATTATAACCGCGACAAATATTATCTGCCGGAGAATTATGATACCTGGAATGAAAAATATGACATTGACAGTCTCACCGGATATGGACAGCGGGGAGTACATAAGCTGTGGATGGTATTTGAAGAAGGCTCTGTGTGCGGGGGCCTTGCGAAAACTTACGCCAATTTAGCGCAGGTATTCGGTATGCCTGCCGCTGTCATCGGCCAGCCCGGTCATGCCGCTGCCCTTACATACAGCCTGAACAGCAAGGGTCAGGGAATATGGTCTATTAAAAATGATATTACAGGCTGGGTACAGTCTGAGAAAGGGGAGCGTCTCCTTCTCGGCTGGGGTTCGAAAAACTGGGATTCTTACTACAATGTCAGCTATGTTCTTCTGGCGCAGCATGCGCTGAATGACTATGCGAATCTTGAAAAAGCGATGCTGTACAATTATCTGGCAGACGTTTATAAGGGCGAGCCTGACAAACAGATCGAAATATACAATAAAGCATTGGAAATACAGAATTTCAACCTGGATTCTTTGGTAGGCCTCATAGACGCCTACAAAGCGGCCGGCGGCAAGACCAGTGCGGATTATTTAGCGCTGGCGAACAGAGTGGCTGAAGCTCTTGCCTATTTCCCACTGCCGTTCCATGATGTTATGAATCTGCTGAAAGGCAATATCACAACATCTGAGGACCGCATCGTCTATGACGCGTTAAAAAGCGCAACGCTGGACAGAGCTCTCCAGGCAACGGAAAATGACACGGAACAGCCCAATGCATGCATTGCCATGGCAAAGTATCTGAAAGGGGATAATGACTTCCAGTTAGCGGACTTTTCGTTTGACGGAGAAAATGCCGGAAAAATCATTGTAAATGAAAAGTACGACGATTATAAATATCCCATAGATTACAGCTTGGATGGGGGAGTAAACTGGACAACCACATATGATCATGTCATTGTGCTCACCGAGGAGAAGATAGCGGGAATCACCGCGGAAAATGACATTAAGTTGAAACTGTCCGGCACCAGCCAGGAATATACCATAGATATCTTGACTGGCGAAAGAGTCACTACTGATATCGTGTCCAAAAACGATGATGAAAATACCCTGGTAGGAAAGATTGCGAATCTGCAGTACAGTCTGGATGGAGGAGAAACATGGGAGGACTACACCAGCGATATTATATTTGAAGGCTACCAGGTTGTGAAGGTGCGCTACAAGGCACATGACAGATATTTGGCTGGGGCGATTGATCAGTTTACTTTCCATGAAGATACCAACCCCGATACGATCAAATATATTCCTGTAAAGCATATCAGTTTTGTTTCCGCGGGAGAGTCTCAGAGCGGACAGCCTGCCCAAAACATGATAGACGCCAGCCCCTTTACAACATGGCACACAAAATATGGGCAGGTTGCCAGTGATAAGTCCTTTGTGGTCAGCTTTGACAGTGTCAGATATTTATCACAGATCAGCTATGACCCTGCAGGCACAAACGGAAGGGTCAAAACCGTTGACGTATATACTAGTCTGGACGGAGAAGACTGGGTGCTGGCAGGCCAATCCTCTGTGTGGGGGAATAACACTTCCCGAAAAACACTGACATTAGAGGAGTCTTCCCTTGCCAAATATGTGAAAATAGTGGCAACTGCCACTTACGGCAATGGCAGTGAACCGTCAGACAAATATGTGAGCGGGACTCGCTATAATTACTATGAGGACCCCACGAAAATATACGAGGAGGAAATACCGGTTATCAAGTATTCTCCCGATTCTGCCACGAATCAGGACGTAACGGCAACGATGGTACTGCCTGACGGCTTCACTGCTGTGGGAGAAACAGCACATACATTTACAGACAACGGAGAGTACACTTTTACATACCTGAATGTGGGTAAGGAGGAGAAAACGATCACAGCTTCGGTAAACTGGATTGACAAAAAAGCTCCGACCGCTGAAGTAGAGTACGATATCACCGGCCCAACGAATAAAGACGTGACGGCGACCCTTGTAAATGAAAGCGAGACCATCAGCGTAATGAATAATAAGGACTCAAAAAGCCATACGTTTACGGAAAACGGAGAGTTTATATTTGAAATCCAGGATGAGGCGGGAAATACGGCTGAGATCACTGCTTCGGTGGCCTGGATCGACAAAAAAGCTCCGACCGCTGAGGTAGAGTACGATATCACCGGCCCAACGAATAAAGACGTGACGGCGACCCTTGTAAATGAAAGCGAGACCATCAGCGTAATGAATAATAAGGACTCAAAAAGCCATACGTTT
>DWYM01000012.1 GCA_019118665.1 Candidatus Mediterraneibacter intestinipullorum
CAGGTGTATCTGCCCCCGGCTCTTCCGGATCAGGTGTATCTGCCCCCGGCTCTTCCGGATCAGGTGTATCTGCCCCCGGCTCTTCCGGATCAGGTGCATCTATCTCCGGTGCTCCTGAGCCTGGCACATCAGTCTCCGGGGCTTCTGTTACCGGTGTATCCTGGCTTATCTTCAACTCTCCTTCAGACTCCGCCACCACAGGTGTGCAGACGCCGGTAAATATAGTTCCGCTCAGCAACAGCGCCGCCGACAATACAGTTAATCTTTTTCTTGCTTCTTTTCTGTTCAGCATATCTTCTCCTTCCTATCAGCCTTTCCTGAGTATTACAAGTATTTCCCCTTTTATCTGTCCGGACGATACCGGGCCATAGTCTCTGGAATCCATAGAATTCTCACGGTTGTCCCCCAGAACGAAATATTCATCTTCCCCCAGTGTGATCGGATATTCCTCTATGCTGCTCCGCCGGGTGCTCCCCTGTATATAGGCCTCTTCCAGTTCTTCCCCATCTATCATGACGGCGCCTGTTCTCTGGTCAATATACACTTCCTCTCCGGGCAGTCCCACTACACGTTTGATCAGCACTCTGTCATCATCCGGCCGTACAAGGACTACGTCTCCCCGGTCCAGTGTGCCGTGTACTCTGGTAAACAGTACCAGATCGGAATCCATATAGTTCGGATTCATGGAGCTCCCCTCCACTACCGCGATGCCGAAGAATACGCGGGTCAGCAGGAATATGAGCGAGAGCAGGGCAACTGTGCCGATCGCCCAGTTTCTCCGGTCTTTCTTATCTCTTCGCTCCTCTTCCAGTCTGGCACGGACGGCCTGCTGCACCCTTCCGCCCGATATTCTCTCTTCACTCACCCTGGCTACCAGCCTCCAGATCTTCGATCTGCTTCAGAATTTCTCTGACTTTACCGCAGAAGGATTGTCCCTCTTCCTTCAGCTTCTCTGTCTTTTTCGTGTATTCCTGCAGTTCTCTTAAATATTTCACTTGCAGCTCTGCTATCTTTTTCTCTTCATCTTCAGCTTTTTTACGAGCCTCTTCCAATATCCGGTCTGCTTCTTCCTCCGCTTTTTTTATCGTATGTTCCCGGTACTCCTGGATCTGGCTCATGCTATCCAGCAGCTCACCGCCTTTTTTCTGGTATTCGTCCTGCATCTTCTGCGCTCTGTCTTCCATAAGCCCCTGCTTCTCGCAAAGCCCGCGGATCACTTCCTGATATTTGTCGCATATAAGCCCGATCTTCTCCATGACATCTTCTTCGTCACAGCCACCCAGCGTCTTTTTCTTAAACTCCATCTCTTCTATATAAGCGGCGATCTCGCTAAGCCCTTCCACTTCTCTGTTCTCCACGTTTCTTATCTTCCTTTCTCCGCCATTTGAAGCTTTTTCGTATGCTGTTCACTATTCTATGCCTGGCGCCTGGATATTCCTTTCCGCACTTCTTGTATCTCGATGATCTCATCATCCGAGGCGCGTTTATATTTTTCCATGATACCGCTCAAGCGCTGAGATAACCATTTCTCTTCAAATTCATGCTGAAGCGCCAAATAAAAACCGCGGATCGAGCATCTGTTCACTCCACCGCGGCTGCAGTATGCGTCTGGTTCCAGACACCGATTGATCTTTACGGTGCTTTCCATGACACTCAGCACTTCCATCAATGTGATGTTCTCCAGGGGCTTCATTAAATAATATCCGCCCTGGGAACCAGGTTCGGATCCAATCAGCTTTGCCGTGCGCAGCTTCGTTGTTATCTTTACAATATACTTTGGTGGAATCACCATCTCTTCCGCTATAAGCGGTCCTGTCTTTTTTACGCCCACTTCCTCCAGGCACAAGAGCAGTCGGATCGCATAGTCAGTTGTGATATTTAGTTGCATCTCTCCTCCTCTTCGACTTCAAGCGCTCCGAAAGCACTTGCCTATCTTCCTTATGTATTTTTATACTTTGCTTATGCATTCTTCACATACACTACCCAGAAGGTTTGCGTTTCTACGGTTATAATACCTTCTATATCCGTTCCTTGTCAATATGATTTATGTGAAAACAGACAAAAAAACACATGATTTTATTGCGTCTGGGACTGCCTACAGACTGACGGATAACAACAGGGCCAGAACCGTGAGATGTGCCGGATAGAACAGATAGAAAAACCATTTTGAAAACGTTCTCCCAGATTCCATCCTCTCCCCATTGTACAGACACATAATACACGCTCCCCCCAGTGCGATGCCCGCCATGTCCAGGATACAGTAGAGCACGGCAGTCGACGGCACAAAACCTACATATAAGATATATGGCACAATGTTGTAATTCACGCCAAATAAAACTGCCGGTACCGCAAAGGCCGCCGCTAGCACTGTTTTTCTTCCTGTTTTCCGCGCCAGAAGAAACAGCAGGGTAAACAACGGAGCATACCAGGTCCAGTCAAAATATCTGCTCACAAGGAATACCACGATTATGACCCCGGTCTTCAGGATATTGCTGGACAAGTTTTCCATCGCGCAAATCAAAAGGAAGCACAGACAGAGCGTGAACAGCATGTTCATCCCGCAAAAGGCCAGACGCCCCTGACTCGCCAGCCCGAAGAGCAGGCAGAAGGGAAGTTCCGAAACCAGGGCAAACAAAAATAGGCGCAGAAAATATTTCTTGTGGGAACGAGTGTAATAATATCCCTCGACTAGAAAATAAAGCATGACCGGCGCGGTAAAATATCCGACCGATAACATCAGTTTATAGACCAGAGTCCCATTTGTCAAAAATCCCTGTGCAATGTGGTTCAACAGCATCGTAAACATAGCGATGTATTTGATCACATCACGGTTAAGGATTTTATACCGCTGATCTCCGCCCATAACAATCCGCTCACTCATTTGCCATGTTCTCCTTTGTATATGGGAAATTCTTTTTATTCGCAAAAAACAAAGAAAAATACCGATTATTCAGCATTTCTCTTTGTTTTGAAAAGAGGCGCAGACGAGATTTGAACTCGTGAATCAGGGTGTTGCAGACCCACGCCTTACCACTTGGCTACTGCGCCGCACTATGGACACTCAGGGAGCAAGATCTGCTCTCTAAGTGCGACTGACCCCGACGGGAATCGAACCCGTGTTACCGCCGTGAAAGGGCGATGTCTTAACCGCTTGACCACGGGGCCATAAAACTGTCACTGCTTTTGCAGTGACCGCCTTTTATGCTAACATATAAGAGCTGCAAATGCAAGCACTTTTATACAGTTATTATCTGTCCATCATCTTACAGAACAACATCGCCACTCCTGTGCTTACCGCCGTCGCCACGATGCCTGCTCCCACGATGGCCGCCGGGTTCGCGCTCCCATACTGGCTCCGGTAAGCGATCACATTAACAGGGATCAGCTGGAGGGATGAAATATTTACAATAAGGAAAGTACACATCTCATTGCTTGCGATTCCCTTATTCCTTGCCGGACCTGCTGCCCTCCCGGCTCTCCTGTCATCCTCCAGCTTTCCCAGCTCCTCCATGGCCTTCAGCCCGGCGGGCGTGGCTGCCCAGCCAAGCCCCAGGAAATTAGCAATGAAGTTCGTTGCAATATGCTCCTCCGCCTTGTGTCCCTCCGGTATTCCCGGGAAGAGGAAGCGGAGCAGCGGGCGCATTTTACGCGACGCCATCTGTACGATCCCCGCTCTCGAGGCGATTTCCATAATGCCGGTCCAGAACGCCATCACCCCGATCATAGTGATGCACAGCGTCACCGCCTCCTTTGACGAATCCAGCGCCGCGTTCGTGATAGCCTGCATCCTCCCATTAAAAGCCCCAAACACAACTCCCACCAGGATCATCCCTGCCCACAGATAATTCAGCATAATTCTTCCTCCCCGACACACAGACAAAGCCCAGAACTCTTTTTATCGCTTAAGCGGCGCTCTGTCATTTTATTCTCCGCCGATTTTCCACATATAATCTTCCACGATCTCAAAAGGCGCCGGTCCCACTTCCAGCACTGCTTCGTGGAACTCTTTCTGGGAGAAATCCTCCCCTTTCTCCTCTGCCCAGTCCTTTTTCAGCTCCAGGAACTCCACATATCCGATATAATATTTCAGGTAATTTGCCGGAGAACCTATGATCAGCTCATAGATTTCTTCCACAGTGTCTGCATCTGTGATTCCATAGTTTGAAAAAAATTCCACTGTGTCCATGCGGCTCCATCCGTCATAATGGATGCCCATATCCGCAAGAGCGTACAGCCCGAGTATGATCGAACCGTTCTTCTGCAGAATCACGGCCTGCTCCTTTGGCAGAGGCGTAAGATAGTAACTTCCCATTTCCGCATAGGTCGCCCATCCTTCCACATAGCCGCCGAAATCCATCAGGCTGCGGATAGGGTCTGGATCTGTACTCTCATAATAAATCGTCTGATACAGATGCCCCGGATATCCCTCGTGCGCCAGCGTCGTAAAGAGGGTCAGGTCGTTTCCCATGTGGCCCTGGTTGATATAGATCACATTTTCCCCGGTATTATCGATCGCAGGGATCATATAAAACGCAGGGCTCAGGTGCTCTTCCATCTCCTCCGGCACATATTTGACTTCCAGTTCTGTGGTGGGTGGCTCGGGAAAAGTCTGGCCAATCCCCTGTTTCAGATGGGCCAGTATGAGTTCCGCGCTCTCCTGGCCAACGGAAGCCGCTGCTTCCTCTGCCTCTCCGTAACTGATGCCCATGATCTGCTCCATGGCTTCCAGGTCATCCGTGATCTGCCGCCTCGTCAGGTCTTCCATTTCCTCCACGGAGCGGTCAGAGCCTGTGGACTGCTTCACAAGCAGCTCATAGTATTCCTTCCCCTGGGGCAGATAAACAAGCCCCTTTTCATTCTTTCCGCTGCCCTTCATGTCTTCTACGAATGAGATCAGCTTTTCATAGGCAGGTAATACATAATCCTGAATAATGAGAGCATTATCCTGTATATAGTCATTTTTTTCATTATTTGTCAACTTATTTATTTTCTCAATCCTGTCAACAAATGTGGAATACAGATAGTTCCCATCGCCCATGTCAAGAAATGCCCGGCACTGTCCGATCACCGTGTCCGCAGCATAGTCCGCCATGAACAGTCCTGCTTCCGCCTTCTGGTTCTCAAACCGGATCAGACTGTCGAAATACTCTCCTGTCGTTTTAAGGAGCGCCAGATAGTCATCTACATCCTGCCGGTCATAAAACTGATACTCTGACAGCACGACCGGGAGCTGTGTCTGCACACCGCTCACCAGGCCCAGCGGCTCCTCGTACAAGAGATATTCCGCGCTTTTATCCATGCTCCTGAGCTGATAATTCAGCACATCATAGGTAAGCCTGTTCTGTGTATCCAGGTCGTCATATGAGAATCCCAAAAGCGCCTGCCTCATATTTTCAGATGAGGCTTTTACAGCTTCCGCCTCCACATCAAAGCTTCCAAATGTCACAGGCACGTCCGTGATCCCATATTTCTCCGGTTCTTTCAGTGTATAATGAAGGTTGACTGTGTTTGACGCGGCCTCCCGGCAGAAGAGCTCCCGAGTATATTCCCGAAATCTTGCATCCTCCCCGCCGGCATTTCCGCCTGTATTCCCGACCGCATCCCGGCTCAATCCGCAGCCTGCTGCCAGCAGACCAACAGCCAGGCTTAGCGCGCCGATGGTACAGAGGATATGTTTTTTTCGTGATCGATAAGTGGATTTTATGTAGCGAGACACAAAAGACATCATAAAAGCTCCCAAGATATCTTTATTGTATCCTATGAAACGCGGCGCTTTGATATTCATATGCCTCGTCCAGCGGCGGAGCATATCCGGTCTGACATATATTTTTCCGCGCTCCTGCATATACTCATGATAAATGAGCCTTCTCCCCGGAGGTGCCTCTTGCAGATCCTTCTTTATATTTCGGACTTTATCGTCCCTTTTATCGTGCTGAGCATCGTTACCTATGGGCTCCTGTCAGGCGTCAATGTGTATGAAACCTTTATCAAAGGCGCAAAAAGCGGCTTTCTCACTGTCATCCGCCTCATGCCGACACTCATCGGTCTGATGGCGGCGGTAGGCATCCTGCGCGCCTCCGGTTTCCTGGATTTCCTGTCGTCAGTGATCGGACGGTTCTCCGCATATATCGGATTTCCCGGAGAACTGGTCCCCCTCACCATTGTTAAAATGTTTTCCTCCTCCGCCGCGACAGGGCTTCTCCTGGACGTGTTCAGGGAATTTGGGACAGACTCCCGGCTGGGCCTCATCGCTTCTATCTCCATGTGCTGCACGGAGACGATCTTCTATACAATGAGCGTCTACTTCATGACAGCAAAAGTAAAGCATTCCCGCTATACGCTTTCCGGAGCGCTCATCGCCACCCTGGGCGGGCTTGCCGCAAGCGTCTTTCTGGCCGGAGTCATGATGGGATGACCGCAGTACAGAAACTTTTACAAGCGACCGCAGTGCGTAATCTCCCCGCAGACGACCACAGCGCGGAAACTCCTTTAGGATTGTGGGACAGCTTTATTTGTGCTAGAATAGTAAAAGAGTCAGTGGCCACTGACTTGTTAAAATCGATATATGGAGGTGTTTTTATGGCCAGCGTGACATTTGAACACTTGACAAAAACCTATCCGAATGGCTTCGTCTCGGTAGATGATGTGGACCTTCATATAGAGGACGGTGAATTCGTTGTTTTCCACGGTCCGAGCGGCTGCGGCAAGTCCACGATCCTACGCATGATGGGAGGCCTCGAGGACATTACGTCAGGGAATATCTATCTCGGCAGAGATCTTTTGAACGATATCCTCCCGCGAGACCGGCATCTGGCGATGGCATTTCAGAATTATACATTGTACAGAAATTTTAACGCATATGATAATATTGCCCTGGGGCTGCGGCTCCGCAATCTCCCGCGCACAGTGATAGACAACCGGGTAAAAGAAGCCGCTAGATTTTTCGGGATCACGGACATCCTTGATAAAAAGATCAGATCCCTTTCTGCGGCGGACCGGCAGAGAGTCGCTCTCAGCCGTGCCATTGTGTTCCGCCCCAACGTGCTTCTGGTGGACGAGGATTTTGCCCATCAGGATGAGAACCGACGGGGGGAAATGCTCCGCGATATTCTTAAGATCAACGAAACGCTGGGAATTACAGTCCTCTATGTGACGAACAAGCGGGAAGAGGCTGTGGGCCTGAAGAAAAAAACAGTATACATGAAAGATGGAAAAATAACAGACGTCAGATGATTTCCGGCGTCTGTTATTTTTCTTTTTCGCTGTTCAGGTAATTATAGATTTCCCGCTTCTGTACACCGCGGTCTTTGGCTGTCCTCTTCATCGCCTCTTTCTTATCCAGCCCCTGGGAAAGATACAGCTCCATATGCTCTTCGATACTCATATCCTCCCATTTTTCTTTCTCTTCTCTCAGGATCTCCTCCCGACTGAGCCCCCGGATCACGAGAACACATTCCCCCCTGGGGGCATTTTTTTCATAATACACCGCAGCCTCTGGAAGAGACGCGCGGTACACGGTCTCATGACGCTTGGTCAGCTCCCTGCATACGCTCACCTGTCGTTCCCCCAGGCGCTCCGCAAGGACCTTTAACGTCTTTACCAGCCTGTGGGGCGCCTCATACAGCACAATGGTCCGCTGCTCTTTCTCCAGCGTCTCCAGCACGCTCTCCCGCTCTTTTTTATCCGCCGGGAGAAAGGCTTCAAAGGCAAACCGCCTGGTGGGCAGTCCGGATATGGTCAGCGCCGCGACGCAGGCCGCCGCGCCCGGCACCGCTGTCACCGTGATCCCTGCCTCGTGGCACATGAGGACCAGCTCCTCCCCGGGATCTGATATGCCCGGAGTCCCGGCGTCCGTGATCAGCGCGATATTTTTCCCTTCCAGGAGCTTCTCCACCAGCTTTCTGCCCTTATCGTATTTATTATATTCATGATAACTCGTCATGGGGGTCTGGATATCGAAATGGTTCAGCAGCTTCACACTGTTGCGCGTGTCTTCCGCGGCGATCAGATCCGCTTCCCGCAGGGTGCGTACTGCCCGGAAGGTCATATCCTCCAGATTTCCGATGGGCGTCGCGCACAGGTATAATGTTCCCGCCATTCTCAGCTCCTCCTTCCCTGCCTGTCATTATTCTCTGTGTCCATCCGCCGGCCTGTCATAAATGATGATGGGCGGTTCCACCGTCACTCTCGGCTTCGCGCCTCGCACTCCCTCGATCAGCATCATGGCAGGCTCTCTGTCTATATGCGGATAAATAAACTGTATCCGCTTCGGCTCGATCTTGTAATGGTTCATCTTGATCATGATCTCTGTCAGGCGGAAAGGGCGGTGGATCATATAGAACCTTCCCTTGTCCTGCAAAAGCCGCATGCTTTCTCTTAAAATGTCATCCAGGGAGCACAGCACCTCGTGCCGCGCCACCGCCCTGGCGCTGTCCGGATTGCGCAGTCCGTGATCCGCCAGCATGTAAGGCGGATTTATTGTGATCACATCAAAAAAGGCCGGCTTAAATATCTCCGCCGCCTCTTTGATATCTCCGGTCACGATCTCGATCCGGTCCTCCAGGTGATTGTGGAGCACGCTGCGGCGCGCCATCTCCGCAGTGTCCTGCTGGATCTCAAGCCCGGTAAATTTTCTGCCCTGTGTCTTTGCCGAGAGGAGGAGCGGGATGATGCCATTCCCGGTGCCCATATCCAGCACGGTCTCCCCAGGCTTTACCCGGGCAAAATCCGACAGGAACACCGCATCCACTCCGAAGCAGAATTTGTTCGGATCCTGGATGATCTCCAGCCCGCCGAGCTGAAGATCGTCCAGGCGCTCCCCATCTCTTACCAGAGACGCGCCTGTATCATTTGTCATTTGATCTTGACGCTCCTTCTCATTTTTCCAGTTCCGCCAGCTTCTTCATCTCTTCTTTTGAGACTTTCTGTTTTTTTCTGCGCGGTTTAAATTTCAGCTCCTCCGCCTGATACTCGCGTATCTCCTTCTCATCATCCTCCAGGTTCACCACGACCTTTACCCTCTTTCGCAGAACGCTCAGAGAGTGGACCACGCCTGTCAGCCCATCGCTCGTTGTAACGGGATCCCCCACGGAGGGAAGCTGGCTGTTCAGCTCCTCGTAGGTCTCTTCTTCATTTGTAAGGCAGCACATCAGCCTGCCGCACACTCCTGATATCTTTGTCGGATTCAGGGAGAGGTTCTGCTCCTTTGCCATCTTGATGGACACTGCCGAAAATTCGGTCAGATAGGTGCTGCAGCACAGCGGACGCCCGCAGATGCCGATGCCGCCCCTGATCTTCGTCTCATCCCGCACCCCGATCTGACGGAGCTCGATCCTGGTGCGGAACACAGCCGCCAGATCTTTTACCAGCTCTCGGAAATCGATGCGCCCGTCCGCAGTAAAATAGAACAGGATCTTATTTCCGTCAAATGTATATTCTACGTCGATCAGCTTCATTTCCAGATTATGTTTGCGGATCTTTTCAAGGCAGATTTTAAACGCCTCTTTTTCTTTCTGCTTATTTTTTTCCACGGTCTTGCGGTCCTGGTCATTGGCAAGCCGGATGACGGACTTGAGCGGCTGCACCACAGCCTCGTCCTTCACATCTTTCGGCCCGCTCACCACGCGGCCGGACTCTACCCCCCGCGCGGTCTCAACGATCACGTTGTCGCCCTGCCTGATATCAAACTTTCCCGGCGCGAAGAAATAAATCTTTCCTGCCGTCCGGAATCTTACTCCGATCACTTTTGTCATTTTGTCAGTTCTCCTTTATTGTCAGCAAGAGCAGCTCCATCGTCAGCTCAAAATTGACGTTCGCCCTGATTCTTGCTTTTGCTTTTTCAATCCCATCCAGTATGTTCTCGATCCCCTCATAAGAGCTCTTGCTCGCCCTCTCCCTGATATACTTCATCTGGTCGGAAAATACAACCCGGTCCACGCTTTTTGTGGCTTTATATATGAGTACATCCCTGTACCAGATCGCTATAACATCCAGATAATCATTGATCTCCAGCTTGTACGACATGCATCTCTTTACCGCGTCCATCAGATCCGGCACCGTCATGTCGTCAATGTTCCTCAGCAGATGCACTGCCTCTTCTTTTATCTCATTGAAATGTTCGGAATTGGCCAGCATGATCGCCTTACCCATGTTTCCCTGGGCAAAGGCCACGCACACATCCGCCTTATAATCCGGGATCTCCATATGCTCCATGAGATATTTCCTGACGAGCTGGTCTTTGATATTCCTCAGCTTCATCATCACGCACCTGGAACGTATGGTGGGCAGGAGCGTGTCCGCGTTCTCCGTAAGGAGCATGATCACCGCGTACTGGGGCGGCTCCTCGATGGTCTTGAGGAGCGCGTTCTGAGCCTGTACGCTCATGAGATCCGCATCCGCAATGATATAAATCTTATATCGGCTGCTGTACGGACGGATCACGATGTCGTCATTGACCTGCACCCGGATGTCGTCCACGCTGATCGTGTTCGGCTTCTCATGGGTGACCCGGATGATGTCCGGCTGGTTTCCGCTCAGCGCCTGTCTGCACGACTGGCATTTCCCGCACGCGTCTCCGTCCTCATCCCTGTCCTGACACTGCAGGCTCATGGCGAACAGATTGGCGAGCAGTTTCTTCCCCGAGCCTCTCTCTCCATTCAGGATATAAGCATGGGAGACCGCATCCGCTGTCACCGCATTCTGAATGTATTTTATAATGTTTTTGTGTCCAACTACATCTTTAAAGCTGCTCATCTCTATCACCTGCCATATATGGATTCCCTTTCGGGATGATTATCTGCACTCTTTTAGTATAACACATTATCTGTCAAAGTCATACCCCATTCATTGTCGGATATACGCCTCGATCTCTGACAGACATTCATCCAGATCGTTATTCACGAATCGTCTGCTGATCCCCGCCCCGGCAAGGTTCTCTTCTGAAAAATCCTCCGCATCCGCCAGAAATCTCCTGCACAGTTCCGCATATTTGGGCTCCGCCTGTCTTCGCTCCCGCTCCACTGCCCTGGCCAGGCGCAGTCCGTCCTCCACCTCGATATAGACCGGGGCCATCTTTTCCTCACCGAAATATTCCCGGAGCGCCTGATAAGATACAAGCGTTCCGATGACCAGATAATCGTGGGTTTCCAGGCTGATCTGTCCGTCATCCGCTGTGAAATACGTCCAGACTCCGCACTTTGTATCATAGGAGCGCACCTCGATCACCTGTCCGGCTTCCTGCATCTCCCGCAGACGTTCCCCGTCCACAAAGAAATACTCCACTCCGTCGCGCTCTCCTTCCCTGATGGGGCGTGTCGTGTACGGCACGATGGTGCGGAACCGGGGGTAAGCTTTCATCAGTTTTTTATAGATCGTATCTTTTCCGGAAGAACTCTTTCCCATCACATAATAAATCTTACCCATTGACCAGCGCCTTGACCTTTCCCCGCAGCTCTGTGCCTTCCACACGGAAGCCTGCGGCTTCATATTTTTTCAATTGTTCCGCTGTCTCTGCCGAAACTTTCTCTCCCGGCACAGTCAGCGGAATTCCCGGCGGATAGATGTATGCATACTCAAGGACCACTCTCCCCGCACATTCCGACAGGGGTATGTACTCTGCATTTTCCAGAGCTTCCGCCTGCGCCGGCGTATATATCTGCTCGTTTTCCGGCGCTTCCGCCTGCGCCGACGTGCATATCTGCTCGTCTTCCGGCGCCGCTGCTGTCGGGCGCTGTCCTGCTCTCCCGGGCAGATATGCATCATTTCTTTCGCTTTTTATGTTTTTTGCAAGTTTTCCGTCAATTTCAGTCAGGGCAGATACCAGGCACTCCATTCCTTCCTCTGTATCAGCAGGAGACGTCATGGCAACTACATAAGACGCTGCCGCCATCTCCATCTGTAGTAAATATTTTTCTTTTAAAATACAATATAAATCTTTTCCAGTAAATCTTTTTATTTCTCCTTTTTCTCTTATCACACATCCCGCTGCTGAGACCACGAACTTAGATATGTCATAGTGGTCTGTCTCTACAAGCTTCAGATACCGGAGGGCCCGAAGCCTCTCTCTTATCTGCCGGAGAAGCTGTACATATGAGCCAAACATATCTTCCGCTCTCTCCTCAAGCAAACGGACGCACTCATCGATACCAGCCATCAGCACATAGGATGGACTGCTGGACTGGAGCATATGAAGATACCTGCGCACCCGCTTCCGGTCCACGGCCTGTCCGTTCATATGCAGAAGTGCTGTCTGGGTCAGGGAGGGAAGAGTCTTATGCAGGCTGTGTATGACCACGTCCGCTCCCAGCACGTTTCCATTTTCCGGAAATGCCGGGTGGAATCCGAAATGAGCTCCGTGGGCCTCATCCAGAATGAGTATGCCCCCTCTTCTGTGGACGATATCAGCAATGCTTCTTATGTCAGAAACAACACCGTCATAGGAAGGAGATGTGATGACAGCCACCTTTATATCCGGATTCTCCTCCAGCAGCCTCTCTGCTTTTTCAGGGAGTACCTGTGCATTCAGTTCTGTCCCCCGCAGAATTTCAGGATAGAGGTAGACTGGTTCAAGTTCATTGAGGAGGACTGCGTTATACACGGATCTGTGGCAGTTGCGCGCCATGAGGATCTTCCCCCCTCTCCTGGTACAGCCGAGCACTGCGCTCAGTATCCCCACCGTACTTCCATTGATAAGATAATGCGTCTCCCCTGCATGATAAACAGACGCAGCCCTCTCCTGCGCCTGTTTCAGCAGCCCATCCGCATGGTGCAGATCGTCAAAGCCTTCAATCTCTGTGATGTCGATCTCATAAGGAAGGTCCGCTCCGGTCACACCGCCGTTCCGCTTGTGTCCCGGCATGTGGAATCCATAATAGCCGGATGAAGCGTAATCCTTCAGTTTTTTATATAAATATTCCATATTGCCGCTCCATGTTGTTGTGTTTGCCTGGTTCCTATTTTAACACACGCAAAAGGGGTTTACCATTATTCTTCTTTAATTAATTGTTAACTCGTTTTTTATATAATCAACACATATTGCTCACAAATTCCGGTTATATTATAGGCAAATAAAGCAGAGATGCTTTTTCACATATATTTTCTCTTTTCTCAGCCGGTGATTTTATCCCGGCTTTTTTTGCACCAATGCGCTGTGCGCCGCCTCTGCCGCATTGCCGGCACAGCCGACTGTTGCTGCCCAGACGACCAATACCGCAAAAACAGTCAGGACCACCGGCTTAGCCCCAAAAGGGGCTTGCAGGTTTGCTTTGATTTCCTACTACCTCTCCAAGAGGTTTATTTTTTGTACTTCTTCACCGGCTCACCCGTAAACGGGTCAATGTACTCTACTAGTGTCATCTGATCATATTCTAATTCTTCTTTCAGTTGTTTCTGAATATACTCTTTTATTGCAGCTGTGTTTTTCCCAACTGTATCTACATAATATCCACGACACCAGAAATGCCGATTCCCATACTTGTATTTTAGATTTGCGTGCTTTTCTAATATCATAAGCGAACTCTTTCCTTTCAAA
>DWYM01000013.1 GCA_019118665.1 Candidatus Mediterraneibacter intestinipullorum
GAAATTGTATCTTTTTGTATAGAGAATCATAAAGACTATCAATTAGCAGCGGATACCTATCAGGTATCCTATCAGCAAGTCTATTCATGGGTAAGGAAGTATGAAGCACAAGGAGTGGAGTCGCTAACGGATAAGCGCGGCCGAACAAAGCCGGAGGCTGAAATGACTGAACTGGAAAAGCTCCGGGCAGAAAACAAGCTTCTAAAGGCTCAGAACAAGCGACAGGAAATGGAGATGGCATTCTTAAAAAAACTCGGAGAGATAGAAAGGAGGCGGTTTTAAGCCAGATACAGAATGAAACGATCTACCGTGCAATACAGGAAACACATGACGAAACTGGCTGTTCTATTTCTGAATTATGCGTCTTTGCAGGAATTCCACGTTCATCGTATTATAAGTGGCTAAATCGTAAGGAAAGCAAAAATGAGCAGTTTAACGGTCAGCTTCTGCCACTGATAAAAGAGGCATATGAGGAAAAGAACGGAATCTTAGGCTATCGTCAAATGACAATAAAACTGAACCGGGAGAATGATTTTCATGTAAATCAAAAGCGCATTTACAGGCTGATGCAGATTTTAGGTTTGAAATCCGTATGCCGCAGAAAAAGGAAAAATTATATAAAATCCACTCCTCAGGTAACTGCCGAAAATGTGTTGAACAGGGAATTTTCAGCAGAAAACTTCGGAGAAAAATGGCTTACCGACGTGACAGAAATGAAATATGGTGTCAGCAGCAAAGCGTATTTAAGCGCTATACTGGATTTGGGTGATAAGAGTATTGTTTCATTTGTGATTGGCCAATCCAATAATAATGCGCTGGTATTCGAGACCTTTGACATTGCCCATGAACAACACCCGGATGCAAAACCAATCTTTCACAGTGACCGGGGGTATCAATATACCTCAAAAGCATTTAAGAAAAAGTTGGACGATGCAGGGATGACCCAGAGCATGTCCAGAGTATCCCGCTGTATTGACAATGGCCCAATGGAAGCGTTCTGGGGAATGCTGAAAACCGAAATGTATTACTTAAAGGCATTTGCTTCCTATGAGGAACTGAAACAGGCAGTGATTGACTATATAGGGTACTATAATGGCTCACGATATCAAAAACGGCTTAATTGCATGACACCTTTAGAATACAGGCACTACCTGCAAACCAAATCCGCATAAAAATATCTCCAACCGTACAACTACGGCTGGAGATAGAAAAATTTTATTTTTTCATCTGTCTACTTGACAGGGAGCAGTTCAATTTAGTGCGACAGCCCCTTTTCAAAAATCTGTGTGGGGGTCAGAAGAATCTGACCCCTTTGGGCTAAGCTGTCAGAATTGCCTTAACTTTGATCAGCATCCACATCCGTTGTTGCCGAATCCGCCGCAGCAGAAGAGCAGAAGGATGATCCACAGGCAGCTGTCATTTCCGCATCCGTTGCCGCTGAATGTGTTACCGCCGCATCCGCCGCAGCAGCAAAGCAGGAGAATGATCCACAGGCAGGAAGACATTCCGTTTCCATTGTCGCATCCGCATCCACAGTTTGTAGCAGTTAAATCACTCATGTTAAATCCTCCAGTTAGGTTATTGTTTACAGTTTTATATTATGCAGAGGGAGAAAAGAGGTTACAGTCTGCAGGGAAACAGGAGAAGAGCATATCCCAGGGACAAAAATCAGAAGAAGAGAATATTCTGATTAAAAAGGGATTTATTATGAGATGGGTAAAACAGGCGGTTGGATACTGGTGTAATGATATAAAGAATAAAAAGTGGATGGGAAAGGGGATCTGTATCGCCGTCCTTGACACAGGAATGTCCCGGCATCCCGACCTTGAGGGGCGGGCGGCCGGTTTTAAGGATTTTGTGGGAAATTCTCTGAAATATAATGATGACAGCGGGCACGGCACACATGTGGCAGGCATCCTGGCAGGGAGCGGGAAAGCGTCAAACGGCCTGTATGCGGGGATGGCGCCGGAAGCGTCCCTCCTTGTGGGAAAAGTACTGGACAGGGAGGGGAACGGAGATGTGGAGAATGTGCTGAAAGGGATCCGCTGGATCCTGTCAGAAAAAGAACGCTATGATGTGAGGATCGTGAACATTTCTGTCGGGACACAGCCGGATCTTGCGGCCTATCAGAAGAGGCTGTTCCTGGACGCGGTGGAGGAGCTGTGGGACAGCGGGCTGGCAGTGGTCGTATCAGCCGGAAATTATGGGCCGGGTGAAGGCACCGTGGCAGTGCCGGGGAGCAGCCGCAAGGTCATTACAGTGGGAGTTCCTGATACGGAGCTTACGCCTGTACAAAGACGCAGAAAAAATGTGAATTATTCCGGAAGAGGCCCCACAGGGGAATGTGTGGTCAAGCCGGATGTGTTTGCCCCCGGGACCGGGATCATAAGCTGCAATGGCAGATATGGGCGTCCCGGCGAGCATCCCTATACTATGAAAACAGGAACATCAATGGCGACGCCGGTCGTTTCAGGGGCAATCGCCTGCCTGTTGTCCAAATATCCGGATATGACGAATGTGGAGGTAAAACTGAGGCTCCGGGAATCGTGCGTGAAGATCCCGGGAACTGAGTCCGGATGGGGGATGCTCAATGTGGAAAGGCTGCTGAAAGCATAGAGTGCATTCTATTTGGAAAGAAAAACTGTAAAGAAAAAATACTTGACACCCCTGCGCTCTTCGTGTATGATAGCAAAGGTGACAGCAATGGATAAGATTTTAGAGCAGGCATTATTATATGATTTTTACGGAGAACTTCTTACTCCGCATCAGAAAGAGATTTATGAGCAATTCGTCCTTGACGATCTGTCTCTGAGCGAGATCGCGGAGAGCGAAGGGATCAGCCGTCAGGGCGTGCATGACCTAGTCAGGCGGTGCCAGAAAGCGCTGGAAGGCTATGAGGCGAAGCTGCATCTGGTAGAAAGATTTCTCGCTGTGAAGGAAAAGGTCTCCCAGATTGACAGGATGCTGGAAGAGTGGGAGCAGGATAAGAAGGATCCGGAAATGATCATACAGCGTATCCGCGGGATCTCTTCTGCGATCATCGAAGAGCTGTAAGCCGGAAAGCAGGCGGCAGATGATGATGGACCGGGAGCAGGGCATCAGAAGAGACACGGTAGGGCAAAGAGGAGTTATAGAATGGCATTTGACAGCTTGACAGAAAAACTTCAGAATGTATTCCGAAACCTGCGCAGCAAAGGGCGGCTTACAGAGGATGATGTAAAAGCCGCGCTCAGAGAGGTCAAGATGGCACTCCTGGAAGCAGACGTCAATTTCAAGGTCGTAAAAGGCTTTATAAAAGACGTTCAGGAGCGGGCTGTCGGACAGGACGTGATGAACGGACTGAATCCGGGGCAGATGGTGATCAAGATCGTAAATGAAGAGCTCATAAAGCTCATGGGTTCTGAGACGACCGAGATCAGGCTCCAGCCGGGAAGTGCTATTACAGTCATTATGATGGCAGGTCTCCAGGGCGCCGGTAAGACGACCACCACTGCGAAGCTGGCAGGCAAATATAAACTAAAAGGCAAAAAACCGCTACTCGTGGCGTGTGACGTATACCGCCCGGCAGCGATCAAACAACTGCAGATCAACGGTGAGAAGCAGGGCGTGGAAGTGTTCTCCATGGGGGATAAAAACCGCCCGGCGGATATCGCGAAAGCAGCGGTGCAGCATGCGGCGAAGAATGGAAATAATATCGTGATCCTGGATACCGCAGGCCGTCTCCACATTGATGAGGACATGATGGCGGAGCTCCAGGAGATCAAGGAAGCTGTGGAGGTCCACCAGACCATCCTTGTGGTAGACGCCATGACTGGGCAGGACGCGGTGAACGTGGCAGCGGCTTTCAACGACAAGATCGGTATAGACGGCGTTATCGTCACGAAGCTGGACGGCGATACAAGAGGCGGCGCGGCATTGTCCATCAAGGCAGTGACCGGCAGACCGATCCTCTATGTGGGTATGGGAGAAAAGCTCTCTGATCTGGAGCAGTTCTACCCGGACAGGATGGCGTCGCGTATCCTCGGGATGGGAGACGTGCTGACACTGATCGAGAAAGCAGGCGCTGAGATCGATCAAGAGCAGGCCATGCAGATGGCTGACAAGATGAAGAAGGCCCAGTTTGATTTTGACGACTATCTGATGAGCATGGAACAGATGCGCAAGATGGGCGGCTTAGCCAGCATCATGAGTATGATGCCGGGAATGGGGGCACTTGGCGGTAAGGGGAAGATGCCGGATCTTGACTCGGAGGAGAATGAGAAGAAGATGTCAAGGATGGAGGCGATGATCCGCTCCATGACTCCCGAGGAAAGGCGGAACCCCGACCTCCTGAACCCATCCAGGAAACACCGCATCGCCCGGGGCGCGGGCGTGGATATCGCTGATGTGAACCGGATGGTGAAGCAGTTCAATGAATCCAGGAAGATGATGAAGAAGCTTCCGGGAATGATGGGCGGAAAAGGTGGCAAGAAGGGCAGGTTCCGGCTTCCCTTTTGACACATAGATCATGCCGGAGGCGGACGGCTGCGGACGCGGCGGAGCTGACGGCAGAATAAACACTATAACAAAAAAGAAAAACAGAGGTGACAAAAATGGCAGTAAAGATCAGATTAAGAAGAATGGGACAGAAGAAAGCTCCTTTTTATAGAATCGTGGTAGCTGATTCAAGATCCCCGAGAGACGGAAGATTCATCGAAGAGATCGGAACATACGATCCGAACTGTGATCCGAGCGCGATCAAGGTTGATGAGGAAGCGGCAAAAAAATGGCTCAACAACGGCGCGCAGCCGACAGAAGTCGTCGGTAAGATCTTCAAGGCAGCAGGTATTGAGAAATAAGATCTCTTTGCGGAGGTGCGCAAATGAAAGAATTAGTTGAAGTAATCGCAAAAGCACTTGTTGACCATCCGGAAGAAGTTTCGGTCAATGAGAAACAAGAGGGAAGGACAACTGTACTTGAGCTGCATGTCGCAGAGGGGGATATGGGAAAAGTCATCGGCAAACAGGGGCGCATCGCGAAAGCGATCCGTTCTGTCGTAAAGGCGGCGGCAGCGAAAGAAGACAAACGAGTTGTTGTTGATATCGTATAGTACAGTGAGCTGACACATATGCGGAAAAAGGGGGACAGTCTTCATGGACATGAAGCGGCTGGCCCTTTCTTTTTCCTGTTTCGCGGAAACGATATTGTGCTGTATTGCGGATGTCTGTCGGCAGAAGGATGCGGGACGGCACACATGCGCATGAGAGGTTCTCTGTTTGAGGACAGGAGACAGAAAGGAAACAAATAGTGATGGAACAGTTTCTTCAGGTGGGAGTGATCTCATCCACCCACGGAATCCGGGGCGAGGTCAAGGTATTTCCGACGACAGATGACGCCGCCCGCTTTAAAAAACTGAAAAAAGTGCTTTTAGACACGGACAGGGAGCAGGTTGAGCTGGAGATCCAGTCAGTGAAATTTTTTAAGCAGTTCGTGATCCTGAAATTCAAAGGCATTGATAATATAAATGACATTGAAAAATATAAGGGAAAGAGCCTCCTCGTGCCCAGGGAAGATGGGGTGCCTCTTGGCAGGGACGAATATTACATTGCTGATATGATCGGCATGGAAGTATTTGTCGGCGATGAGAGGTTCGGTGTGATAAAGGACGTCATGGAGACCGGGGCAAACGAGGTGTATATCATAGATTCGGACATGCACGGTGAAGTCCTCATCCCGGCGATCCGCCAGTGTGTCATTGATGTGGATGTGGAGGATAAGAAAATGCAGATCCGCCTCATGGACGGACTGATCTGAGTAGTCCCCATTTGAAAGAGATCCGCATTTGAAAAGGAGACAGGCAGAATGAATTTTCATATACTAACACTCTTTCCGGATATGGTCATGGATGGGCTGAATACAAGCATCATCGGACGCGCGGTCAATTCCGGGCTGCTGTCCATCGAGGCGGTCAATATCAGGGACTATGCCTTTAACAAACATCAGAGCGTGGATGACTATCCTTACGGCGGCGGAGCGGGGATGCTCATGCAGGCGGAACCGGTGTACCTTGCCTATGAGGCTGTGGCTGAGAAGATCGCAGGGCGCAGATCCGGACAGGCCGCCGGAAACATCCGGGAAATGGAACCGGATGGGCAGGCGGGAGCCTCAGAGAAAAAAATCCGCGTCATTTATCTCTCCCCCCAGGGAGAGGTATTTGATCAGAAAATGGCGGAAGAGCTGGCCCGGGAAGAAGACCTGGTCCTGCTCTGCGGGCATTATGAGGGCATCGATGAGCGTGTGCTGGAAGAGATCGTGACAGACTATGTGTCCATCGGGGACTATGTGCTCACAGGCGGGGAACTGCCCGCCATGGTCATGGTGGATGCCATCTCACGGCTCGTTCCCGGCGTGCTCCACAATGATGTGTCCGCGGAGTTTGAATCCCTTCAGGATAATCTCCTGGAGTACCCCCAGTATTCAAGACCGGAGGAATGGCACGGCAAAAGAGTGCCGTCGGTGCTGCTGTCCGGGCATCATGCGAACATCGAGAAGTGGCGCAGGGAGCAGTCCATCCTGAGGACATATGAGAGGAGACCGGATCTGTTTGAGAAATGTGAGCTGACGGATAAAGAAAAGAAATGGCTGGAGGAAATCCTGGACGATGAGGCAAGAAAATCCAAATCAGCTCTTGAAAATCCGCAAGAAGTATGATAAACTACAACAGTTGTGAAAAGAAGAGCGATGGTCCTCTGGCACAAAATGTGTTAAGAACGTCAAATATGAAGGAGGTCACACAAAATGAACGAGATCATCAAGAAGATCGAAGCTGAGCAGTTAAAAGAGAACGCGCCGGAATTTAATGTTGGCGATACCGTGAAGGTGTACGCTAAGATTAAAGAGGGTAACCGCGAGAGGATCCAGGTTTTTGAGGGAACTGTCCTCAAAAGACAGGGCGGCGGCGCAAGAGAGACTTTCACAGTGAGAAAGACATCTAACGGAATCGGTGTTGAGAAGACATGGCCGATCCACTCTCCGCATGTTGAGAAGGTAGAGGTTGTCCGCAGAGGTAAAGTAAGAAGGGCAAAACTGAATTACCTGAGAAAACGTGTCGGCAAGGCTGCAAAGGTAAAAGAATTAGTAAAATAGTAATCATGAGAGGGACAATTACAGATCTGTATATTGTCCCTTTTTGAATATATGGGCTGATCTGGAGGGAATATGCAGGGTTTGGATTTCCGGAAAAAGCGGGGCAGGACAGCAGGAAAGCCGGGGACTCAGAAAAAAAGAGCTTCACGCGGCGGGCTGAGGTTTGAAGACAAGAAAAGAGGACTGCATTTTGTGCAGGAGAAAGATCATGGCATCAGGATCGAAGCGAAAGAGATCATACTGTGGGCGGTAGAGATACTGATCGTCTGCATGGCGGCTGTCTTTCTTGTGGCTGCCTTCGGCCAGAGGGTGAGCGTGGCAGGGGATTCCATGTCCCCTGTCCTTAAGAATGGGAACGTGGTCTTGATAAACCGGGTCGTATATAATTTCATGGAACCGTCCAGGGGAGACATTATCGCGTTTTCTCAGGGTCTGGATGGGCGCTATTCGGTGAAGCGTATCGTGGGTCTGCCGGGCGAGACAGTGCAGATCGCGGATGGGAAGCTCCTGATCAACGGAGAAGAAATTACAGAGAACATCCATGTATCCGGTATCGGATATGCGGGTCTGGCGGAAGAACCAGTGGAATTGGGCGAAGACGAGTATTTTGTAATGGGGGACAACCATACGGCAAGCGACGACAGCAGAGACCCGGGCACAGGGAATATCAAAAAGGATGACATATACGGACAGGCGTGGTTTATCGCGGGTCCGGCGGCAGATATGGGAATGATCTGAGAAAAAGATAAAAGGCAAGAGATAAAAGACAACGCGCCGCTTTCAGGAGCGGCAGAATGGAGAGGATTATGCATTTTCAATGGTATCCGGGGCATATGACAAAGGCGCGCCGGATGATGCAGGAAAATATAAAACTGATCGATCTGATCATTGAGCTGGTAGATGCCAGGGTTCCGCTGAGCAGCAGGAATCCGGACATTGATGAGCTGGGCAGGAACAAGGCGCGTCTCATCCTCCTGAACAAGGCGGATCTTGCGGAGGATACGCGCAATGATGAATGGGTAGACTTTTTTAAGAAAAAAGGCTGCTCAGCAGTTAAGGTCAACTCCAAAAAAGGCGGGGGTATCAAGTCCATCCAGTCAGTGATCCAGGAGGCGTGCAGGGAAAAGACAGAGAGGGACCGCAGAAAAGGGATCCTGAACCGTCCGGTCCGCGCCATGGTCGTGGGTATCCCCAATGTGGGAAAATCCACCTTTATCAACGCGCTGGCGGGAAAGGCATGCGCGAAGACAGGGAACAGACCCGGTGTTACCAAGGGGAAACAGTGGATCAGGCTCAACAAAAATGTGGAGCTGTTAGATACCCCGGGAATTCTCTGGCCGAAGTTTGAGGATCAGGAGGTAGGGCTGAAGCTTGCGTTTATCGGCTCGATCAAGGACGAAATCCTTCAGACAGAGGAACTGGCGGCAGAACTTGTAAAATTCTTAAACAGCAGTTATCCGGGCGTCCTGGAGGAACAATATGATATTCTGGCAGTGGGAGACGCCTATGAATGTCTGCGTGATATTGCGGAGAGCAGACACTGTCTCGTGCGGGGAAATGAACTGGACACAGAGAAAGCAGCCTCGATCCTGCTGGATGATTTCCGGGAGGGAAAGCTGGGGCGCATCACCCTGGAGAGACCGGAAGCTGTGTAGAAAGGAAGACATAGATGAAAGGCATAATAAAGGAGCTTTTTGGCTGGATCCTGTTTATCGTCATCGTTGTGGCAGCGTCTTATCTGGTGGTGACTTTTATGGGACAGAGGACGCAGGTGAGCGGTGAATCCATGGAGACGACACTCTCGGATGGAGACCACCTTATCGTGGATAAGATCACTTACCGGTTCCGTGATCCGAAACGCTATGATATCGTGGTATTTCCTTATCGATATGAGGAGAATACCTATTATATCAAGAGGATCATCGGGCTGCCGGGCGAGACGGTACAGATTGTGGACGGCTATGTGTACATAAACGGTGTACAGCTTGACGAGCATTACGGCAATGCCCTCATCATGGCTCCCGGACAGGCGGCACAGCCCATTAGGCTGGGCGAAGACGAGTATTTTGTGCTGGGAGACAACCGGAACAACAGTCAGGACAGCCGCTCCGCAAATGTGGGAGTGATCCACCGGGATGAACTGCTGGGGCGAGCATGGATACGGATCTGGCCGATTGATAAGTTCGGGGTGATCAAACATGAATAAGAAAAGTATTGTGCAGATAAAAGCAGAATTTGAACAGGCGGATCCTGCGCGCAGAAATGTATTATATGGAATATACGGCTCCGATGAGCGGGCGGGCGTGCAGAAGCTGATCGCGGGTTACCGGAAAAAGGAGGAGGCGCTCCGGGCAGAGCGTGAGCGCCTTGACGCCATGCACAGCTACGAGAGAAAATACAGCGGATACCGGGTTATCTGCGGCATTGATGAGGCAGGCAGGGGGCCGCTGGCAGGCCCGGTGGTGGCGGGAGCGGTCATCCTGCCTGGAGACTGCGAGATCCTTTATCTGAATGACTCAAAAAAGCTGTCGCCGGCAAAGCGGGAGGCGCTTTACGATGAGATCATGGAGAAGGCGGAGGCCGTGGGCGTGGGTACGGCGTCTTCGGCAAGGATCGATGAGATCAACATCCTCCAGGCCACATACGAGGCGATGAGGGAGGCTGTTGCAGCCTTAAACATCACGCCGGGCGTCCTGCTGAATGACGCGGTCACCATACCGGGCATCGCGATACCCCAGGTGCCGATCATCAAGGGGGACGCGAAGAGCGTATCCATTGCGGCGGCAAGCATTATAGCAAAAGTCACGCGTGACAGGCTGATGGCGCAGTATGATGAGATTTTGCCCGGGTATGGGTTTGCGCGGCATAAGGGCTATGGATCCGAGGAACATATCGAAGCGATCCGGCGGCTGGGGCCCTCTCCGATCCACAGGCAGTCGTTTATCAAAAATTTTCTTGGATAAGGATGCGCGGGATCGTGTGGTGCCCGCCCGGAACAGGCTGGAAACAGGAAATATGACAGAAAAGAGACAGGGAGAAATTATCGTGAAAAACCGCGGAGAAAGCAGAGGGACAGGATCCTGGAAGAGCAGCAGGCAGACCGGGACAGACTATGAGCGGGCGGCCGGCTACTACCTAGAACAGCTAGGGTATGAGATACTGGAGTATAATTACAGGTGCAGGGCAGGGGAGATCGACCTGGTCGCAAAGGACGGAGAATATCTTGTGTTCTGTGAGGTAAAGTACCGTTCGGACAGGAGAAAGGGAGGCCCGCTGGAAGCTGTTGGGCCGGCAAAGCAGAAGACGATCTTTCGGTGCGCTATGTTTTATCTGACAGAGCGTCATATAGAAAATGTACCGTGCCGGTTTGACGTGATAGGGATAGAAGGCACGGAAGTAACATATATTAAAAATGCATTTGCGGGGTGAGGAGATGAGCCTGGGACTGAAGTATAAAAATGAGGAGCATATCTTTGAGGAGGCAGGCGGTAACACGCCTTATCTGGAATATCCCCTTCTGAAAGAGACCGGGATCGTGCGCCATGGATTTTCCACCCGGCTGGGCGGCGTCAGCCAGGGCTGCTATGCCTCGCTCAATCTCAGCTTTGACAGGGGGGACAGAGAAGCATGTGTCAGGGAGAATTTCCGCCGGATCGGAGAGGCGATCGGAGTTCGCTGCGAGGACATGGTGATGACCCGCCAGACCCATACCACGAACGTCCGCGTTGTTACGGACGCTGACAGGGGAAAAGGGATCGTCAGGGAACGGGACTATACCGATGTAGACGGACTGGTCACTGATGTGCCGGGAATCTGTCTTGTGACTTCTTACGCGGACTGTGTGCCCCTGTATTTTGTGGATCCGGTCAGGAAAGTGGTCGGGCTGAGCCATTCGGGCTGGAGAGGGACCGTGGGAAAGATCGGAAAAAGGACCGTTCTGCTCATGCAGGAGGCGTTTGGCTCTGATCCCGCGGATATCCTGGCGGCAGTGGGACCTTCCGTGTGCATGGACTGCTATGAAGTCAGCGGGGATGTGATCGATAAAGTGAAGGATGCCTTTGATGAACCTTACTGGAAGCAGCTCTTTTTCAGGAAGCCGAACGGAAAGTATCAGCTGGATCTCTGGAAAGCAAATGAACTTATTTTCAGAGAAGCCGGCATCCGGCAGGAACATATGGCGGTGACAAATGTGTGTACGCACTGCAACAGCGAGATCCTCTATTCCCACCGCGCGGCAGGAGATAAGAGAGGAAATCTGTGTGCGTTTCTTGCGCTGAAATAAAAGACAGGAGGCAGGATATGATGATATTGGGCTCTGTAATATCCGCGGCGGGAGCCGCTGGCGTGACCAGTGAATCGCTTGGTACGGACGTGCAGGAATCTGTGCAGGAGGTGACTTCCGAGGCGACTCAGGAGGTGAATCATATTGTGCAGTTCTTTGAAGACCACCTTCCTGATATCGTGGCGTTTGGGATGAGGGTGGTCCTGGCTCTTATTGTATTTTTTATCGGGAGCAAGATCATCAAATGGATCCGGAAGGTGGTCAGGAAGTCCCTGGAAAGGACCAACGCTGACGCGGGAGTCAGACAGTTTGTTGATTCTATGCTGAAGTTCGGGCTGTATGCCCTTCTCATATTCAGTATCGCGACCAGATTCGGGGTGGAGTCTTCGTCTGTGGCGGCGCTGATCGCCTCAGCCGGCGTGGCTGTCGGTCTTGCCCTCCAGGGGAGCCTGTCCAATTTTGCGGGAGGTATCCTGATCCTTCTGCTGAAGCCGTTCGCTGTGGGGGACTACATTATTGTTACGCAGGAAGGGATCGAGGGGACAGTAAAGGAGATCCAGATTTTTTATACTAAGCTGGCCACTATGGATAATCAGACGGTTGTCGTTCCAAACAGTATCCTGACGAACAACAGTCTGACGAACGTGACCGCCCGACCGGAACGGAAGCTGGATCTGAAGGTGGGCATCTCCTATGACGCGGATCTTAAGAAGGCAAAATCACTGATCGAAGACATGCTCCTGAATGACAAGAGCATCATCCAGGATGAAGAGATCCGGGTATTTGTGGATTCTCTCGGCGAGAGTTCGGTCGTGATCGGACTTCGGGCATGGGTGAAGACGGAAGAATACTGGGCCACAAGGTGGAGGCTTATGGAAGAGATCAAGCTGACCTTCGACGCGAAAGGAATCGACATACCCTACAATCAGCTCACAGTCCATGTGCGCGAAACGGAAAGTGAATGATCGGATCTGCGAAAATGACACAGGCAGACAAGAAAAGGAATATAACAAAAAAAGCGTAGTGTTCTCCGAAGGAAGAACCTGCGCTTTATTAAAGCCGGAAATCAGACTTGAACTGACGACCCCTTCATTACGAGTGAAGTGCTCTACCGACTGAGCTATTCCGGCATATGGCTGTCGTTTGACGAACCTCGATTATTATATCTCGTTTCCTCAGAAATTTCAACTGTTTTTTTATTTTCTCAGTTTTTGTTTTTTTTATTTTCTGTGTTTTTATGATATACTGTTTAGGACATGTGGGCGTTGGCTGAGGCTGGCGCTGAGTGAAGGATGGGAGGGAAGGCAGCGACTTACCGGTAACGACTTGCCGGTTGGCAAAATAAAGGGGAAAACACAATAAGGGAGAAGTAGAATAGAGGAGGATATCATGGAAAGATCAAAAGTTTATTTTACGGATATGAGGGCCCTTCCGGGAGTAAATCTGCCGGATAAACTCAAAAAACTGATCCGCAGGGCGGGGATCGGAGAGATTGATTTTGAGAAAAAGATGACAGCTATTAAGATCCATTTTGGCGAGCCGGGTAATTTGTCTTTCCTGCGCCCGAACTACGCGAAGGCAGTGGCAGACGTGGTGAGAGAGCTGGGCGGGTGTCCGTTCCTGACAGACTGCAACACGCTGTATGTGGGCAGGAGAAAAGATGCGCTGGAGCATTTGAGCGCAGCATATGAGAATGGATTCAATCTCCTTTCTACAGGATGCCACATCATCATCGGGGATGGGCTGAAAGGAACGGACGATGTGTGCGTTCCGGTCGAAGGCGGAGAACTGGTGAAAGAGGCAAAGATCGGACGGGCTGTAATGGATGCGGATGTGTTTATCAGTCTGAATCATTTTAAGGGACACGAAATGGCCGGGTTTGGCGGGTGCCTGAAGAATATCGGTATGGGCTGCGGCAGCCGCGCGGGAAAGATGGAGCAGCACAACAGCGGAAAACCCTCTGTCGATCAGTCCCTGTGCGTGGGATGCCGCGCCTGTTCAAAGAACTGCGCCCACGGAGCGATCTCGTTTCCTGAGAAAAAAGCCTTCATAGACCATGAGAAATGTGTCGGATGCGGGCGCTGTCTCGGGGCATGTAATTTTGACGCGATCTATAATGAAAATTCTTCCGCCGTGAAAGAACTGAATATGAAAATGGCGGAATATACAAAGGCAGTAGTGGATGGGCGCCCGGCGTTCCATATCAATCTCGTGATCGACGTGTCTCCTTACTGTGACTGCCATCCCGAGAATGATGTGCCTATCCTTCCGGATATCGGAATGTTCGCCAGCTTTGACCCTGTGTCGCTGGATCAGGCGTGCGCGGATGCATGCAATGCGCAGAAGCCCATGCCGGGAAGCATCCTTGATGAGCACATTCATGAAGAAGGGTTCTGCGATCATCACGATCATTTTGTGAACACAACACCTGAGAGCGAATGGGAGACCTGTCTTGAGCATGGGGAGAAGATCGGTCTCGGGCACAGGGAGTATGAACTGATCGAAGTGAAATAAAAGGGGACTCACCCCTTTCAGAAAAATATTCAGAAAATACTGAAATGAAAGCGAAAGAGAGGAAAGTGTAGATGAAGAGAGAAAAATTCGGCTCCAGGCTGGGATTTATCCTGATTTCGGCGGGATGTGCTATTGGGCTGGGGAACGTGTGGCGGTTTCCCTATATCACAGGGCAGTATGGCGGCGCGGCTTTTGTACTGATCTATCTGCTGTGCCTGGTGCTTCTGGGACTGCCGATCATGATCATGGAGTTTTCTGTGGGACGCGCGGCCGGATGCAGCATTGCCAAGGCTTTTGACCGGCTGGAGCCATTGGGAACAAAATGGCACTGGTACAAATGGTTCGGAATGGCAGGAAACTACCTGCTGATGATGTTCTATACAACGATCGGAGGATGGCTTCTGATCTATCTGGGCAAAATGGCTGCAGGTAGCTTTGAGGGCATGGATACAGGACAGATAAGGGGAGAGTTTTCTGGACTGATGGGGCGGCCGGTCCTTATGACTGTGTTCATGGTCATCGTTGTAGTCATGTGCTTTGGTATCGTGAAGCTGGGGCTCCAGAAGGGTGTGGAGGGGATCACAAAGATCATGATGGTGCTCCTGCTGGCGCTGCTGATCGTGCTTGCCGTACGCTCTATCATGCTGCCAGGCGCCGACGAGGGGCTGAAGTTTTATCTCCTGCCGGATTTCGGTAAGATGAAGGAGGCGGGCATCATGGAAGTGGTATCCGCCGCAATGAATCAGTCCTTCTTCACCCTGAGCCTTGGTATCGGCGCCATGGCCATCTTCGGGAGTTACATAGACAAAAAGAGGAGACTTGCTGGAGAGGCAGTGGCGATCACCATACTCGATACGAGTGTTGCCCTGATCTCCGGTTTGATCATCTTCCCGGCGAGCTTCGCCTTTGGAGTCAACCCGGACAGCGGACCGAACCTGATCTTTATCACTCTGCCGAATATCTTTAACTCCATGGCAGGGGGAAGGCTCTGGGGAGCGATCTTCTTCCTGTGCATGTTCTTTGCGTCAGCGTCAACGATCATCGCTGTGTTTGAGAATATCATCGCGTTTGCCATGGACCTGACAGGCTGCTCAAGGGGAAAAGCGGTTGCGGTCAACCTGGTGGTGATCACCCTCCTGTCTATGCCGTGCGTGCTCGGGTATAATGTGTTGAGCGGCTTTGCCCCATTTGGGGAAGGGACGGCGATCCTTGACCTTGAAGACTTTATCGTGAGCAATAATCTCCTTCCCCTTGGCAGCCTGGTGTATGTGCTGTTCTGCACTACCCGCTACGGATGGGGATGGAAGAACTTTCTCGCGGAAGCAAACTTGGGGGAAGGGCCCAGATTCCCCAAGTGGGTGAGGCTCTATGTCACATTTGTCGTTCCGCTCATCGTTATCTTTCTGTTCATACAGGGATATTGGAGTAAATTTGCAGGCTAGGCATCAGTCAAAAAAGCTTTGTGGATCGGGTAAATCCATGGTATAGTGTAAATGGAAATAATTGATATGCGTATAAGAATGCGGGAGATAAGATATGGATTCTAAGTTTGTGAGACCCACCCGGAAAGATGTGGCGAAGCTGGCGGGGGTAAGCGAGACGGTCGTGTCCTATGTGATAAATAATAACCGATATGTTGCTCAGGACAAAAGGGTTCGTGTCCAGGAGGCGATCAAGAAGCTGAATTACCGCCCGAACAGCATTGCCCGCACATTGAAAGGAAAAAGCAGCAATCACATCGTTTTTATTGCTGATCAGATCGTAACGGAACATTTCAGCCTGCTGATCAGTGAGCTGGACGAATGCGCTTATGACAAGGGGTATATGGTGTCTCTGTGTTCCAACAGGAATACGGAAGAATTTGTAAGAGAGATCATAGGCCGCTGCTGTGATGGGATCATCATCAGCTCGATCAGCTTTACCAAACGTTTTATCCAGATGTTTATAGATGCGAACATCCCTGTGGTCCTGCTTGAAAACAGAGACTATTCGGAAATCCATGGTGCGGGACGCATTAACAACGGACTTTATGAGGGGTCAAGGGAATGTGTCCGGTATCTGGGCAGCCTTGGACGGAAGAACATACTCTACATTGACCGGTACAGCGCGAGAGGTCATTTCAGCGATATGAATGATCTGCGTTACCGCGGGTTCGTCCACCAAATGGAGGAGAGCGGTTACAGCAGCAATCCTCTGGAGAGAGTTATTACAGGGTGTGAGAGCGTGGAGGCGTTGAAACAGAGCGTTCGCGATTATCTGGAAAGCGGAGAGAAAGTGGACGCGTTTTTCGGAAGAAATGATAAAGTTGCCTGCATTGCCATGCAGGCTGCCCAGGAAGCGGGTTACCGGATCCCGGAAGATATTGCTGTGATCGGTTTTGATAACTCGACCCTTGGACAGTATGTCATGCCCACGTTGACGAGCGTTGAGATCAGGAGAGCGGAGATCGCGCGCACTGCGGTCGATATGCTGCAGGAGATGATAGAGCAGCATAAGATTCCTGATCCTGTCCATGTATCTACAAAGATCATTTACAGAAAAAGTACAGACATCTGACGGTACAGCCTCAGATGTCTGTACTTTTTTAGTGGGATCTAATGTATGTGCAAATATTATGAAAATATGCAATATGCACAAAATAGTGTGGATAAAATATAAAATATGCTGAAATTTGCAAAAGAAATTGACTTATATCAGATGATTGTATAAAATATGACTAACAAATGTACACACGAGTTTACAATTAGAGAAAAGGAGAGCAGATTATGAAAAAGAAGATTGCAGCAGCGCTGGCAATGGTCATGGCTTTTAGCCTGGCAGCCTGTAGCGGAGGAGGCGGAACAGATACACCGTCCACCTCAAACGGAGAGCAGGAAAATGTTACATTGAGATTTTATAACTATGCTTTGTCTGAGACTGCGAAAGCAGACTGGTGGAATGCCACTGTGGAGGCTTTTGAAGCAGAGAATGACTGGATCGACATCGAAACGGTCACTGTGGATTATAACAGCATGATCCAGACTTTTACAAATGACCTTGCGTCAGGGCTTGCTGTTGACATGGTCTACGGCGAGGTGAGCTGGATACCGGCTCTGGCAGAGAGTGGATTTGTGCAGTCGCCGGAGGATGTTCTGAGCTCTGATTTTTATTCCGGGTATTATGACTATGTGTTGGAGCAGATGAAGTATAACGATACAGTTTATGCTGTACCGCATTATTACAGCCCATCCCTCATCTTTGTGAACAAAGAACTGGTCGAAGCAGCCGGGTTGTCAATGGATTCCTTCCCGACAACGCTGGACGGCCTGAAGGAGTGGATCGAGACGCTGGCAGCTTACTATCAGGGAGACGCCAATGTAACGACGGTGTTTGGACTCACCACGGCAGAAGTATCAGCGACAGGCGCCAACATCAATGCAATGTACAACGCATTTGGCGGTACGCTGATCGACGACCAGGGCGGTCTGGCTGACCTGACATCCGGAGACAATCTGACAGCAATGACAGAAATGCTGGATTTCTATAAGTATCTGATCGGCAACGGCTACACCCAGGAAAACCTGAAGCTAAAAGATTACCGTTCTTCCTTTGGCGCCGGCAATGTAGTAATGTATGTTGACCAGTCATGGGGATATGCTCAGATCTCGGAAGTGTCGGACAGCACTTCAGATTTTACAGTGACCGCGTCCCTGCCCGGTACGATGGGAACGAATGGGAAAGGCGAGTCTCTCGTAGAATCTCATTGCTTTATGATAGGTTCCAGTCTGAGTGACACCCAGAAAGAAGCGGTAGATCTCTTTATCCAGTACTGCACCTCAACAGGTACGATGGAAGATTACCTCAACAACATCGGGCTTGCGTATGTGGCACATGAAAACATGGAAGACTGTCAGATCTCCCCGATCCTGGACGGCGCTTCAGCAGGAAAAGATAACGTTGTTACTCAGCCTCTGATCAGCGCGGCAACAAGCGTCCAGACGGAGATGGCAAGCATGGTGCTCAATTATGTGAGCAACGGCGTAAGTCCGGAAGACGTGATCAACAGTTATATTACAGAAGCAGAATATTATATCAACCAGTAAATGAACGCTTTACAAGGGCGGGTAGATATCCGCCCTTATTTTTATAAAGCATACAGTGAAATATGGCGTAAAAGGGGGAAAGAAAATGACTTTTCCAGTTAAGGCCGGCAAGAAAAAGCAAAGACCGGCATTTCGTAATCAGAAGACAAAAGACGTGCTGTTCTGCCTGCTGCTTTTGCTGCCAGCGATCGTGCTGTGTATAACATTTATCATAATTCCTATCATTGACTCTGTCATCATGAGCTTTCAGGATTACAGACTGGTAAATCTTACACAGAATATACCGGGAGAATGGAATAATTTCTCCAATTATACACGCCTGTGGGGATCCGGGCGTCTGCAGTCTTCAATCATGATCACAGTTGTTTTTGTAGTCGCGACTGTTGTCCTTACATTTGTCATAGCTTTGATCCTGGCGCTGATACTGAATTCAAAGATCAGAGGAGCCAGGTTCCTGAGGAGTATCATGATGATCCCCTGGGTCGTTCCCACGGTCATCACTGGTCTGCTGTGGATGTGGATTTTTGCCAATCCATATGGTCTGCTCCAGTATCTGGTCGGTATATTTACAGGGGATAACGTTACAAATTTCAGTATCCTGAGTAATACTGACACAGCATTGTGGGGAGTGGTCATCGCCGCGCTGTGGAAGCAGATCCCTTTGATGGCGCTCCTGCTGCTTGCCGGCATGCAGAATGTCCCCGATGACATCATAGAAGCGGCGAAGATTGATGGAGCCGGTTTTATACAGCGTCTGGTCTATATCGTGCTTCCTTATATGAAGAACGTTATTTCGGTTTCTGTATCCATGTGCATCATCGAGAATTTCAAGCAGTATCCACTGTTCGCCACATTGACGAACGGAGGTCCAACGGGGGCTACAACGACTCTCGCCGTGCTGTCTTATGATGAGGCATTTGTAAACTATAATTATGGTTCGGGCGCGGCAGTGACAACGGTATGGCTGCTTCTGATGATCATAGTGGTCTTTGTGTTTAGACGCATTTTCCGTACAGATAATGATTGACTGGCGAGGAGGAATAAGCATGAATCAAAACATCACCAGAAGGAAAAGAGGAATAAACATCGCGGCTGTTTTGGGCAAATACGCGAGTCTGATACTGATTTTTCTGTTTTTGCTTTTCCCGGTCTACTGGATGCTCGTGACATCGCTGAAGACGAACACGGAGTCTTACCGGGTAGTGCCGACATTGTGGCCTGAAGCATTGTCCTTTGACGGATATGCTACTTTGTTCCGGGATGGCGTGTTCTTCACATATTACAAAAATAACCTGATCGTTTCAGCCCTGGCGATGATCCTGATCTGTTTTGTTTCCGTTTTTGCCGGCTATGCGCTTAGCAGATTTCATTTTAAGTGGAACAAATGGATCATATCCACGTTTATCTTTGCACAGATGATGCCTGTCATCAGCCGTTTGATCTCTTTGTATGGGATACTGCAGAGAATAGGGCTTGTCAATACTCATATAGGGCTGGTGCTGGCGATCAGCGCTACACAGGTTCCCTTTACGGTATCTTTGATGGCATCCTTTTTTGATGGGATACCACATGAGCTGGAAGAGGCGGCAAGAGTGGACGGCTGCGGCCGTATGAGAATTCTTTTCAGGGTTATCATTCCCCTGGTTGTCCCCGGTCTTCTTGCTGTCGGCGTATACAGCTTTCTGATGACATGGGATGATTATCTCCACGCGATCACCCTGGTCAGGAGTAATGATCTGTGGACTTTGTCTCAGGGGCTTAAGCTGACATATCTCGGAGAGGTCAGCGACTGGCAGCTCATTAATTCGGCTTCAATACTCGGGACGCTGCCGATGATCTTTGTATTCTTCTTCTTCCAGAAGTATATGGTCAAAGGTCTTGTCTCAGGGGCTGTCAAAGGTTAAAGGAAGGAGAAGACTATGCTGAGCAATAATCTCGATATGCTGAAAAGAGCTTATAAGGAAGGATTTGCGATCCCGGCCATCAATACTCAAGGAGGCAATTATGATATTATATGGGCATGCTGCAGGGCGGCTCAGGAAATGAGAAGCCCCATGATCCTGGCGCATTATGTGTCCACAGGCGCGTTTTCTGGAAATGACTGGTTTGTCAATGTGGCAAAATGGTGCGCGGATAAGGTTGATGTTCCTGTTTCTGTCCACCTGGATCACGGAGATGGATTCCCCATCTGTATGGAGGCGCTGCGCCTTGGGTTCACCAGTGTAATGATCGATGGTTCAACAAGGCCCATTGAGGAAAACGCAGCCATGACGAATGAAGTGCTGAAAGTGGCGAAATATTTTGATGTTCCAGTAGAGGCTGAGATTGGGGAACTGTTCCGGCTTGACAACGGAGTCCCCATGGAAAATAAGAATATAGTCGATCCTCAGGAAGTCAGGGATTTCCTTAAATTGTGTACCCCTGACACGCTGGCGATCGGGATCGGAAATGCCCATGGGTATTATAAGGGCAAACCGGATATCCATCTGGAAGTACTGGAGGCGGTAAAGGAGACTACAGATATACCGCTTGTGCTGCACGGCTGTACAGGGATGGAAGAGGAAGTGATCAGAAAAGCGATCAGACTGGGTGTTTCCAAGATAAACTTCGGGACAGAAATAAGATATAAGTATGTGCAGTATTATGAGGAAGGACTGAAAAATCTGGATCATCAGGGCCACTCATGGAAACTCAGCATGTACGCCAGTGATATTCTGGTGGAGGATGTCAAAAATATTATCCGGCTGTCCGGTTCGGCCGGGACAGTCTGATCTTTACAGACAAAAAGGAGAGTAGGATTATGAAACAGAAACTTAATGTTGGAGTTGTCGTAACACTGTCCGGCAGATGGCCCAGAGAACTCCCGAACAGACGGTTTGAAGAATATGGAGGGTGGCTTGAAAGATCACTGCCTGAGAGCAGAGTGTTCAGATTTGAAAAGCTCATAGGCAGCAGGGAAGACATGGCAGAATGTATCGAGACTTTCAAAAAACAGGAGGTTGAACTGGTCATCCAGGTCTATGGAGCGTTTACCGGAGACGATATATGCTGCGGGCTCGCGGATGCCCTTCATGTGCCTATCGTATTATGGGCTCCGCGCGAGGAACAATGGGTGCGGGATGACAGGCTGTACGCAAACGCGCTGTGCAGCGCCGCTATGAACGGAGCTTCTATGAAAAGGATCGGCGCGGAGCACCACATTGTCTTTGGAAATAAAGAGGAAGAGCGGGTTCACTCCGAAATACTGAGGATCGTAAATGCGTATGCCGTAGTCAAAAACATGAGAGGCATAACGTTCGGCCTGTTCGGTTACCGCCCCACGGCATTTTATAACTGTTCATTTGATGAAGTGGTGATACGCCGCACTTTTGGGATTGATATAGAAGAGACAGACCTGAAGGTAGTCTTTGACCGCATGGCCGTCCTGGATGAAAAAGAAGTGCAGGACGAGGTAAGCCATGTCAGGTCTCTGTGGGATATTGACAGCGTTCCAGAGGAATATCTGGAGAATCATGCCCGGCTGTATCTGACGCTGAAAACACTGATGCCGGAACAAAAATACGAATATGCTTCTATAAAATGCTGGCCCGAGATGGGGAACCTTCATACAACGCCATGCGCTGTGCTGGGACGGCTGGCAGACGAGGGGCTGTTTATAAGCTGTGAAGGAGATGTTGACGCTGCTATTGCAGCAGTGGCATCCAATTTGATCACAGGACTTTCTCCGTTTATCACCGATTTGATCAATATTGATGAAGCGGAGAACACAGTGACATTCTGGCATTGCGGAAATGCGGCGCCGAGTCTGCATAATGAGGAGGACAGCGTGAAGATGTGCGATCATCCTCTGGCAGGAGCCGGAACAGCGTTCTGGTGTTCATTAAAAGAAGGTCCTGTCACTGCGGCAAGATTTTCCAATATTGACGGACATTACCGTCTATTCTTGCTGCGCGGCCAGGCTGTACCCACGACCCGCTGTACCCGCGGAAGCATGGTAAATGTTAAGGTAAACACTCCGGTGCTGGAGCTGGTATCCAAGATCGCGGAAAGCGGAATGAGCCATCATTACAGTGTAATATGGCAGGACATTGCGGATGAGCTGATCCTGATAGCCCGGCTGTTGAATATTCCTGTTATAGAGTTATAGACTTCCGCTTTGATCATATCTTGACAATAGGCTGCTGAGTGCCGGGCGCAGACAGCGGCCTATTATAATCTATATATCTGATTGTCTTTTTACACTTTTCGGTTATACAGTTTTTCCACCACCCCGATCACCGCATACAACACCATAGCCATAATACACAGCAGTACGATCGACATGAGCAGCCAGTTCATCTTGAACACCTGGCTGGAATAGATAATCAGATATCCCAGCCCATTTCTTGCCGCCAGGAATTCCCCGATCACCACTCCCACCAGGCACAATCCGATATTGACTTTCATGTTGCTGATGACAGCAGGCACAGAGCTTGGGAGTACCACTTTGAACAGCGCGTGCCTTCGCGTCCCATGCAGGGTATAGATGAGTTTGATCTTCTCCTGGTCCACAGTGGCAAAGCTGGTATACAGGTTCATGATGCTTCCGAAGATCGCAACGGACATTCCGGCGACGATGATGGTCGTGGGAGTGGCGCCCAGCCAGACAATGAGCAGCGGAGCAAGGGCGGATTTCGGCAGACTGTTTAATACCACAAGATAGGGCTCCAGTATTTCGGAGAGCTTCCTGTTGCACCACAGGAGGACGGCGATCAGGATACTGAACAGTGTGACCAGCAGAAAGCTGACAATGGTCTCATACAACGTGATCCCTATGTGCAGGAATATAGAGCGGTCTACGACCATTTCATAAAAGCACAGAGCGATCCGGGAGGGACTGCTGAAAATGAAGGAATCAATGATTCCGGTATTGGCGCAGACTTCCCACAGGACCAGAAAGAGAACGAGAATGAGCACCCGCGCCGTGCGCACGATCATTCGATGGCGGCGCAGGCGGGACAAGAACCGTTCCTGTTCGTGGGATATTTTATTCATCGTGATTCAGCTCCTTCCATATCTCATTGAAATAATTCTTAAACTCAGGCGCGTTCCTCCGGTTCAGCGGCGTATCTTTTTCCAGCGCAAACGCAATGGGGACAATGCGCACGATGGAAGCCGGGCGCTTTGACAGGATGATGACCCGGTCAGACAGGCTCACTGCTTCGGAAAGGTCGTGGGTGACGAGGAGCGCCGTCTTTCCGGAGCGGCGGATGATCTGTCCGATGTCATCGCTCACTGTAAGCCGGGTCTGATAATCCAGCGCTGAGAATGGCTCATCCAGGAGCAGCAGTTCCGGTTCCAGCAGAAGGGTGCGGATCAACGCTGCTCTTTGGCGCATGCCCCCGGACAGCTCAGAGGGTTTGGAGCGGGCGAAGCGCTCCAGTCCGTACTGTTCCAGAAGTTTATTTGCCTTTTCTTTTATTTCCGGCGTGAGCGCCTTGTTGATCTCCGCCCCCAGGAGAACATTCCGGTATACGGTCCGCCACTCAAACAGGTGGTCATGCTGGAGCATATATCCGATCTTAGACGAGTTTTCCGTCAGCGGCTCTCCGCTTAAAGTCATGGTCCCGCTCTCAGGCTTCATAAGCCCTGCGATCAGAGAGAGCAGGGTGGACTTGCCGCACCCCGAGGGACCAACTACCGCAGTGAATTCTCCCGGAGCAAGGGAAAAAGTAATATCGGACAGGGCTTTTGTCTCCCCATCCAGTGTATGATAGGAATAACTGACATCATTCAGTTCGAGGATTGGATTCATAGGTTCACTTCCATCCGTGCTGTATATTATTTAATGTATGAAAAAATACAGGCAGCGTGAAAGAATACAAAAAGTGGAAAGGATGTGAGCCGATATAGGAAGGCAGTATGGGCATGCCCTGATGCCAACGGATGGCTAGTGTAAAGTTTTATTCGGAAAATAAGGTAGAGGACACACCTTTGTGATAAAGTATTTAAGGCTGACAACCAAAATACAAACAAAGGAAGGTGTCCTCTATGCTTAAGAGTATAAGATATTTTGAAGAAGAATGCATCAACAGATTTGAAAAACTTGAAGAGCAGTTTTTGAAACATCCGGAGCAGATGGCAGAGTATGTCCTTGGATTAACCGCTCAACTGCATCAGCTGGGGCTGAAGATGATAGAGGAATCTCTGGAAATGATGAACCGGATGCTGCTGGAAAGTCCGATACGGAGACGTGACTGGGTAGTAGAGGCACACATCCGAAAACAGCTGATTACTTCATTGGGGGCGATGGCTTTTGAAAAGACACTGTTTACAAACAATCATACGGGGGAAAGCGGATATCTGATAGACAGGCTCCTCGGCCTGGACAAACATGAGAGGATGACAGAAGATGCAGAAGCCCTTCTGTTTCAAGAAGCAGTACAGACGTCATACCGGCGCGGAGGGGAAAGCTGTAGTCTGACAGCAGAGGTGAGCAGACAGAGGGTGAAAAATAAGATTCATCAGCTTGAGTTTCCACCCGAAAAGGAAAATCCTTGCAGGAAAAAGGAAGTGGAGTATCTGTACATCGACGCAGATGAAGACCATATCGCACTGCAGTTTCGTAAGGAAAAGGGAGATTTGCCGGAAAATGAAAACCACCAGAAGAATAACTGCCTGCTTGCAAAACTGATTTATGTCTGCGAAGGGATCGAAAAAGAGGCGCCCAAAAGTAGTCGCCACAGACTGGTAAACCCGCATTACTTATGCAGTGTAAATACAGGAAAAGGGAATGAGGAGTTCTGGGATGAAGTCTATGAGTATCTGGACAGCAGATATGATTTGAAAAAAGTAAAAAAGATTTATCTGAACTCGGATGGCGGAGGCTGGATTCGGAGCGGTATGAAACGGATTGCAGGGCTGGTCCATGTGCTGGACGAGTTTCATCTGGAAAACTATCTGACCAGGCTTACAAGGC